>JAEZKP010000011.1 GCA_023436145.1 Fibrobacterota bacterium | reverse complement strand
ATCCTAAAAATGGTACACTCAGCGGAACAGCTCCGAATCTGACCTATACTCCTGATGCCAACTACAACGGTAATGATGAATTAACATTTACAGTAAGCGATGGGGAGCTGGTTGCAGAAGCTGTTGTTTCAATCACAGTAGATGCAGTAAACGATGCACCTGTACTACATTCTATTTCACCAAAGATTATAAGTGAAAATTCATTATTAACATTTGTCGCAACAGGATCTGATGTAGATAATGATTCTCTTATATTCAGTGCTGCAAATCTTCCGGTAGGTGCAGAATTCAATAAAGGGATGTTCACCTGGATACCGGCGTTTAATCAATCTGGCAGTTACACTATTAAGGTATCAGTTACTGATGGTATTTTAACCAGTTATCAGAATGTGACAATCACTGTACAAAATACTCCGGTAAAAGCAAAAGTATATATGTACGATGAAGCTATGAATAATCCGGTGTCGTCTAATCCGCGATTATATTTGGTTAACGTCAGCAATGAAACTATTAATGGAGGTCGAATTGAATACTATTTCAGTGCTGATAATGGTGAAACACCACAGTTAGATAAGTATTATACTGCTAATGTGAAAGTAACACTTGCTCATTGTGGCGATGATGATTACGTTATTATCTACGATCTGACAGGCATTAAGCTTGCTCCCGGCGCAGTGTTTCCGAACACCGGAGGTATGGTTGTAGGTATCAGTTATAAGAACTGGAGTGTTGTTAATAAGACTAACGATTATTCTAATAATCTGGCAATGTCTTATAAAGAAAATGAAAAGATCTGTATTTACGATGATGATAACAGATTATTGGGTGGCCTCAAACCGGAAAAGACCGATATTCTGCCGTTTGCTGATGCAGGAAGGGATATTTGGAGTATTAACACCAGAGTAAACCTTGATGCTTCAGGCAGCTATGATCTGTTAGGTGAGATTGTCCAGCATGAGTGGATAATTGATGGTAATGTAGTCTCAACAGACATTTCTCCAATGCTTTCATTTAATTACGGCGTGACAACTGTCACATTAAGAGTAACCAATAATGAAGGGTTGTCATCCACTGATGAAGTTAATGTATATGTCCAAAGAGATAACGAGGTTCTGGTTGCAATCAAGGAAGATCCGGTTCCCGAGAATACACCAGTAAACGTTGAGTATTATGTTCCTTTGAAATTGGCTGGATGTGCAATAAATCTCATTATCAATAATGCCTGGGGAGGTACAAATTCTGTAACTCTTAACGGGTCAGCTGGATATCACGATGAGAAAATCTGGAGTTGGACAAGTAATAGCCAGGGCGGTGTTGGTCCATGGACAATCAAAGTTAAAGTCAATGGCCAGATTACTCAAACAATGAGCATTAAATTCACTAAATAACAGTTAGTTAAATCCTTTATTTTCATACTTCGAAGGAGTATATGCTTAAATGCATATACTCCTTTTTTCTATAGAAAAGGTAATTCTCTATTTTCTGAAACTAAGAATAGTCAGAATCTATAAAAACATCATAGCAGTAGAAGCCTTGGGGTGGAGAAGAATCTGTTGCGGGGATGAGCTTAGGTCAGAATCAGTATGGATCTGGTTCAGTATGTACTATCATTATAACAAGCCTTTCCCGGATCAGTGTATTTGAATAACAAATCACTGCCACGGAAAAGATCTTCAACTTTATCTTATTCTCTCTATATTCACCACATTCAGTCCTTTTCTCTGTGTGAGGTAACATAACCTGATCCAAAGTTCTGATACCGGTTTGTTACTGATTCTGAGTTCATCCATTACACCTGAAAAACAATTGCTATTATTGGTAGAGCACCCTGAAATTATTTGTGAATTTTCATCATTATATACAGGCTCTGTGGTGTTGATAAAAAAACTGTCCACTGGTAAATCATTGACAAAAAAATAAAATGATGACTTTTTTCTGATAAAACTGATAAGGGTCCATTCATTAAAAATTGCAGGCGCACTGCAGGAATCTCCATTGCTGTCCGGCATTGAAACTGAGAATACCCATTGATTGTTGTTGTTTAGATGCAGTCCATAGCCATTGTTTTTCTGGATGAAAATGCTTTGATTTTCGGTGGTTGTATTTGAATCTGGTTTAATCCAGAAAGAAGCCATAAAGAAAGAGTTGTTGACACTGAGTCTGTCATCACCAGTAAATACAATGTGCTGCGGACTTCCTTTAAATTGCTGAGCTCGTCCGATGTTACCAGGAATATCGTTTGAGCCGTCCATTCCATTTGGAATACCAATACGATTGTTGCCAGTTGCATCCTGCTGCTCAGTCCCACCTGACTCATTGAGGTGCCAGACACCCCTGAAACCAAATGTGGTATCAAATACTTTTGATGGGTTGGACAGGGAACCGCCTTTTTTATTTCCCCAGTATAATAGTAACTTCTGAATCGGTCTATTACCGTAAAGCGTGTCGACATGTATCCAGATTGCTGCAGTGGAATTAATACTGTCCCACCATTCTGTCTCGTAAAAAACGTTGGAGCCATTTTCCTTGGTAACTCTGAGGTCGGTACCTTTTTTCTTAGCCAGGGAAAAATCAAAATTAGTCTGATCAAGCCTGAGTAATAAGGGAAAGTTGAATACTGTATCTGTTTCTGAAATTCCGCCGTTCCTGTTATCTATGCTCAGTATTCCTTTATGTAACCAGTCTGCTAATGGATCTATGGAGACGGTATCACCTGAAGTAACCACAACAGGATCGAGCTCAAAAGGGACAAATATAGAATCTGAACTTGCTACCCGAAGGACATATTCTGCTGGTGGAAGATTAGTGAAATGATAATTGCCGGTTTTTGAATCCACTGCAGCAACACGCTCCATGCCATAAACCTGAATCATATAATTAATATTATTAAGAAGTAATTTTGCATCTATTATACCGTTTATTGAACCAGTAGGTTTGATAGTGAAATTACCCAAATTGTTTACAGGTCCGTCTCGGATATCACATCTGAAAACTACACCTTCATTTGTCTTTTTATTAAAAACTTCTACCAGATAAGCTCCCTGTATCAAATTTGTAAATAAAATCTTACCATCAGAGCCGGTAAAGGTATCCGCGACAGTTCCTGATAAATTGGTATTAAACTCAGAAGCATAGTAATCAACCGGGCGAATTCGTACTATAGCATCACTAACCACATTATTATTATTATCAAAAACCCTGGCTGTAAATCCATTTGTAGTGGTAGATCCGGAACCTCCAGCAATATGATCATTACTGGTACATTTAATAAAAAAACAACAAAAGATCAGAAGTGACCACAGCAGAGTTCTGTTCATTTTTCATCTCCAATCTTAATCGTTACAGAAACCGGGAAAAGTTGCAGATTAAGTTGATAGACTCTGTCTACTGATTGACAGGAAGCTGCGATCTCTATGATTTCCCTGCGCAATTCAGCCATCTTTTCGCTGATCCGGTTCAGTGCATCCTTGTTGAGAGAAACGGTAACAGTAGAAATATCGCGTTCCTTTTTTGGCACATGATCAATAGCACGTGAAGCAAGATTGCATGCTTCTTTCTGAAATGATCTGACTGCTATGGATTGCCATTGTTCTCCAGTAGTTACAAACTGCTCAGTTAGCCGATAATATCCTTTTTCATCCTGAACAATCATACCCAGTTTACATAACAGTTTAACTGCTTTTTTCGCTTCTGAAATGGTAATAGGAGGTTGAACAGATTCTGCAAGCCACTGATAATCATCTTTGAAGGAAGAGAGATTGAGAATTTCACGAACTGCTGTATAATACCAGTGCTGGTAAAACTCATATTGATTTGATTGAATCTGTTTTTCTGGAATTTCACTGAATGCGAGGATTTTTTCAAAAAAATGCTTTCGTTCTTCGTTGTTTCTGGCTTTTCCAAAAGCCACTAGCAGTCTGAAATAATCCTTCTGACGAATGCTTAAACCGATGAGATTTGCAAATGTATCAATTTTACTGGTGCTGATATGACGTTTACCCTGAAGTATTTTTACAACCAGAGCATGATCAAGATCAACTTTTGATGCAATGTAACGATATGAATAGTTGGGGTTTACTGCTTTCTTTTCTTTATAAAAATCGCTGACAAACCTGCGATAGTCATAATAAGTGTATATGGATTTCACTATTTGATCCTTCCTCTTACCTGTTCCGTTAATATACACTGCAGAAATGATTAATTAAACAACAAATAATTCAAAAATACCTGAAATGGGTGCGAGGTGTGTCACCAGGAAATTTAATTGGAATTACAGCCCTTTGCACAAGCTACTTCTGTAAAAAAAATAATCGGAAACCTGAGTTTTTGATAAACCCGGGATGATCAAAAAGCTTGTTATTATACACAATTACAGAAAAATGAAGAAAAAGGCTATGCAGAAATTAAAATAGAGGTATAAATTGTGTCACCATAATAGAGTCATCATCAATGGCGTTTCTGTTTCCCTCCAGAAATAATAAGAAGATAAATTTCTTCGGACCGATCCATATCTGCTTCTCTTTTTAATCCGGGTGCAGAATGGCCAAACGAATAGCATTACTCTTGTTTACCCGAAGCAGGTATACTCCATTAGACAAGGCTAACGATGTCAGGGGAAGGCGTGTTTTGCCATTCACAACCAGCAAGCGGACTCTTTTCCCATTTGCCTTGAATAACTCCAGCGTAACCGGATTATGTGAGTTTATTAGTAGGTAATTATTAGCCTCATGAATGATTTCCGGGTTTCTACTATTCAAATCTGCAAGACTGTCTTCACCGCGTTCCCCCGTCGAGACATATTTTCTCAGCCAAATCAGCGCCGGTCTGTCAGAACCAGTTGAGTCCTTTAACCAGGTTGTCTCTATCCAGGTTCTTTTGTATCTGTAACCCCATAATGTTACTCCTTTAACGGCCGGATGTTCCCAGAATATGGGAAAATATTGCCAGTATCTGCTTTTTTGCAGCTGATCATCCCCCTGCAGATCAAGCTCCGAACAATAAAGTGGTAACCCAGTTGCGGCAAGTTTGTCCAGATTCTTTTTAATGACCTGAGGTTTAGTGCCTTGGAGGCTGAAACAATGTGATTGTATCCCTATTCCATCGATCAGCTTTCTCTTCTTTAAAATGTTAATTATAGCCAGATATTTATCAGTATTCTTTGAATTGTTCACTATGCCGTATTCATTAATCAGCAGTTTAGCATTGGGAAGATATTGTCTTGCCTTTTCAAATGCCCAAACGACCCAGTCCCAACCAGTTGAACCTTTGCCTCCCAGCGCTTCTCTATAGGATGCTGGGGTATTTAATGGCTCATTAACTACGTCTACAAAATCAGTGTTGGGAAAATTTTCTGCATATAGCCGGATAAATTCCTCGAGTTCTTGTTTCTGTTCCTCTTTAGAAAGCTTACCAAGCCATGAAGGCTCCTGTTGTCCCCAGATAAAAGTATGCTGTTTAAAAGGATATCCATTTTTTTTAGCATAATCATAAGCCTCTTTTAGTGGTGCCCAGAACATGCTATCCCTAATGTACTCGACATTGCCCCATTTTCCAAAATTCTCAGGAGTTACCTGATTCCAATATTCCGAAAAATCTGTCGGAACACTAAAATTAATTATATTGCCTAAAAATTTTTCTTTTCCTTCTGCAATGGGAAGCGAATATACCAGAGCGATTTCTGGTACTGAAATCAAAAAAAACAGTAAAATCGTTGTTTTAGTTATGGATTCCATTTTTTTTCTGCAATTTTTCTTATTTAGGAGAGATATTTAAAATAAAAAATGGGTATTTAAAACACATTCTACAATCTTTTCCCATTTCTATACTACTTAAGTCAATTTCCCCCTGGTACTCACAGGTAATTTCAATTACCACGGAAAAAAAAGCGAGCAAAATTTAGTACATTACTGGGATTGAGCCGGCAATTTTATTAATCCATTGATTCTCTATTGAATTGCCAATGATCCCGCTGTTATTTTAGGGATTCTGCTGGTGAAGGTAGCTATTTATGAAGCTGAAACGGTAACCGGTTTAGTTTTGAACCATCAGTAACACTTTTAATGATGTCCTGAATTATTAAACATAAACTTTGCCAGGTTAAAACAGGAAGGTATTATCCGGATATGCTCAATTCTCTTTGTTTCGCAAAAATATTTTTTCCAATGCTGATTATCAGCTCTTTTATTTTTGCTCAGGATATGTCCACCATTATGGGATCATCTTCAACAATGTCTTCCAGCTCCTCTCAGTTTAGCGATTATGAGCAAATGGCCCGTCAAAGAGGATATTCTCAACAACATATTGATTTAATTAAAAGCCGATACAGTAATCAGTATCGGGGCCCGCAGAAAACATTCTCACAGTTTAATGACACACTGGTAGATTCATTTCCAAAATTTGTTCGACCTGATTCCTTGGAAAGAGATAGCATCATTGATTCAACTACTATTGAAGATATGAAAAAAAAGACAAAAATGACTGAAGATACTCTCAAAGAGTTACCCTATTTCGGGTATTCGCTTTTTGAAAAAACGCCGGATGCCTTTAAGCCAAATGCAGTTGGACCGGTAGATCCAGGCTATTTGGTGGGTCCGGGTGATATTTTACGTCTTTCGGTCTGGGGGCAGGTTGAGTTTCAGTATGAACTGCAGGTCAGTAAAGAGGGAAAAATATTTATTCCGGTAGCAGGACAGGTATATGTCACTGGTATACCCTTCGAGCAGCTTCAGCAGAAAATTAAAAATCTTCTTTCAAAGCACTATTCTGGTTTATCCACCGTTCCACCCCGCACATTTATTGATCTTTCCGTAGCTCAGCTTAAACCGGTGCGGATATTTATCATGGGTGAGGTGTTATCTCCGGGTGGTTATACTGTTTCCAGTGCTTCTACAGCTTTCAATGCTCTTTACAGCGTAGGCGGACCGCTTAAGCAGGGTTCTTTGCGTAATATAAAAGTGCTCCGGAACGGTTCGGAAATCACCACTGTTGATTTTTACCAATACATGCTTACCGGTAAATGCACCACCGATGTTCGCCTTCAGAATAATGATGTTGTTTTTGTTCCATCAAGGGGAAAAACCGTTGCAGTTACCGGATCAGTGTTCAGACCTGCAATTTACGAGTTAAAAAATGAAGATAATCTTCAGGCACTGCTTTCTTTCTGTGGTGGTTTACTTCCATCTACCAACGCAGATAGAGCACAGGTTTTCCGGATGCTTCCGTTTGACCAGAGGGATTCATCAAAGTCTGTAGTAAAAGTCATAGATTTAAATCTCAATAAATACCTGTTGGGAAAAGATGATTTCGCCCTGTATAATAATGATACGCTGAAGATTACACCCCTGATGGAGGATCTGAAAAACTATGTAAACTTAAGCGGAGCTGTTAATTATCCGGGAATCTATCAGTGTGATAGCCTCTTCCTGCGCGAACTGATATTTACATATGGCAAACCGCTTGAGCAGCACGCATTTATGAAACGGGCTGATCTGATCCGTCGAAGTGATGATCTGGTGACAACAACCACCATACCGATTGACCTTAACAAATTAAAAGATGATCCGTCCTATAATATTGCACTGCAGCCATTAGATGAGATTATAGTCTATGAAAGAGAAGTGGAAAAACCTACAGATCTTAAAGTAATCGTAGAAGGTGAAGTTCGCTACCCGGATACATTCTCTCTTAGTACAAATCTAACGGTCATTGATGCTCTTCTTCGGGCTGGTGGATTTACCCGACAGGCTTATCGTAAGGCTGTGGATGTTTACCGGATCAACCCCACCGATTCGGACCTGCTAATAAAGGCATTTAAAATTGATCTTCCTGATTCCTTGAACTATTCAGACGAAGCGGTTCGTAATTTCACACTGCAGGATGGTGATAAAATTGTGGTCCGGCCTGATCCGGCTTACATTGTAGACAATTTCGTCACAATTGATGGGCTGGTAAAATTCAGAGGATCTTATGCAATCTCAAAACGGGGTGAGCGGCTGACAGAGCTGATTAAACGTGCCGGGGGATTGCTTCCTGATGCATTTCTGGAAGGTGCTACAGTAACCAGAAACAAAAAAAGGCTGGTAGTTAATTTCAAGGATGCATTGTATGGTAAGCAATCAAAAGAAGATGTACTGCTGCAGAAAGATGACATCATTTTTATCCCACCTCGCCCTAATACCGTTTATGTGCATGGGAATGTAAACAATCCAGGGCTCTTCAGCTATATTGAAGCTACTAAGGTCAAAGATTATATTGACCGGGCTGGTGGTCTGGCTGACAGCAGTTCCTTTGTCCTTTTGACTTCTCCTGGTGGTGAAACCAAAAAAATCAGGAAAAAAGGTATTGCCAATCCGGTTGTGCAGGATGGTTCAGAGATTTATGTGACCAGAGTTCCACCAGTTAATAAGACCGAGAAAACCGGTCCTTCAATAAGCGAAGTGATTAGAGATACTATGGCTATTTTGGCTAGTGCTGTAACAGTTCTGACTCTGGCCATTAAGCTCAAATAGGTTTTAACCTGTTATATCGGCATCGTTATCATGAAGCAAGTAGGGCAGATAAAAGTGTTTTTGCTTTTTGGTAGACAAACTTCTCCCATATTGATACAATTGTGTCAGGATTATATATTATAATATTATACCAGTTAAATATTTACTGTTTTTCTGCTTCCAGTAACTTTAACTGTATTAAATTGGTATACACCAGAAGAAACAGATGCTTTTTGACAGACGATATATTTTTTCCTAATAAACCACCGCTTTTTATATTATGAAAGTCCTATTATCATGAATTTCTGGACAGTTCTGCTTCCTTCAGTTATTCTTTTATCCATAGCTTTTGGCTTTTCAAATTTGTTACTACGATTTCTTATCAAATCACCTGTTATTAAATATTTCTGTGATACTCCGGAAGCCCGTAAAGTTCATTCAAAACCGATTCCACGCTTAGGCGGTGTAATAATCGTACTAACATTCTTATCTCTACTGATATCTCTTGTTTCCTTTAAAAGCATAGCAGGAATTTCTGTTCCGCTATCCAGAGATATTATTCAGGTTTTATTGCTTTCATCGATAATCATTTTTGCTTGTGGAATACTGGATGACAGCACGTTTATTACTATGCGAGTCCGTTATAAAATCGCAGCAGAACTGCTGATTGCCCTGAGTACTGTTTATCTTTTTGATATAAATTTCGGACAAATTTCAATTATAGGCCTTTTCTCCATCCCTTTATGGATAAGCAAATTGATCTCTGTGTTTTGGGTGCTGGGGTTGATTAACGCTTTCAATATGATAGATGGTGTTGATGGGTTGGCTGGTGGTATCTCACTTATTTCTATACTTTCATTAGCGGTTATTGCATATTTGGGAGGGTTGTCATCGCTTGTAGCAGTCTGCTTTGTATTGGCGGGCGCAGTGTTAGGATTTCTCTATTACAATTTGCCACCTGCTAAAACTTTCATGGGGGATACAGGTTCACTTTTTCTGGGTACTATGATTGCTGTGATATCCATGCATCTTGGTAAAGAAATTGTGGCTTCCAGAGCTATGGTTGTATTACCATTAATTGCCGGGGTACCAATAATTGAAGTGCTGGTGACCATGGTTCGCCGGTATTTCAAGTCAAAAGACAGTGGCTACGGTCTTTACGAAAGACTTCACAGCATGATCGTAGCAGATAATTCCCATATTCATCACCGCCTGATCTTTCTCGGCTTTTCTCATCTGGAAACCACTGCAATGCTTTGTATTCTCTCTTTGACCTTGTGCGGTGGTGCAATCTGTCTTTTTCTGGTCCCTTATTCTGCTGTCTGGTTTATCATCTCTTATCTGGCAATTCCTGTGGTGTTTTTGCTTGATCAATTGGGATTTGGAGGACGTTTTAAAAAGGCACTTCATTTGAGCCCCTCCAGATATAATGGTTATAAAAAAAGATCCCTTGTGGGAGTCATTGACCAGGAAGGTACTACCTATCATTTTCTAAAAAAAGGAGAAAACCAGAACATCGAATATGTTCCGGTTACTGAAGAGGAAATTCCGGGAATTAGCAGATATCTCAAAGCTGTAGTCCTGAATAAAAACGGTAACAGCACCGAAAATTACCTCAATTTTGCCGAAAAAGTGTCTACATTAATAAAGGGACCCATATTCATCATTTCCCCGGACAAATCCTCCCGGATTTCCATTCTGGAAGTTTATAAAAATGGTACTCTTAACATTAAAGAGAAAAAAGGATCAATACAGCATCTGATCAAAGAAATGAAAAAAGTATCTTCAGGAGATGTTTATACTCATTGATTTTGCTTCAAAATGCAGTGTGATTTAGGATAAAAAAATGTTTGATTGTAATCTGATTAAAAAACGGTGCCTGATTCTTTCTAAAAATGATACATTAACGACCATACTTGAAACACAGCTTTCCAAAACCGGTCTTTATATAGTAGATAAGGCTACAGATCGCAAAATTGCGCTGGTTCTATTTCTTCAGTATAGACATTCTCTTGTGTTGCTTGATGAAGACTTTCTCCCCCGGTCTCCTCACCGATTGCATCTGTTCTACAAAGTCGCACATCGCACTCCCGGAATAATCATTTTTAGAAGATCAGAAAAGGATCTTAGCGGGTATTGCTTTTTAACAGAGGGTTTTGCTGAAATTATTGATGTCCCCTTCAAAAATGAAAAATTGATGTTGGCCTTAAAACAGACCGATAGATTTATGCGGCTTCATTCCAGAAGCATTTTCTTCAGAGATATGTTAATCCATGTGGGTCTGGCAGTACCAGTTTTGCTTCTTCTGACAGTGCTGCTTCTTTAGAATTAATATTTTCAGTTTATATGCTTTTTAAATGTCCTTTATAATGCATATCCGATTTGCTCACATAACAGTTTATCGCTTCTGACAAATGTGCCGCTTCCTTTGGCTATTATTTTTTTTCTGTCATCCAGCAAAACCGATTCTGCAAAAGAAACCTTTTTCCCATGCTGAGTGACTCTTCCCTCGGCTTTTATACTTCCATTTGAAATTGGTCTGATAAAGTGCAGATTGAACGAAACGGTGACCAGAAGACATTCGCTCACCAACGAACTTACTGCAAAATAAGCTGCGTCATCTAAAGCTTTAAAGTAAACTGACCCGTGTACTGCATTACCTGAATGAAAAAAATCCGGTTTTACTGGAAAGACAACTTCTGCAATGCCGTCTCCGATCCTGATGTCAGGATTATAATACTGGTTGGTAGGAGCACACCGGTACATATTTTCCAGTTTTTTCAAATGAATGGTGTTCATAGGAAATCCTTAGAGTTGATGTGGTTTCAATTCAGAAGTTTTCGTGCACTTTTGAGTAATGATTCACATGCCTGTTCCAGCTCTCGCTTTACATACTTGTTCCTTAACTCTATAAGCCTTATCTCTTTAAGTGTCGCTTCGACGGTTTCAAGTCCTGAAGGTTCCCTGAGTTTTTCAATTAAACTCAGGTATTTTTTTGATTCATTTCCCATATAAGTGGTAAATTTCAGCATCTTTCGATAATTCTTCCCTCTTAAACGTATACTGTTCTCTAATCGCAATTTCTCAAAAACGATTTCTTCTCCTGACAAACTTGAACCAAAACCGGTTTTCATCTTTATCACGAATTTTGACCACCCGGAAAGATCCGATTCTTCCTGAAAAGCAGAAAATTTTACTCTGTCTGAAGTTTCCTCTTTAATTTGCTGCTCATAGGCAGAATAGAATCCACAGGAACAAGGTACGCCGAAATGTTTGAGAAATGATGATGAAACATAGCTGTGAAGTGTTTTACCATCACGTAAACCGGTACGTTGTTGATTGCATTCGCCAATACAGGCCAGAGTAACATCTAATATTTCCTGTTCCGGCACTCGCTGAAAAAGCATCTTATAAATATTTTTATCCTTTGACATTGAATCATTGTCAACGGCTTTCTTTAAGTCTTCTCTTTTCAAATTGAGCCGCAGCACAGCATTCCACAATCCGTAATTAGTTCTGGAATTACTGTTATTATCTGAATAATACGGTTTGATCACATCATCTGTCGTTCCACTTTTTGCAAAATTACTCATATTTTTTCTGAGATCATCTGAATTACAGATATCATAATTATGAAATGTAGGGGAAATGCTGGAAACTAACCTCTTATGCAGACCAAGATGAACAGGGTGTATTCTGCCAAGATCGTCAAATATGGTTCGCAAAGGTAAGGGATCATCAAATTGGACATCATTTCCGGCCAGGTCAATTTTTCTGATAAAGAGTCCGGCATGTGCGGCTGGATTAATTATCAGTTTACCATCATAGAGTATGTTAAACAGATGCAGCTGTTCATATAATGATAACTCAAGAGTTCCAAGTGCAATCGAATACCTGTTTGTGGAAAGCCGTTTTATAGAATCATTAATAGAAGGTCCTGCACAGAGACTGGCAAGTGCAGTATAGATAGCAGGCCCGGTGATTTGGTTTCCAGCATTAAGTACATCCGCACCGCAACGGGTAATAAAAGATTTTATTCTTTGGGATTTCAAATCATCACTAATTCCGGTATTAAGACGGTACATGGTTTCTACTGCCATGATATTATTGGAATTTGCCAGATGATTAAACATATAGTCATAACCATCAAAACTTTTATGATGATTATGAACTGTATAGCCGTTTTTTTCTGCTGCCAGATGAAAAGTCATGCCTGTTGGTTTTTCACTAGAAGGATAATAATGACGTGCCCAGGCACAGCTGTCTCCATATTCCAGATCATCAGAGGCCATCTCGGTAGGTGAATAGACTCCTAAATCATAGGCCAGTGCATATATCAGTGGTTTGGATGTGCTGGAACCATTTGGATTGCGGTTTATATGTAAACTTTGAAGCCTGCTTCCCAACCGGTCATGTGAATAATATGCCAGTAACTCCCGGGTTCGGGAGTTCATAATTGCATAAGAAAAGTATTGTCCGCTCACAGTAGTGGTATCTCTGTAATACGTGAAACATGATCTCCTGATGTGATTATTGTTCTTCTTATAGCGTATATTTTGAATCAGAGTGTCATTTCGGAGCAATACAATTGAATTGCTGTCGACCCTTACAGTGGAATCTTTTGAGAGAACAATCACTTTTCTAAGAGTGTCAGGGGGGACTTCTTTTGCCAATGGAAGGTTGATTCCTTCAGAACCGATCCGGATATCTGAACGGATCGTTGTATCCGGACCAAAACCTCTGGAATCCACCAATTTTTCCAGTAATGCCTGTAGCCTGTAATCAATGGTCAACGTTATGGTCAGGTTTCCATAGCGTCGTATCATGCTTTCCGGGTCTGCAATATCCATTTCAGCCAGCCCGGCATCATTTATCCCGTTTCCTTTACAAATTAATTTCCAGTATTCATTTGCCAGGTCTATCAGGTGGCTGTGAGCAGGCATGATATTTGGAGCTGAGCGGAAACTTAGTGTATCTAGGCTGTGCAGAATTGTGTCCTGTTGTTTATCCGTCCATTTGAAATGTCTGGCAAGTGAAGGCATACTGGTTTTAATCTGCCCGATGATTTTATGGGGAATGTGGCGGTTCCATTTGACCAGACGGGCAAGATAAAGGCTTTGGGTTAAGCTGAGATCTCTGGGGTGAACACCGAAAAGTTTCATACTTATATCATGATATCCACGCATTCCCCTTCCGGCACTGACACAATGATTGATATAGGTAGTCAGGATCTCCTGATTGCTGTAATTGATTTTTAGTGCCTGAGCCAGCTTTAGTTCCTGAATCTTACGGGAAAGGCTTTGTTCGCTGTAAGCATATCCCCGATTGTCGTATTTCATAAGTAAAAATCTTGCTACCTGCATATGAATTGTACTGCTGCCTCTGGGACGCTGTATTTTAAAAGTCTTTACAGACTTCCAGATGGAGCTGAAGAAAGCCCTAAATAAAGATTTGAAATCATAACCGGTTTTTCTGTGGAAAAAGCCCTTGTCTTCTGTTGTCAATAGAGAGCTTATCAGAATTTCGTTTATATCGGAAAGAAAGACACAAGTGTGAGTTGTTTGCAATCGTGCAAGCGGGATACCGTGACGATCGGCTATGGTAATGGTCTTGTGGAGATTTTTTAGCTCATTGAGCTCACTTATGGCAGCCAGAGATGGAAAATCAATGACTTTTTCTGCCGGAATCCTGTTTTGATTGAACTTTGAAAGTGAGTCACCGGTAATGATCCCGGTCACTTTTTTCATCTCTTTACTAGAATTAATCTCTTGCCATACATAACCATATTTTCTGGATAAAAGACCATTTTTTTCCCAGTTCAGAAGCTTTTTAGCACCAGAATTGATAAAAGAAAAAAATAGGATTTCAGCTCCAAAATAAATAAGGGCTGGAAGAGAGATTGAGAGGAATAAAACTATTAAATTTTTCTTTTTCACTTTATCCTGTTCTGAATTGAAGCTGCAGCTAAATATACGTCCTGTTCAGGACATTTTTGAAGCTTAGGATATCTTTCCTCTATGGCTCAGATCTTGCAATTTAACAAAGAGCTATCACCTTGGGAGCGTTCATTCTGTTTTTTTCACATTCTAGCAGGGTTTGGAACTATGGAGAGCACCATTCGTATTCTCATGCTGGAAGATTCTGAAAATAATGCAGAATTTTATATCCGAATGCTGCAAAATTCCGGCCTTATACCCGACTCCATCAGAGTTCAAACTCCCGAAAGCTTTTGGGTGGCGGTAAAAAATTTCAATCCCCATATTATCCTTTGTAACCTCTCTGTCCAAAAAATAACTTTTACTGACATTATCACCTTCATTTCTGAACTTAAAAAATCAGTTCCGTTTATAGTGCTTGCTGAGAACCACTCCGATCTGGAGCAGAAACTATTAAAAGCCGGCGCCAGTGCGATTTTGACAAAAGAAAGTTACAGCAGACTGGGAAACACCGTGAAAAAAATACTTGATAACAGCTCTTCTTTAAAAGTTAAAGGAAAAATTCCTGGAAACGATATTCAGGACAACAGTTTTAGATCTATAGTTGAAAATTTACCAGATATAATAATCCGCTTCTCCGATGATTTAAAACCGCTCTATGTTAATCCTGCTTGGGAGAAGATAAGCGGTGGGGTTCAACCTGCTGATCTCATCAAAGATCATGCCGGTTTCAGACTTCCAGACCAGCTAAAAAACCACTGGAAAAACCTGTTAATGCAGGTTCGCTCCACAGGCAAAGAAATTCAAACTGAATATGAGTATGCCGGGAAACAAACCCGGTCTTTTGAAGTAAGAATAATTGCCGAAAAAGATGAAAACTCAATCACCAGAAGTATTCTTTTAATCGGAAAAGATATCACCGAAAGAAAACATATCGAAAAGCAGCTTCGATATTTGGCTGAATTCGAAAAATTGATCAGCACTCTGGCAACTACTCTGATAAATTCTGATTTCAGGAAAATAGATTCTCTGATAATGAATGCCCTGAGGTTATTGGGTAAATTTCTGGTCAGTGACCGGGTTTCTCTGGTGCTTTTCAATCCGGAGAAGAAAAGTTTTGAATACATTTTTCAATGGCATAATTCAGCTGCCAGAGAAGAGATAGGGTCAAGTTTATGGGAAAACCCCGCAGATCTTCCCTGGTTTTATTCCCAGTTAATTAGTTTTTCAATTATCGAGATTACATCAATAAACTCTTTACCACCCGAAGCAAACATCGAAAGGGCCTGGTTGAGTCGCTCCGGCTTAAATTCAATCATGTATGTGCCACTGGTCTCTCAGGGAAAAACAGTTGGCTTTCTGGGGTTTGATTGCTTAAAGGAGGCCAGGTCCAGCCTGTCAGAGCAATTGAAAAAGATTTTAAGAATCGCCGCAGTCATTTTTGTCAATGCTATGAACAGGAAAAGAACTGAAAAAGTCCTGACTGAGTCCCAAAGAAAATACCGGGCGATATTCGAAAACACCGGTACTGCAATGGTAATAGTCGAAAAGAATTCGATAATCAGTATAGCAAATACTCGTTTTTGTCAATTCACCGGCTATCAGAAGTCAGAAATTGAAGGTAAAATGGGTCTTAAAGAGTTTGTTTTTCCAGACGATACAGAAATTTTAGTCGAGTTAGAAGAGATCAATTATAAAAATACCGCATCCCAGGCTCATGAGCTGCGTATTGTAGATAAGCAGAATGAGGTAAAAAACGTAATTGTACATGCAGCTTTGATACCAGAGGCTTCTCAAAGGGTACTTTCTTTTATAGACATAACCGAACGGGTACAGGTCGAGCAGCGTTTAAGAGATCTCAATTCCTCAAAAAGTGAATTCGTTTCGGTAGCCTCCCACGAAATGAGAACTCCTCTTACTGGAATCATCGGGTTGACTCAGACCCTGTTATCCAAAGACATCGATTTATCCGAAGAGGAAAAGAATCGATTTCTGCAGATCATCGAATCAGAGGGTAACCGTCTGTCATTGCTGCTTAGTGAACTTCTGGATCTAACAAAGATAGAGACAGGTACAACGGAATTTAATCCGGTTGAACTGGATATAATTCGATTAATCTATGAAACAACCAGTGTACTTCTGTTGCCCCCAAAAGTCTCATTGGAAGTTGAAGTTCCCCAGGATCACATTGTTTTGGTAAAAGCAGATCGGGACCGAATTAAACAGGTGTTGATGAATCTTCTGGAAAATGCGATCAGGTACAATAAAGAGTCTGGTTTAATCACAATATCTGTACAAGAAAAGGATCATTTGGTCTCAATTACTGTCAGGGATACGGGTGCGGGTATCAGAAAAGAAGACATCCCCCGGATTTTCGACAAATTTTTCCGTTCAAAAACGGCCCGCAAAATTACCAGCAAGGGAACCGGTCTGGGCCTTACGATTGCCAAAAATATAGTTGAAGCACATGGAGGCAGAATTTGGGTAGAATCAACTGAAGGGCAGGGAAGTGCTTTTACTTTTACTTTACCCCGAAAGTAGAGAGCTGTTCTGAAGTTGAATTTTCTTCGGTTTTCTTTTATTTTGTCTTTTCTGAATAAATTGGTTTTTCTTTACAAAGTTTCTCTATTCAAAATGAAAATCCTTACTTTTCATGACTGAGTTCAAGAATAAGCGGTCTGTCCTGACTGCCACTACTATTGGGACTTTTCTTATTCCTTATGGTGCTTCTTCGGTCAATATCGCTTTGCCAGCCATGGGCAGCGATCTGAAGATGAATGCAGTACTTTTAAGCTGGGTGGGGACATTATATCTGCTTTCTGCCGCTATTTTTCTGGTTCCTTTTGGAAGACTGGGAGATATATTTGGAAGAAAAAGAGTGTTTTTCTGGGGAATAGTCATCTCCACTATCGCATCAGTATTTAAAGCCTTCTCCTCTTCGGTTCCTTTTCTTTTAATTATGCAGGTAATACATGGGGTCGGTGCAGCTATGGTTTTTGCTACTGCAGTGGCCATCGTAACCTCCATCTATCCTCCAAATCAACGAGGGCAAATTCTGGGATTAAATGTAGCTTCCGCTTATCTGGGATTATCCTTAGGTCCGGTGATAGGGGGGATTTTAACCCAATATTGGGGATGGCGTTCTGTGTTTTTAAGTAATGTTCCATTTGGATTATTTATCATCATTTTAGTGCTTTATAAAATAAAGACTGACTGGGCGGAAGCAAGTGGGGAGAGTTTTGATATTACCGGCTCACTTATCTATGGTATAGGGCTAGCGATAATGATGTATGGAGTATCCAGATTGCCTGCAGTCTCAGGATTACTGATAAGCTTTACCGGTCTGAGTACTATGGCTTTTTTTTTAATCTATGAGGCCCGTACTACCTCGCCAGTCCTTCATATTGGATTATTCAGAGGAAATGTTGTATTTACCTTTTCCAACATTGCAGCATTAATCAATTACAGTGCCACTCATGCAGTAGTATTTTTACTCAGTTTATACCTTCAGTACATAAGGGGGATGAATCCACAGAAAGCCGGATTGATTCTTTTTGCCCAACCTTTGATTATGGCGTTTTTTTCTCCGCTCGCCGGTAAATTGTCTGACCGGTTTGAGCCACGGATCGTTGCTTCTCTGGGAATGGCTATAAACGTAATAGGATTAATAGTTTTTGCATTTATAGATGCAGACACTGCCATTAGCAGTATAATATTCACTCTTTTGATTCTGGGCACAGGTTTCGCCCTCTTTTCTTCACCAAACACCAGTGCTGCAATGGGTTCAGTCCAGAGTCGTTATTATGGGATTGCTTCCGCAACAATTGGTACCATGCAACTATTGGGGCAGATGTTAAGCATGGCAATATCTACACTGATTTTTACAGTTCAGATTGGTGATATTCAGATAACATCTGAGCGTTCTCAACTATTTCTCATCGGATTACGTAGCGCGTTTTTTATTTTTGCAGGTGTATGCGCTATAGGTGTACTGGCTTCCTATGCCAGAGGTAAAGTGCGGCATTCAGACACATAATGCCTTTATCAGAAAGTCTTAACTTTCCCGGAATGTAACATGTGATTTATTGACCTGATCGACTGCAGGAGACCAGAAGAATAAGATGTTTTTTTTAAAGCTGAGAAATGGCGCAGGATTCATTGGATTGGGCATGGTTTTAATTGTCCTCTATCTTGTCAGTAGATCTAATTTCCTGTTCTTCCACACCATCTCAGAGGCTTATATCATTATTGTTTCGATCTTGATTTTTGCCATCTCATGGAATACAAGAGATACTGTCAGTGAATTTTTCATGCTCCTGGGAGTTACCTTCCTGAGTGTTGGTATTATCAGGGCATTTCACCTTATGACATCAGAGGGAATGACTGTTTTTATAAATTCAAACCACAATGTGTCAACTCAGTTCTGGATTACCAGTAGATATCTGGAAAATCTGGGAATCATCTCAGCGATACTTTTTTGTAAGAAAAACATAAATTACGGAATGATGGTTTTATTCTCGGTGGCTGTATCCCTTACATTGGTGGTATTCATACTTCATTTTCAACTTTTTCCGGCTTGTTGCATACAAGACAGCTGTACTTCCAGTTTTAAGCTCATAAGTGAATATATCATCATTGCAACTACCCTGCTTGCAGCAGGGCTTCTTTACATTAAAAGAGATTTTATTTCATCGGGACTTCTCAAACTGCTGTCTGCTTCTTTAGTAATTTCTGCGGTGTCTGGCATCTTTTTTTCTTTAAAGAATGGCTCAGAAAATCTCTACTTTCCAGGTTACATTCTTGATATGGTTTCCTTCTATTTTATATACAAAGCAGTACTTGTCACTGGGATCCAGGAACCATTCAATACACTTCTTTACCACCTTAAAAATAACGAACTTGAGTTGAGGCGGTCCCGTGATGATCTGGAAACGAAAGTGCTTAAGCGCACAGAGGATCTGGATTTTCTTAACAAAAATCTCCAATTGGAAATTGAAGCCAGAAAAATGAAAGAGAGGGAACTTAAGAAAAGTGAAGAACGTATGAGCTTATTACTCAAAAGTTCCAGAATTTCCATTACACATTTTGACAGAAATCTCAAACCCCTGCCTTTGTTTCATAATGATAAGGATCCGATTACATCACAACACAACTTTTACAGATTGTCCCTGCTTCCTGGATGGCAGCAGCTTGATAAAATGATGCGTACAGTTATTCAGAATCAGAAATGCATCAGGGATGATATAGAATTTAAGATCTCAAGAGAAAGCATGTTTTTTGATGTGGTAATCGAACCATCATTCGATGAAAATAACGAAATTTCCGGTGTTTTTGTCATTGCTCTGGATATAAGCGAGAAAAAAAAGATAGAATCGGTTTTGAAGAAAAAACATCAGGCTATCGAATCCATTTATACGATAGCCACTTCTTTCAGTTATCAGAAAGAAAATATTTACGAAAAAATCTGCCAGAGTATAGCCACAATCCTGGAAGTCCCTGTTGTTTCAATTGGTAAAATAGTCAATAATAAGCTGTGCGGATATGACAGGTACAAAAATGATAAATATGAGCATTCAGATACCAGTGTTGATTGCGCATTGTGTAAAATCATGCTTTCCGCAAAGACTGCTTGTCAAATCTCGGGAAATATGAAGGAATTATACCCGGAAACACTCTGCTTAACCACTGGTGGAATTAAAACATATCTGGGTGTCCCTGTGCTTAGCAGGACTGGTGAGGTGACCGGAATCATCTGTGTTCTGGATTTGAAGGAACGAAAGTTTTCTGGTGATCAGATTCAGCTTCTGGAGATCTTTGCCCGCTATATATCCAATGAAATAGAGAAAGAGATGTTTGTAAAAGAACTTGTACAATCCAGAGAGATGGCTTTATTGGGAAAGTTGACATCCGGTGTTGCACATGAGGTCAGAAACCCATTGAATGCCATCTGGGCCATCACTGAAGCTCTTTTCCTGGATCTCGAAAGAGATGAAACCAATCTGGTTTATAAAGAGCATATTCATTCACAGGTGCAGCGGCTAAGCCGTTTGATGCAGGATTTGCTGGATCTTGGAAAACCGCATGTACGCAACGACAGGTTCTCCTTTTCTAATCTCTGTAAAGAGACAATCCGATTGTGGTCTCAAAACGATGCTTCAAAAACTCATAATATCCTTTTTATTGCTGATGAAAATGAGAAATTCATGATTCAGGGGGACAGTACCAAGATGCAACAGGTACTTATGAATCTTTTCGATAATGCATCTGAGCACAGCCCTGCTGCATCATACATTATTGTGGGTATTACCATACCGGAATCCGGATTTCTTTGTCTCAAAGTAAGTGATGAGGGTAGTGGTATTTCATCTGAATTGATGAATAGAATATTTGACCCATTCTTTACTACCCGAAAAGGCGGTACCGGCCTGGGATTATCCATAGTAAAACACATCGTGGAAAATCACAACGGGACTATCTCTTTGAATAACAATAATCCACCTCCTGGTATCACCGTTAAAATACTGCTCCCCTTGGCCGGTGATTCGAATCAGCACAAACCTGACACAGACTTATCTGCAGGCTCGCAGGAAATCCCCCACAGAGAAGAGACAGTGTCATAAAAACTTCAGATTCTGACATGGCTCAGCTCTGGGTTGAACGTATCATCACCAGTACCATTTTGAATCGTTCGTTTGCGTGAACAGAATGAGGCTTATTTGCAGGCATTATGATCTGTTCTCCTTTAGTCAAGTTAAATTCCTTACCTTCAATAGTGATCACCGCACTTCCATCCACTATTTCCACAAGAGCATCAAACGGTGCGGAATGAGTACTGAGACGCTGGTTACTATCAAAAGCAAAAACCGTAATTGTGCCTTCGATTTTGTCAATAATGGTTCTGCTTACAATAGATCCATCCTGGTATTGCACCAAATCTGAGTAGGTGAATGGAGTTGCCAGTAATCTGGGATCAATTGCTTTACTTTCTTTCATAATCACTCCTTATGATTGTTGGTTATACCCATTGCTCATTTAAAATATCACCTTGCAGACTGATCACCACGCATTTTAAAGGAATTTTCCGGGATGCTGCTGCTACTGCCTTACGGGCTATATTCAGAAGACCGCTGCAGCATGGTACCTGCATTATAACCACGGTAAGAGTATTAATTTTAGCGATATCGATCAAATTAATCAGTTTCTCCAGATAAATTTCCTGATTTTCATCCAGTTTGGGACATCCTATAGCAAGAGTTTTTCCCTTAAGAAATTTACTGTGAAAGTCTCCAAAGGAGAAAGCAACGCAATCTGCAGCTAAAACCATGTCCGAATTTTGGAAATGGTGTGATTCAGGAGAAATCAGATGCATTTGTATAGGCCAATGACTCAATTCTGAGCCTCTTGGTGCCTCAGTTACTGTATCGGAAGTTTTCTGAAAAGACATGCTTCTTGCTCCCGGGCAGCCTGAAGGGTGTTTGGATGAGCTTTCATCACTGGCTTTGGGTACTTCAATACCATTTTCCTGCAGGTATTTAATTGCCTCATTTAAATACGCTGTTTCACCATGTTCCTTCAAGTGAATCAGATGAGCTTTAATCGTGTTTGGCCCCTGTTTAATTATATTGGACATAACTTTACGCTCATCATACGGTTCAGCTTCCCGTTCAATCACGCTGATTGCACCCTGAGGGCAGTGCCCCAGACACGCTCCAAGACCATCACACATTAGATCGCTCACCAGCCGTGCCTTATCGTCGATTATCTGTATTGCACCTTCCGGGCAATTGGGAATACAAAGACCGCAACCGTTACATTTCTTCTCATCAATGGTAATAATGTTTCTTTTCATCTTTCTCTCCTGGTTATTTTTCTTTCACCTCACTATTAAATATGCGATATTTAAAGCAGAAAGTTCTTGATCGGAATCAAGATTTACTCATTAATTGAATCCGGGAACAGTTTTAACCTGATATTATCAGCTGGTCAGTTTTTTTCATGTTTTAAGTTTGGAGTAGGTTAAATTGGCAATACCCCTGATGCTGGAACCCGTTTAATTTTTTTACAGGATTTCGAAAAATGCAGCCAGATATGCTAAAAATGTTAGATTATACTGAAATGTTTGGAGGGCTCTCTGAAAAAAGCAAGTCAATGCTTTCTGAAATTGCCATTCCTAAGACTCTTCAGAAAGGTGAAACCTTATTTCATGAAGGAGATAGAGGTTTTGCTCTTTATATCCTGGGTAGTGGTAGTATCCAGCTTTCCAAATCCGGACCTGAAGATAAAGAGGTTGTGGTAAAAATAATTCAACCCGGTGAAGTTTTTGCAGAAGTGGTACTCTTTGAAAAGGACTGTTATCCGGTAACCGCGGTTGCGTTAAAAATGAGTAATGTTTTTATCTTACCTAAAAAGCTGTTCCACAGTTTATTAGATAATCCTGACTTCAGAAACGACTTTATCGTTCTTCTTATGCATAAACAGCGCTACCTGACTGAACGACTAATGCAGGTTCAATCACATGAAGTTGACCAGAGATTCTATCTGTTTCTGAAAAATCATTTCGGCATGAAAAACAGAATCGTTCCTGGAATTTCCAAAAAAGATATGGCTGCAGCAATTGGTACGACACCTGAGACTCTTTCCAGACTCCTTTTTCGCCTCAAACAGCTTGGATTGCTCCACTGGGAGGGTAAAGAAATAAATGTAGATAAAAAGTACTGGGAGCTTTTCTGAGTATGCGTCGTCAATATTAAAGCAGTTCCTGCTTATCTTTATTATCCGAGTGCAACCTCAGTGAAAATGTAACTTAAATGTAACTTTCTGACGCTGTATTATCCCTTTTATTTTAAATCATAACTTATGCATCTCTGGTAGGAAGATTACTTCTGATGAGGTCAATTTTTCTACTCTTTTCTAATGCATAAATGGTTGTTAATGCAAAAGAGATTTGATTCAATCTTTATTTTCTCTTGTCAACTAAAGAGAAAAGTAAATACAAGGGTCTAATAGTTGAATTTAATCTCTGCCTGGTGCTTCACTTCACCCCCTAAATCCGGTAGCTCTTAACTCCCGACGTTAAAGCTGCCGGATCTCCTCTTTCCAGTTTTTTAAAGATTGTGGATTAATAAACTCATCTAATATATTAGTGCTTTTTAGAGTGAAGTGATAAAATGGTTGCACTGACAGTTAAACCGGGAATCGAAAATATTGCCCTGCAGGAGTGTAAGGCAACCGGTATAGATGCAATGATTGCCGCAGAGGGAGTTCTGACTGCCAGAGATCTCGAGAGTGATAAAAATTATGACCTCTGCTTTTCTTCATGGTTGCTTTTTGAAGCACAGATGATTGCATTTGAGAAATTTACGGCAGGAGCAAAAAAAATTGCAGACTGGTATAGTGATTCCATTCGATCTGAAAGAATTGAACAGAAATGGCCATTGGTATATCTTGTTTTCAGTGAAAACGGATACACTGCAGACCTGGAAAAAAGCAGGATAATAGCAGAACAGCTAAAGAAAAAAGTGTCCAGGATTGCCAGACTTGCAGTACCGGGTTATCCTGCAAAACAAGGGCTTATTGAAGGACTCATAGTAGTAGAAACCCCAAAAAGAGAGTTACTGTTTTCCAGGACTGCCCGTTTTTTTGGACAAAGGAGAATGAAATTTGATCCGTCTGCTCCTTCCCGTTCATTTCTTAAAATAGAAGAAGCTTTTTCTGTTATGGGCAGATCCCCTTCATCTGCAGAAACTGTAACCGATCTGGGTGCGGCACCCGGTGGATGGAGTTATTCAGCTTCAAAAAAAGGGGCACGTGTTTTTGCTATTGATAATGGTCCCTTAAAAAAGGGAGCTGCCAGAAATACCCTTATTGAGCATTTAAGGCAGGATGCATTTCTATATAAACCGGAAAAACCAACAGACTGGCTTTTTTGTGACATGGTTGAAGACCCATTCAGGGTGATCAAGCTGGTGAAAAAATGGTTAAAAAACAGACTCTGCAAACACGCTGTAGTCAACTTTAAATATGGCCATGCAGATCCAGTCCGATTGCTGGCGGTTATAAGAAGCAAGGAAGGCTTACGTACTCTGTCTAAAAATGTCATATGCAGACATCTCTACCATGATAGAGACGAATTTACAGTAATAATTTCAATAGACTGAATATTAGATTTTCACCTCCTTTTCTCTCCTGCATTGCAGGAGAGATGAATCGGGTTATCATTCCTTGTGTTTTAATGGTAAAGTGGTGTATTCTTTTAAACGATATTTTTAAGGATTATGTTACAGAAGATTTGAAAAAATGGCGGATTACTGATTTTTCAGCCTCAACCGCCAAATAAAGGAAGGCGCTGAAAATCGCGATTCTTAACCACTCGGCACTTCCGATCGGAACTGTTTTGAAAAGGTGCTGAAAAAGTGGGATATAGATAAAAAGCCCCTGGAAAATGATCAAGAGTCCCGAAGCGATCAGTATCGCCCTGCTTCCTGTGAGTATTTTTAAGGATAAGGTGGATCTGGTTTTATACCTGCTGTTAAAAAGATAGACCATTTCACCGGCTATCAGCGTATTTAAAGCAGCGGAGCGACAAAATTCCAGCGATGCACCCTCTTGGTACAGGTAAACAAAGTGTCCCATTGTGCCAAAAACCAGTATAATTGTCACAAAAATTATTCTCCAGATAAGAAAACCGGTGAGAATCGGTTGATTGGGTTTTCGGGGTGGTCTTTTCATAATACCGGGTTCTGATGGTTCAAATGCCAGGGCCAGCGCAAGTGTCACTGCGGTAATCATATTGACCCATAAAACCTGAACTGGGGTGAGTGGAAGCTGCATTCCCATGATGATAGCAAAAATGATAGAAAAAGCCTCACCTCCATTGGTTGGAAGTATGAATAAGATTGCTTTTATAAGATTGTCATAGACTGTTCTACCCTCCTCGATGGCATGGACAATAGAGGCAAAGTTATCATCTGCAAGAACCATCTTAGAGGCTTCCTTGGCTGCATCACTGCCTTTTAACCCCATGGCGATTCCAATATCCGCTCTTTTTAAAGCAGGAGAATCATTAACTCCATCTCCAGTCATGGCAACCACCTGACCATCGGCCTGTAAAGCTTCAACCAGCCTTAATTTATGCTCCGGAGTGGTTCTGGCAAAAACATCGGTTTGAGAGACAACCTTTATAAGCTCCTGACTGCTGGATTCTTCTAATTCATGCCCACTCATCTCATTACCGGAAACGCCGATTCCCATAGATCTGGCTATTGCGGTTGCAGTTGTTTTGTGGTCTCCTGTGATCATTTTAACCTTTATTCCTGCTGCTTTACAGATGGCTACTGCCCTGATTGCTTCCTCTCTGGGTGGATCGATGATCCCCATTACCCCCAGGAGAATCATTTGGGTATCAAGATCGTCAAAATGCAGTTCCCTGTGATTTTCAGTTGTACTTTTGCCGGCAAGGGCAATAAGCCTCTGACCCTGGACTGCAATCGACTCCATTTTTTCTTTCCAGTATTGATGATTAAACGGGACGGTTCCCAAAGAGCTTAGCTGCAAGCTGCATCTGGCGAGAATCACTTCCGGGGCCCCCTTTATGAAAATGAAACCGTTGCCCTGATGGTCATGGTGAAGGGTAGCCATAAATTTGTTTTGAGATTCAAAGGGAATTTCATCGGTTCTTGGCAACTGCTCTTTAATCCTCTCCGGGTCAATACCGCTTTTCATGGATACAGTTGCCAGTGCCCCTTCAGTAGGTTCTCCATCCAAAGTCCATAAACCTTTTTTCTGGTAAACTTTTGAATCATTGCAGAGTATAGCTGCTTTGAGCAGTTCTGAGAGTACCGGTGAATTATCTTCCGGTAACAGTTCCTTATCATCTGATGTAAATTTACCTCTGGGTTCATAACCGCTGCCGCTTACACTGAGAAGCTCATCTGCAGTCAAAATTTGCTGCACGGTCATCTCATTCCTGGTGAGTGTTCCGGTCTTATCCGAACAGATCACAGTCACTGATCCCAGTGTCTCAACTGCCGGAAGCTTACGGATAATAGCATTTCGCCTGGCCATTCTTTGTACTCCAATAGCCAGAGTGATTGTCATGATGGCAGGAAGTCCTTCTGGTATTGCGGCAACTGCAAGACTTACCGCAGCCATGAAAATATTCACAATATCGTAATGGCGAAAAAAGTAACCGGTTACAAAAGTTCCCGTTGCCAGCCCCAGAATAGTCAGACTGAGCCATTTACTGAACTGTGCCACCTGGCGCAGTAAAGGTGTTGACAATTGCTCTACCTGTCTGAGAAGGGTGCTGACCTTTCCTATTTCAGTTTTAATACCGGTTTCTACTGCTACCGCCCTGCATCTTCCAAAAATCACCAGGGTTCCGGAAAAAGCCATGGAACTGCGATCGCCCAAAGCTGAGCTGGCTTCAACCGGTTCGCTGTTTTTTTCTACCGGAACAGACTCACCGGTCAAAATTGATTCGTCGATTCTGACATTGCGACTGTGTATTATTCTGCAATCAGCTGAAACCCTGTCTCCTGCCTGAAGAATCATCATATCTCCAGGTACGATTTTTTCGGCATTAATGGAAGCCTGGTGACCGTCTCTTATGACAGTTGCTTTGGGAGATAGCATGGATCTAATACTTTCCAATGCTTTTTCTGCTTTACCTTCCTGGACAAATCCGATTACCGCATTTATCAGAACAACACCGAAAATCACACCCGCATCTATCCATTGGGTAAGAAGCGCTGAAATGATACCGGAGATTAACAGGATATAAATCAGCAGGTTATTAAACTGGGCCAGGAATCGCTTTACTGAGGATTCTTGCTGGAAAGAGGGGATCTGATTTGGTCCAAATTTCTCAAGACGCAACTGCGCATCGGTACTGCTTAACCCTTTGCTATCGCACTGCAGCTTTTTGAAGACCTCATCGATTGAAAGGGTATGCCAGTTAATTGAAGAGGTATTTCCGGAGTTGCCCTTTTGCCTTTTGGCCATATTGAACGAATTCTCCAGCTGAGTTTTTATTTGATATAGCAAAGAATTATCCGTTTTGAAGAAGGGGACTTTTTGGACCTTTTTTTGCGAGTACAATTGAATAAAGCTGGTCTTAAAAGTTAAACTGGAGTGTTTTCATGAAAAAATTGCTCTTAAGTTTATTTGTGGTTTGTTTTTGCAGCGGGCTTGTTAATGCCCAAAACCCTAAAATGCAGGAAACGGACTCCACCAAAATGGGTAGATGTCCTATGATGATGGGAATGGGAATGATGATGCCCAGAGTGGTTGCCAATCTTCCAGATGGCTCTATTCTGGTACAGAGCGGTCAGAAATTAATAAAGTATGACCAGAATCTTAATCTGGTAAAACAGGTTACCGTGCCCGCAGACTCTGCAACCATGAATCAAATGCAGAAAATGTGCCCATCTCACCCTTCCGGTGGTCAGCAACCACAAAAACCAGGAACTCCTCCTCCAAAAAAATAACCCTGATTCTGATTTTTACCTGCTTGTAATTAAAGTGTAACTAGGTTTTATTCCTGGTTATGCTTTCATTTTTTGTATCACTACAATTTCTGCACTTTTTCAGCGAAATAATAAATTCAACTCGTGTTCCATTCCTATGCTGAGATCCCCATTTTTTTGTTCTTATTGGAGTATTGTTTTTTGAATCTGTACAAAAAAAAGCTGATAGTTTTAATTATCTTTTTCAGTAGCTGCCCCATTTTTGCCAACCAAGCTTTAAGCAGTGATTTTGAGAAAAGTTTACCTGAATTAGGCCTGGTTGATATCAGTAGCGTTGATTCCACAATTCAAGTACAACTGAAATATTCTGACAGCACGAATTTCATGGGTGTTGATGTGTATGGAGATCTGAATAGATGCTATTTACAAAAGGATGCTGCCATCAAACTTGCATCCGCCAGTAAAATTCTGAAAAATCATGATAAAACACTCTCTCTTCTTGTAGTGGACGGATTACGTCCCAGAAGTGTTCAAAGGAAAATGTGGAATATCGTTAAAAATACCCCTATGCAGAGATATGTAGCTAATCCCCATTTTGGATCCATGCATAATTATGGATGCGCGGTTGATGTCACCATAGTCGATAGCGTCGGAAACAGACTGGATATGGGCACCCCCATGGATCATTTTGGCGATCTCTCTCAACCTGCTCTGAATGCAAAATTCTTAAAGGAAAATAAACTCACTTTACAGCAGGTTGAGAACCGGGAACTTTTAAGGCAAGTCATGACTTCTGCCGGCTTTCACCCTATTGCCATCGAGTGGTGGCATTTCGATGCATTCGATAAGGATTTTATCCGCAATACCTATCCGGTTATAGAATAAGGTTTACCTTACATCGCAACATGTCCGGGCAGACCGGTCCATGATTTATATTCTTGCCCTGTTTAAAAAATAAGGAGTCTGGATAATTGATTACTGTAAATAATTGCACCCTTGCATTTGGCAAAAGAGTTCTTTTTAAAGATGTCATGTTGAAATTCGTACCTGGGAACTGCTACGGTTTGATAGGAGCTAATGGTTCAGGAAAATCCACTTTTCTTAAAATTCTTTCAGGTGAAATTGAACCATCAAATGGAGATGTAACCATTGGTCCTGACTGTCGTTTGGCAGTACTACGCCAGGATCACTTTGCATTTGATGATTTCCCGGTAATGGATACAGTGATTATGGGGCATCAGAAGCTCTACGAGGTGCTTAAGCAACGGGAGATACTGTATTCTAAAACTGACATGACTGAGGAGGATGGGTTAAAAGCTTCAGAACTGGAAATGCAAGTTGCTGAAATGAATGGATGGGAAGCAGAATCGGATGCCGCTATCCTTCTTAACGGACTGGGTATAGATGAGAATCTGCATTCCAGGCTGATGCGAGAACTTGATGGTGGTCAGAAAGTCAGAGTTTTACTGGCTCAGGCACTTTTTGGCAATCCTGATATCTTGTTATTGGATGAACCCACCAACAATCTTGATTTGGAATCGGTTACCTGGTTGGAGGAGTTTCTGTACCGTTTCGAAAACACTGTAATCGTTGTTTCTCATGATCGGCATTTTCTAAATAGAATTTGTACACATATTGCAGATATTGATTATGGTAAAATACAGCTTTATGTAGGCAATTATGATTTTTGGTATCAGGCAAGTCAGCTTGCTTTAAACCAAAAACGAAATGAGAATAAAAAGAAGGAAGAAAAGATAGCTGAACTCAAAGAGTTTATTGCCCGTTTCAGTTCCAATGCCTCAAAAGCTCGTCAGGCTACCTCAAGAAAACGGCTATTGGAGAATCTCACTCTCGATGAAATACCTGTATCATCACGGAAATTTCCTTATGTAGCATTTAAACCGGATCGGGAATGCGGTAAAAATGTACTGGCATTTGAAAATGTGTGCAAAACTGTGGATGGAATCAAAGTCCTTGATAATTTTAATCTGACAGTCAATCGGGGAGATAAGATAGTTTTTATCGGTCCTGGAAATATAGCTAAAACCACATTATTTCAGCTTATTGCTAAAGAGATTGAGCCCGATAGCGGTACTATCACTCAGGGAGTAACTATCACTCCGGCTTATTTCCCCAGAGATAACAGCAAATATTTCACAAAGGAGATAAGCTTAATAGACTGGTTATGTCAGTTTTCCAAATCAACCGATATTTCCTATATCAGAGGTTTTCTGGGTAGAATGCTTTTTTCAGGTGATGAATCATTAAAACCGGTGTCTGTACTTTCCGGTGGAGAGCGAGTGAGATGTATGCTTTCAAAAATGATGCTCAGCGGTGCAAATCTTCTGATCCTTGATGAACCCACTAACCATCTGGATCTTGAATCCATCAGTGCACTAAATACTGGATTGGTAGAATTTTCTGAAGTAGTTCTTTTCACCTCTCATGATCATCAGTTCGTCAGTACCATAGCAAACAGAATCATTGAGCTTACCCCTTCAGGTGTGATCGATAGGATAATGAATTTTGATGATTATATGGCTGATCCGGAGGTACAGAAAATAAGAGATAAAATGTACCATGGGCATAACAGGCTGAGTTTGTAATCTCTTGCTTTCAATTAAGTATTTTTTTTGTGGGGCTCAGGGATCAGCCCCCCTCTTCTCTCCTGAAATAATCTGAAGCATTTCCATAAAATGTTGAAATATTCCTGCAAAATGTATAAATGTTTATGAACCGTTTTCCGGTACGCCAGAAACAAACGTCCTTCGATTTTTTCTTAAAAAAGAATTATAAAATTTTGAGATTTTAAAATGTAAGAGCTTTTTAAGAAGATGTCCACCGTTTTTTTCTACATTATTTCTCAGCCGCTAAAAATTATGCTCTATAACTAATAGTAAAGAAGCTGCCGTGTCTGATAAAATTATAAAACCTGCTGCTATATTTGCACTGTTTTTATTTGGCTGGTCCTATGCAAGTCCTGGTATTGATGAAGAGACGAATTTAACCGATTCAGTAGAGAGCAGGTGTGCACCAGATGTGAAAATCCTCTGCCAGGGTACTTCTCAATCTTTTTGCCTCAATAGCTTTAACCCACAGGGAGATTCGTGCGCCGATTTAGAGATATTCTTTAAGAATCTCGGTATTAAGCTTAATTTCTCTTGTGATAAAAACCACTTTTGGGAATATGCTGGTCTGGGGTACTCCAATAAAATGAGTCAGATTATTCCAGCGAATGTTTCATTGATTACCGATGAAAATGAGAAGCTTGTCAGTGCATCGATTGTCTTGGGAAATTTAAGTGATACTGCAAATCTCTGGATTGACCCATATAGAATTGGGGACATACCGGTCATACCGGACAGCACCAGACCTTTGGACTATAACCTGAATTTATCCAGGTATAAATGTCTGGAGAAACCCAGGCATACTATTATAACCGATAGGGAATTTAGCTATCCTGCAGGTTATATGCGTAAAGAACCGGTACTCAACTATCCGGAACTCTCTGCTTTTCATTGGGGCAGTTCGGTTAAGATACCAGATGCAGGTTCAGTTAAGGCTTCAGCATTCATAATGAACTACTGGAAATTGCAGAAACTGCCGGAGTATAAATATGATGACCCGGAGCAGATCAGAAAAAGAGAGATTCTTTATAATAAATGGGCAAAAAAACACCCTCCCAAAAAGAAGAAAAAAAGGAGTAAGCCGCCATTGTTAAAGCTTAAACCGCTTTAGAAACAACGCTTTATTTTACATTTAGCTTAGAATTATCCAGCTCTGAATAGAAAAAGTATATACATTATTGATCAGGGAATAAAGCCGGATTTTTTAACTTTATGCAAAAATTTAGCAACCCTCTCAACCCGGAAGTATTTTTTGAAAAGATCTTCAGCTTATCTGGAGTTATGCCACGAGGTTTTTAGTTGCCGCTTGTTTCCGGGATGGATCAATACTGGAAAATTTCGTTGTAAGTCATTGATAACACATATATTATATTTGTTGAGAATTGGTTTGGGATTTAGGTTTCCGGGGATCATTGTTTCTGGAAGAAGTTTACTAGAGGTAATGCCGGTTTTCGGTTGTATGGGATCAGGCTCATGACTTTTCGGTTTGATGAAGCGATTAAGGATCAGATACGTTCCAGAGCAGATATTGCGACTGTAATTGGAAGGTATGTGAATCTGAAAGGATCCGGACAAACTCTCAAGGGTTTATGTCCTTTTCATAAAGAGAAAACACCTTCTTTTCATGTAAATCCGGTCAGAGGTTTCTTTCATTGTTTCGGATGTAAAAAAGGCGGGGATGTATTTACATTTCTGCAGGAGATCGAAGGTATTGGTTTTTCCGATGCTCTTAAAATGTTGGCAGAAGAGACCGGTGTCGAGCTGAAATCCTCATCCGAGCATTCACTCCCTCAAAATTTATCCGAAGATCAATTGACCAAACCAAAAATGCTGGAAATTCACGAGATTGCCGCCAGATTTTACTATCAGTGCATACGCCAATCTCAGAAAGCCATTAACTACTTTAAATCAAGAGGCTTAACCGCAGAAACGGTTCGTGATTTCCGTTTGGGTTATTCTCCTGCAGGATGGTCATCACTGATAATGCATTTTCAAAGCCTGGGAATTAATTCTTCTGTTCTGGTTTCCTGTGGTCTGGCGATAGGAAAAGAGGATGGGAAGACCTATGACCGTTTCCGTGATCGGGTCATGTTTCCCCTGTTTGACTTATCAGGTAAGGTTATTGGATTTGCCGGTAGAGGGATGGAGGCGGATGTCACCCCCAAATACCTTAATTCTCCGGAAACGCTTCTTTATAAGAAAAAAAATGTGCTTTATGGTTTGCATCAGGCTCGTCAATACATTAAAGAAAGCGGATATGTAATAATAGTGGAAGGGTACATGGATTATTTAACTATGTACCAGGCTGAGGTAAGAAATGTTGTGGCTTCATCCGGAACTGCTTTAACCGAAGAGCATGCACAGTATCTGCTGCGTTTCTGCTCCCGGGTAGTCTTGCTTTTTGATGGAGACTCTGCAGGGCAGATGGCTGCAACCAGAGCAATTTATGTGCTGGCCCCTTTTAATTTTGATATTTCAGTTTTAGTACTTCCTGGAGATGAAGACCCGGATTCTTACATTAAAAAATATGGCAGAGAAGCCTTCAAAGAGCAGGTAAGTGGTTCAAAAGACTGGATGACATTTATAATTGAAAAGATGATCATTGAGCATGATGGCCGAACTAGTCGTGGAAAATCTGCTGTTATTGCCGCGTTAAACCCTTTAGTTCAATCATTGAAGGATTCTATAGCTCAGCAGAAATTTAAAAAAGAGATTGCAGAGCAATTGGGTTTGAAAGAGGAACTGGTTTATGACAGAATAAATCAGTTAAAAAGTTCTTCAGTTAAAGAACCGCCACTTTCCTCCTATGGAGATCAAGGTTCGAAAAATCAAGGGGTTACACCAAAAACTTCATACAGATATAATAAAAATCACACTGGTAAGGTGGATCATAGTTATAAAAATGGGAACCGGTTGACCGGATCTGGGTATAGAGATATTTTAAGCAGTGATTTGGCGCATAAGCAGGCAAATTATACTGCAGATGAGAGGTATCTTGGTACATTGGAAGGGAGTTTCTTAAGGATACTGGTTACAAAACCGGAGTTTATTGCAGAAGCTAGCCAATATGTTGCACCTGAAACACTAACGGACGACATATCCGGTGATATATATTCATTATTGATTAAGACATATGAGCAGGGAGGAGATGTAGCTGAGATAGGTATCAAGGCTTCAGATCCTGAGATTAAGCGTCTAATTTCACTTCTGCTAGTCAGACCTGCCCTGGAGGATCACATTCATGATGAACTGGTGCAAAAGATAATTTATCTGCGTGCCAAGTTTCTCAAATCCATGATCAGAAATGTCAAGATTCAGATGAAAAATGTACCACAAAGGCGTGCTGAGTTGCTATTACAGTTAAAAGACTTTACGTCGCAATTACAGGAGCTGGACGGGGGAGAATGAGCAGGAAAAAAGAATCCGAAAAACAGGCTGAAGCGACAATCGTTGTTGATCGTACCACACAGCGTCTCAGGAAGTTAGCCGCACTTCAAGGTTTTGTCACTGAAGCCCAGATTGAAGAGGTGGCTTCCACACCTCAGGAACGAGAACGCGTTCAACAGATTCTGACTCGGGAAAACATCACCATTAATGCGTTTGTCAAAGAAAAGGTTCCTTTGTACGAACGCAGAACCAGACGCCTCATCTCGGCAAGGCGTCAACCTCGCTACACTGACCCTACCTGGGTTTATCTCAACACTGTGGGAAGAGTACCTCTGCTTTCCAGAGGACAGGAAACCGAATATGCCATGCAGATGGAGTATGCTCAGGGTAAACTTTTTGACATGGCTTTTCGCAGCAATGCATCACTGGAGAGTCTTTACCGGATTTCTGAAGAACTTAAAAGTGAAGAACTCGAATGTATAGATGTTCTTCAGGTTGAAGAGGAACAGCTTTCTAAAGATGAAGATTTCGAAGTTTTGAGGAAGGAATTCATCAGAATCGTCTCCTTGATTAAACGTAAAGCAAACAGTATATCTGTATTGGAGAAGGAGAGCTCTGAAAAATCTGGATCAGATGAAGAGATCAAACAGAAAGTTCAGAATGTTCAGGATGAGATCATCTCTTTATGCAGACAATTGCGTTTAAATCCAAAGCAGATAGAGCTTATTCTGGAAAAACACAAGCAGAATTTGCTTAATGATAATAAAAAAGATGTCTTTGATGAATTCAAGCATTGGGAGGACATGCGCAATCAGGCCAAATGTGCAATTATTGAAGCAAATGTCCGGCTGGTTGTGAGTATAGCTAAAAAGTATATACTCCGGGGAATGGAGATCATCGATCTGATTCAGGAAGGTAACCGCGGGCTTATCAAAGCGGTTGAGAATTTTGATTATCGTAAAGGTTATAAATTCAGTACTTATGCAACCTGGTGGATCAGACAGGCGATTTCCAGGGCTATTAATGACAAATCAAAAGCTATTCGCATTCCTGCAAACACACTGGAACTGGTTAATAAAACAGTACGATTGTGCAAAAAATGGGTGATGGAATACGGTTATGAACCCAGTCATGAGGAACTTGCTGAGGCTCTGGGGTGTTCTGTAAGTAAAGTGCAAACCGCGCTGGAGTACTCCATGGAACCCATTTCTCTTGACATGGAAATCGGTAACGACGGCGGTACCACAGTAGGTGAATATATCGAAGATACCAAAGCGGAAGATCCTTCGGTCCGTATGTCACTGATGCATCTGCGGGACCAGATCAAGCAGGTACTTGACTCGCTCACTGCAAAGGAAAAAGAGATTGTAGTAATGCGATTCGGTCTGGATGACGGACGTATCAAAACATTGAAGGAAATAGGAGAAATATTCAATATTTCCCGGGAAAGAGTACGCCAGATCGAAACAAAAGCACTTGGCAAACTGAAACATCCAAGCCGTACCCGGCAGCTTATGGCCTGGAAAGAAGAACGTAACGAAACATTCTCAGAAGCAGATGATTATCTGATTGAAGAAGCTTAGGAAAACGTCTTTTCAGTTTTTCAGGACAAGTGAAAGAATAATGGGCAGTTTTACCTTCAAAACTGTTCATTAACAGCTTCTGTACTACAAAACAGGGAAAATGCCTCTTTTTATAAACTCTGAAAAATCTATACAGCTTGCCATTTTGTACAAATCATGAAAAATATCATCTGTAAGGGATCCGGGTTTCTGCTGCTTTTGGCTTTTTGTTTATGTTCAGAAAAACAGGGAAATTTACCGACGGTTTTTGCCGATACCATAAAACCGGAGATTCTAGATACTTTAGTTCATGATTCTACTGCGTTCACCCAGGGGCTTCTTTTCAGAGATAGTGTGCTTTTTGAAAGTACGGGCCTGGTTGATCAATCGACAATCCGGATTGTCGACACCACCGGTATGGTTAAAACAAAAAGACATCTCCCGGGAATATTTGCCGAAGGTTGCGCTTTTCTAAAAGACCGGCTCTATCAGATCACCTGGACAGAACAGACATGTGTCGTTTATAACCCTGAACTCACCATATTGAGAACCATTCCTTTTGAGGGGGAAGGGTGGGGTTTGACTGCTGATTCAAATACACTGATTATGAGCAACGGGTCAGATACTTTATACTTCAGGGATGAGAATTTCAAAATAATAAGAAAATTACCGGTTAGTTATAATGGTAAACCACTTAAAAATCTCAATGAGTTGGAGTTTGCAGAAGGTAAAATTCTGGCCAATGTATGGTTTAGTGATTTCATCTATGAAATTTCACCTCAAACTGGAGCCGTATTAAGGATAGTCGATTGTACGGAGCTGGTTAATCTGGAGATGCCGGAATCTGAAAACAACGTGCTTAATGGAATAGCTTTTATACCACAGGGAAAACGTTTTTTTCTTACCGGTAAAAACTGGAAAAACATGTTTCTGGTTAAAATTCCCGGCTATTGAGCAGACATATTCCCATTTGCATTGTTACTGATGCTATACAATTAAGAATCTGACGCTTCATTTGAAGCTTTCCGAAAATGTCACTCCTGTGAAGATATCAATTTATTCGTATCTGTAAAAATCGTCTTCTCATTCTCAGATACAAATCTGCCAAAGACAAACACCAGAAATGCAACCAGAATGTCGGTCAAATCAGGATTTCTTCCGGTGATCCATCCCTGAAGAAACTCCAAAACAATGATAACCGCCAAAACAAGCATTAAAAAAGAGGTCTTTCTGGAGAGGTTACTGCACAGTCGATGGGAAATGTAGCCAGCAAAAGAAAAAATTATGCAGGTTTCTATAGTGTTACCCAGGTTTGTCATTGTCGAACCGGAATTACCGGAAAAAAGCGGAATCCATCTGATTTTCTGAAATGAAAAAGAAATTTTGTAAGGATAGAACTGGTTGCAGAGAAAAGCTATAAGAAATGCAGACTTAAAAACGGTTTGTGGTTTAGGGAAAAAAAGCGGGTAAATCTTATAAAAAAGAAAGCCGGCAATAATACCCGTTGCTTCCACAATCAGATCGGAAAGTTGAGGGACTCGTGATTTTATGATCAGTTGAAGAGATTCCAGAAAGACTCCGAAGCATACTGTTCCGCTCAGAACTATTAACGCAGAAATGTCGGATTTTAAATGTCTGACAAGGCTGAAAAGCAGAAATGTCAAAGTGGAGAAAAGAAGAATTATAAAGGGTTCATATTTTCCAGTAAAAGAAAAATGAAATGGATGAAGAAAGAAATGCTGAAGTTTCAGCTTAAAAACACTAAAGTCAAGGGCAAAATCAAAAGGCTGGAGAAGATAAGCGCAGATGATACAGGAGAGAAAAACAAATGAGGTAAAATGGGGGTAATTGATAACGCTGATTATTATTTGTCGGTGACTGATATTTTTCCACGATTTTCTAATAGTAACTGCCAGGTAAATTCCCAGCAAAGTTCCCGCAGAGTTGGTTATCAGATCGGTAACAGACGTTGTTCTATCTGTAGTAAATAATTGCAGAAATTCAACCGAAAAACTGAGAATCGCCCCATAAAACAGTATTATCACCCGGTTATCAAACTTCAGTTTGAATCTTCTGGTTGAAAGCCATCCAAAAAAACCGATGGGAATAAAAAGTAATACATTCTGAATAACATCAGAGATTGATGTGCGGCTGTTATCCTGGGCAAGAAACGGTTTCCAGTTAATCTCTTCAATCCTGTGATGAAAATTTCCGATTCCTCTGATATTGAAGGGGAGTATGGTGCCATAAACTATAAAAAGGGAAAAAATCAATAAAAGAACCGATGGAATTCTGGAAAGCCTTCCTTTGGGCATAGAAAAGACCACTCCGGTAAGTTTTGGAAGGTGGATGAAAAAGAATTACTGCTTTTGGGAGTTGAAAAAATAAAAATACTTCAGCAACAGTGGAAACTGAAGTACTTTTATTGGGAAAACCTGGATGAGGGAAGACAAATTAGCCAGTTATAAAGAAAATTAGTGAGATCAGAGGGCATTTTTATTATAAAAATGGTAGGCTAGGACTAACTGGAATCGATTATTTTATTAAAACAGATTGAGCTTTCCGGAAAATCACACACACACATTACAAAAAAGGTTATTATGGCATCGATAAGTTATGCGACTAAGGAAATTAGCGTAAAAATCGTTTACTATGGCCCGGGGATGAGCGGAAAGACCAGTAATCTTCAGTTAATTCACAATAGTATACTGCCTGAATTTAGAAGCAAATTAGTTTCTATTGCTACAGAGAATGAGAGAACTCTTTTTTTTGATTTTCTGCCTTTGGATCTTGGTAAGATAAAGGGGTTCAAGGTTAAACTGCAGCTTTATACGGTACCAGGCCAGGTTTACTATAACGCTACCCGTAAACTGGTGCTTCGCGGGGTGGATGGTATAGTGTTTGTGGCGGACAGCAGTCCCGATAAGATTGAAGAGAACATTGAGAGCCTGATTAATCTGGAGGAGAACCTGATTGCTTATAAATACAAGCCGGAAAATCTCCCCATGATCATACAATATAACAAAAGAGACCTGGCAAATGCAGTATCCATTGAAGAACTGCAGAAACGTGTAAATAAATATAATCTGCAATGGACAGAAGCAGTAGCTAACAAAGGTGCAGGTGTTTTTGATACGCTGAAATTGATCAGTGTTAAAGTAATAGAAGATATCAATAAAAAGTATTTACAGGGTTTTAGAAGACAGACTGCACCAGCCCAGCAGGTTTCACCATCACAGGCAGTTGCAGGAAATTCCAGATTATCACCTGAGTAAACAGAGATTCAGCCAAATCCTGAAAACTCGGCAGGAAAATCAAAATTACAGTGTATTATACTACTCTGGAATCATCCTGAGTAATAAAACCTACTCATCTCTATTATGTTTATTATAGTTCTTAATCATTTTGCAAAGAGATCTTTCCTTTTTTCTCTTCTCCCAGTTTGACATTTCATAAGGCTGTGATTCTTTTCTGAGTTTGAGGTAGTTCTGGTAGCTTTGAGAATCGATTTTTCCATTTTCAACTGCTTCGATTATGGCGCACCCTGATTCATGAGTATGGCTGCAATCTCTATAGCGACACTTAGTCTCATGTAAAAGGATATCTATAAAGGTCTGTTCCAATCCTTCTTCAATTTCAAAATTTCCCAGCTCTCTCATCCCTGGAGTATCGATAAAGATGCTACCTGAGGGAAGAGTTACAAGTTGTCTTCTGACGGTGGTATGTTTGCCTTTGCCATCTTTTTCCCTTACCTGGTTAACTCTGTACAGGTTTTCCCCAAGTAATCTGTTAAGTAATGAAGTTTTTCCGGCACCGGATGCTCCCAGCAGACAATAGGTCTTGCCCGCCTGGAGTATATTGGACAATGATTCTGTACCCTGATCTGTAACATTACTGATATATATATTTCCGTTTTTTAATCTTTTAATCTGATTTTGCAGTTCGGTCAGTTCAGATGAGGACAGAAGGTCAATTTTACTGAATACAATCAGGGGTATGATAGAGCTTTCGTTGAGCATTACAAGGTAGCGCTCTATGCTGTTGATATTAACAGAATTTGCCGATTGCAGGATTAAGCCATAGTCAATATTTGAGGCAATGAGCTGAAAGTCAACTTTTCTTCCGGGTTCCTTGCGTTTTAAAAGTGTTTTCCGGGGTAAAACATCATGAATGATGGCCATCGAGTAGTTGTCAAGTGCCTGTATGATGACCCAGTCACCAACGGTTGGTAAATCTGTTGAATTTTCAGCAGTATATAAATATTTCCCGGACAGTTCTGCCAGCATCTCATGAAGACCATCTGACACCCTGAAACTCCCTTTATTTACTTCGGTTACTCTTGCCGGAGAAAAACCGTCGTTAATGTAGCTAATAGCCTGATTATGCACAAATTCATCATATCCTAATGATTCAAGCAACAGATTTTTCTGGTTCATACACTCCCTCCGGTAATATGTGCAAAGCAGGGTGTAACAGTTGAATGTTTTTTGCCTGTGATTTTTCCACACTCCAGACTGGTCTTATTTTCCTCGTGAGCTATTTTGTACCACTCTGGATCTGCTCTGCTGATTTCTGTTGATGATAAATAAATTCTTTCTTTATTTTCTCATATACTTTTGCATTTGCCTGCATCATGAGTTTCGGATAATCCTCAGG
>JAEZKP010000008.1 GCA_023436145.1 Fibrobacterota bacterium | reverse complement strand
ATTTGCGACACAGGGAACGCTCATCAGTTTACTTTAAAACAATCTGAAATTATAAAAAAGATACTACCCGGGTATAAGGAACCGGGAAATCTGCTTGAACCACCCATTGCGGACTGTATTGTAACTTTGCGGAAAAGCTACAGGTTTAATGAGACTTCAGGTATTGGAGTTCTGAGCCGCGCGGTAAACCGCGGAGACATTTCGAGCACTTTGGATATTCTAGACTCCGGCAGGTTTACAGACTGCTCCAGAAAGACCTTACCATCCGAACACGCCATTTACAGCACCTTGAAAAGCAGCGTTATGGAATTTTTTGCCCCCCTGTCATCGGAAAAAGATCCGCTTACTGCACTGAAACATCTGGATAAATTCAAAATTCTCTGTGCAGCCCGACAGGGCCCATATGGGGTAAATTCAATTAATCGTATGGTAATAAACATACTTGTAAATTCCGGTTTAATTGCCCGCGAAACCGATCTGTATTCTGGTCTGCCCATACTTATTAATACAAATGACTACACGCTGGACCTTTACAATGGCGATAGTGGCATCATCCTTTCGGAGCACAATAATCCTATAAATTACCGGGCTGTGTTTATGGGGCCGCAGTCGACTGTAAAATTTTTTCAACCCCGGCAGCTGCGCTCCTGGGAAGTTGCTTATGCTATGACAGTTCATAAATCTCAAGGGTCTGAATTCGATCATGTGACCCTGATTCTCCCGCCATCGCCTATCCCTGTACTTACCCGTGAACTTGTTTACACCGCATTAACCAGAGCACGAAAGAGTGTGGAAATCTGGAGCAATGAGACGATTCTGGAAAAAGCAGTTTTGTCACGCACTATCAGAGAGTCAGGGCTGAGAAATAAATTATGGGGTGTTTGAATTTTTAAAATATCTGCAGCCGGAACATGATAGCAAACCAGCACTGTTCTGAGAGTTACCCCTCCCGGGTTGAGATTGATCTTTTTTTATCCAGTGATTATATTCTTGGGGAATCGGAGAAATAATGACATCCTGCCGCAAATTATTCTTAATAATTCTGTTTTTGACTCCCCTGTTATTGTTTGCCTCTAATTTTCTGCAAAACAGAGAGTATCAGAATCAGGCTGTTAAAAAATGCCATTTTTCTTTTCCCTCCCACACAGAAATCCTTGATCACTCCTTTCACCTATCCATGAATATACGACTGACTGAGAATGAAGTGATTGAGGAGAAGGAACACCAGCGCACCACCCGAAATCGAATCGGATCACCATCAGTTAAAAAATTTCGTCGCATAGTTAATTGTATCAACCGCATTTCGTTTTCATATTATGATATAGTACCCAGGGATTCTATTCACCATCCAATGTGTCTTCGCATTTAATCTACTCTTCAGGTTTTCAGAAACAATAATGGTCTGAGGGTATTTACAATGAACCGGTCTCCAAACGGTTTATATGACTATTTGATTTTCAGACCAGAAATCTCCAACAATCCTTAACAGAATTCCGGCTTCATCACCGGAGCAGCCTGTGTTGCATTTGTCCTGTAGCTAATTTTTCTGATTGTAAAATACAATCAGATATTTACTTTTTAGGGAGATTACTGAATGAGTATTCAAAATGAGATTAAGTGTTCCTGGGATGGCTGGTTTCAAAAATGTGTCCTCCCTGTTGATCCAGCCCACCAGAATGATTCAGTTGACACGGTAATCCAGCTTATGCTAAATCAGCAGTTGGGTGTACTTCCTCTTATCGATGATCATGGTGTATTCTGTGGAGTAGTCAAATCTAACGATCTGATGCGCTGGAGCATAGTTCCAATAAGCTCCTTTATCACCCATGTTAACAAAGTACCTGATTTGTGTGGAGCTGCCGACCATTTCTTCAGATATGCCAATGATTTATGTGCCAAAGAGGTGATGGTTCAGGATGATAATATAGTAGTAAATCCGCAAATGAACACATCACAGATCTTTTTCATTTTTTCCAAAATCAGTTCTGATGAGTTATTCGTAATCGATTCAGACCGGAAATTACAGGGAATTATCTCCAGAACCAATTTTTTAAGAATCTACAGCTTATTTGCAGAGACTCACAAAAAAAATCAGCAGATAAAGCATCATCAGTCAGCATAATTAATAAACTCACCAAGGTGGAAATGTGAAATTTGCAGCATTACTTCAGAAAAAACACATCCTGATTAACCAGAAAATCCATTCTGCGGCAGAACTATTCTCTGTGGCAGCCAGAATTCTTTCTGATGGCACTACAATCAATCCACAGGAAGTAGAAAAAGCCCTGCTGAATCGGGAATCTCTTGGAAGTACCTGTATAGGTAACGGGGCTATGATACCTCATGCCCGTCTGAATAATATCAATGATTATATCATCTGTTATATAAAACCCGAAAAGCCGCTTGTAATTAACAGTGGTGAAACCGTAAAGCATGTTTTTGCCATTATTTCGTCAAATGACCTTGCTGCATTTCATTTGAAAGTACTTAAAACTATAAATGAAATTATTTCTTCACATCTTGAGGGTCTTGAGAAGGTAAAAACTGCCGACCAATTTATTGCTATAGTAGATGACAACGATATTTCAATTGAATCTCATTTATCTGCAGTAGATTTTGCGCAAACAGTTCCTTCGGTCCGGGAAACGGATCTGCTCTCAAAAGCAGTTAACATGATGAGAGAACAGAACTGGTCACATGTACCGGTTACCAATGAGAACGGTTTATTTCTGGGTACAGTGGATTTTCTGGATATACTGACTACCAGTATACCTGATTATGCTCTGCGGCTTTCAGATCTGTCCTTTCTCAGCGAGTTCGAACCAATCAAGCAATTCTTTCACAAAGAAAATACACTGATCATTAAACCCTACATCAGACACATTGACACTATGATAATTTCTGAAGATGTCAGCTATGTGGAAGTCTTTTTCCTCATGGTAAAACACAAACACCGTTTTCTGGTCTGTGTGGATAAAAATGGTCTGTTCCTGGGTGTTATCAGAACCGTCGATGTTATTAACCGGATTTTGCGAGCCTAGACTTGTTCATCTTATCAATTTCAGGAGTTCTTTCATGTTCGATCATATAGCATTACCACAGCTTCAGGCTGTACTTCTCTTTGCAGCTGCATATGGTTTTATCGTTTCTGAGAAAATAAACAAAACACTTATTGCACTGCTTGGAGCTGGAATTTTAATGGCATTTCACATAGTTCCGTCTGAAAAAGTCATCCATCATATCGATGCCAATGTAATATTTCTTCTGGTTTTTATGATGATTATAGTAAGGATAACAGAAAAGAGCGGACTTTTCGAATGGCTGGCAGTATGGGCAGCCCAGAAAGTAGAAGCACATCCAGTGAAACTGATGATCGCTCTTTTCTTTGTCACAGGCATAGCATCAGCTTTTCTTGACAACGTTACAACGATTCTTCTGATTTCACCTATAACCATACTTATAGCAATGCAGATGGAAATCTCACCTGTTCCCTTTCTGATCACTCAGGTACTGGCCTCAAACATCGCAGGAACTGCAACTCTGATCGGAGATCCACCCAATATCATGATAGGTTCCGCTGCACATCTGTCATTTATGGATTTCATCGTCAATCTTACACCCATCATAGCATTACAAATGATTTTGATATCTTCACTTCTTTTCTTTTTTTTCCGGAAAAAAATACATACCAGTGCAATAAACCGCGCACGTATTATGGAAATGGATAAATCCAGGATGATCCGGGATGTCCCGCTACTCAAAAAATCTCTCACCGTTATCTTCTTTGTCATTACAGGATTTGTGTTTCATGGCATACTGGAGCTCGAAGCAAGTATTATCGCTCTGATAGGTGCGGTTATACTGGCTATCTGGACTAAAATCGAACCCGAAGAACTGTTTGAGAAAGTTGAATGGACTACAATACTTTTCTTTATCGGTTTGTTTGTCATGGTTGGTGGTCTGGTTGAGGTCGGTGTCATAAAAAAGATTTCTCTTCTTTTCATCAATTCTTGTGGGCATAACCTTGCACTTCTCTCCCAGGTGCTCATCTGGTCAACAGGCATTCTTTCCGGGATTGTAGACAATATACCCCTGGTAGCCACATTTATTCCGGTTATAAAAGATATGTCAGCCGTACTGGGATCTAACCAGATCGAACCATTGTGGTGGAGCCTTTCACTAGGTTCATGTCTGGGAGGAAATCTGACCGCAATCGGGGCCTCTGCAAATGTAATAATGATCTCCACTGCAAAAAAAAGTAATGTGCAGATCACTTTTATTGAATTTCTGAAGTATGGGATCCCCATAACACTTCTTACACTGCTCATGTCCAGTGTATATGTTTACCTGAGGTATTATTGTTTTTAAGTGGCTCAGGGCCCCTGCAGACTCTTTTACTCCTGCTCATAAGCCTTCACCAGAGCCTTAATGTCCAGTTTTTTCATCTGTAATAAGGCTCTGGTGACTCTATTGGATCTGGCGGTGTTCTTATCATTAATAAATCCAGCCAGAACTGCAGGTACGATCTGCCAGGAGATACCATATTTATCCTGCAGCCATCCACATTGCTCAGCTTCAGGGACGGCAGAAAGATTTTCCCATAAATAATCAATTTCCTTCTGATTTTCACATTCCACCATGAAGGAAATTGCCGGAGTAAATGTGAATTTATGGTCCAGACCAGAATCCATTGCAATAAACTGTTCACCATTGATAACAAAAGTGGCGAACTTCACTGTTCCTTCTTTTTCATTCTCCCCCTGCCTATAAGTAATCACATTATCAATTTTTGAATTATCAAAAATAGTAGTATAAAAATTCATGGCTTCTTTTGCCCTGCCATACTGTTTCTGAACGAACAAGAGACTGGGGATTATTTTCTGTTTTCCTGGGCCAAGAGACAATTGCCATGATACACCGTAACGGTCATTAATCCAGGCATATTTATCACTAAAGGGGTACTTATCCAGGGGCATAAGAATGTTTCCGTTTTCGGAAAGTTTTCTGTAAAATTGTTCAACTTCCCCTGCAGTTTCGCAGGTAACAAAAAACGAGATTGCCGGTGAAAAGGTAAACAGCGGACCTCCATTAATGTTTATAAATTTTTGTCCATCAAGCTCGTATTCCACAGTGACGATTGTCCCTGCGGGCATACCGGCGACTTTTGAATTTTCTTCATTATAATAAACCACATTTTTTATTCTCGAGTTTTTAAATAGCGTAACATAGAAATTGGCAGCCTCCTGAGCCTGGTTATTAAACCATAGATTGGGTGTGATTTTTGGAGTAATCATGACTATCCTCCTTAGCTATCTGACTCATTCATTGCTTTAAGTTTTATAATCCTGATGTGAGTAGAAACAGTATCGACTTGTATTTGATCAATTATGATGCCAGATTACAGAAAAACAGAGAAAGAATGTGAAAAGAAGGTCCCTTAAAGCACACCAAACCAATACGATGTCAGGCAGGATTACTCAATGCTACACCTATCAATACCCTTCCCCCCTCAAGAGAAATTCCATGAGGAGGTTGAGGGGTGATAGTTTAAACAATGATCCCTTGGACAGGTTGTCAAGGATGAAATACTTACGTATAGCAGTTGTCGAAATATTCACCTTTGACCTGTTATATCAGTCCTTTTTCGATTAAATATCTTTCGATTTTATTGCAGATATCATCCAATGGTTGAGTGTCTGTTTCTGCGGTGATTTCATGACTGACCGGTTCCTCGTAAGGATCAGAAATACCTGTGAAATTCTTAATAGCACCATCGTCTGCTTTTTTATAAAAACCTTTCGGATCTCTACTCATGCAGACTTCCAGAGAACCTTTCACATAGATCTCAATAAATCTACCCTGCGGCAGAAGATTTCTGGCAAATTCTCTGTCTTTTTCAAAAGGAGAAATGAAAGAACAGAGCACAATATTACCCGACTCAAAAAATAATTTTGCAGCTTCAGCAACCCGTCTGATACTTTTCTCCAGGTCTTTATTAGAAAAGCCAAGATCACTGCAAAGGCCATGACGGACATTGTCACCATCAAGCATAGTTACCTGGCAACCCCTGTTCCATAAATTTAACAGGATCTTTTTGGCTATTGTTGACTTACCAGAGCCAGAAAGTCCGGTAAACCAGAGAACTGCTGCTTTATGTCCGTTTCTCTCTTCACGTTTTTCCAGAGTAATGTCAATTTCTTCTTTGGCAATATTTGCAGATTTGATAGTCTGTGATTGACCGTTTTTCTTCTCTTCCAGCTTTCTTGTGACACCACAAATCATACCTGCTGCCACAGTATTGTTTTTCATTGGATCGATAAGTATGAAACTGCCGGTAAAACGGTTATTCTTATATTGATCCATAAAAACCGGTTTTGATAAAGAAAATTCCACTCTGGCAATATCGTTCAGTTCCAATGTATCTGCAGTGCTACGGTGCAGAGTGTCCACATCTACTTTGTAAAGAATTTCATCAATATAAGCTTTAGTTGTCATAGCAGTATGTCTTAAAATGTAGGGAATTTTTCTGTCCAGTTTCTGCTCTGACATCCAGCAAACCATTGCATCAAGATGTGATGCTATTTCCGGCAAATTATTTTTCCTGACAATCATGTCTCCACGGCTGATATCTATTTCATCATTAAGAGTCAAAACAACTGATTGCCCGGCAAAAGCATCTTTGAGATTGCCATCATAAGTGACAATAGATTTGATGGTTGATGTTTTTCCTGAAGGTAAGGCTACTATTTCTTCACCTGTAGAAATTGTTCCGGATTCAATTCTCCCGGCAAATCCTCTGAAATCAAGATTTGGTCTGATAACAAGTTTGACAGGAAATCTGAAATCAACAAGGTTTTTATCTGCAGAAATATAGACCTCTTCAAGATGCTTTAAAAGGGGTAACCCTCTGAACCAGGGCATATTTTCACTGGAATTTACAACATTATCACCTTTCAGTGCTGATACCGGAATAAACGCAACATCGTGAATGTCAATCTTATCAATAAACAGTTTAAATTCATTTACAATTTTATTATAAACATCCTCAGAATAACCCACCAGGTCCATTTTATTTATGGCCACCACAATGTGGGGTATATGAAGAAGAGATGCAATAAACGTATGTCTTTTTGATTGTGTCAACAGGCCGTTTCTTGCATCAACCAGTACGATTGCCAGGTCTGCAGTTGAAGCTCCGGTAACCATATTCCTGGTATATTGCACATGTCCGGGAGTGTCTGCAACTATAAATTTCCGTTTTGGTGTTTCAAAATAACGATAAGCGACATCAATGGTGATACCTTGTTCACGTTCAGCAGACAGTCCGTCCAGAAGTAAAGCGTAATCGATTTCATCACCGGTTGTTCCATATTTGGCACTTTCCTTTTTCAGTGCGGCTAATGTATCCTGACAAACCCTCTTACTATCCGCCAGGAGACGGCCAATCAGTGTAGATTTGCCATCATCAACAGAACCGCAGGTAAGAAAACGAAGTATATCTTTTTCACTGTAATTAATATCAAATTTCCTGTCACACATTAAAAGTACCCTTCTTTCTTTTTCTTTTCCATTGAGGCTTCAGTATCAAAATCGATTACACGTGAGCTTCGTTCACTTATATCAGTAGCAACCATCTCTTCAATGATTTCTTCCATTGTTGTTGCCTTTGATTCTACACCTCCGGTAAGCGGATAACACCCCAAGGTTCTGAATCTGACCCACATCATTTCCGGTTTTTCACCAGGCTCGAGGGGCATACGCTCATCATCCACCATTATCAACGAATTATACCTTCTTACAACAGGCCTTTCCTTTGCGAAATATAAAGGCACTATAGGAATTTTCTCATAATAAATGTAGTACCAGACATCCATTTCAGTCCAGTTTGACAATGGAAACACTCTCACGCTTTCGCCAGGATTAATTTGTGCATTATAAAGTGACCATAATTCCGGTCTTTGATTTTTGGGGTCCCACTGATGAAATGAATCACGAAATGAAAAAATCCGTTCTTTTGCACGGGATTTTTCTTCGTCCCGACGGGCTCCACCAAAAATGATATCATATTTTCCTTTATTTAATGCCTGTAAGAGAGCCTGAGTTTTCATAATGTCTGTGTGTTTTTTACTGCCATGCGAAAATGGACCAACACCAGCCTTTTTACCTTCTTCGTTTATATGAACGATGAGGTTAAGCCCCTCATTTTTACAGAACTCATCTCTGAACTGAATCATTTCCCTGAATTTATAAGTAGAATCTATGTGAAGAACTGGAAACGGTACCTTGCCCGGGAAAAAAGCCTTTTGAGCAAGGCGTATCATCACAGATGAATCTTTGCCTATTGAATAAAGCATAACCGGCCTTTCAGACTGAGCATATGCTTCCCTGATGATATCAATAGATTCAGATTCGAGCTGTTTCAAGTGAGTAAGCCTGTACTTATCCATAAGTCTGACCTTAAACTGTTTGAGTTGATAGTGATTTTGATTTTCAGGTATTTAGATTTAACCATCATTTTTTATAAAAAATACTCTACAAAAGACAATGATCAGATATATCAGTGTGCTGTCAGTGTAAACTGTTCTACCTGTATTTTGAATCAGCAGCCAACGCTCGATTCTTTCGGTTTTCGCTGATAGAAATCTGATCCTATGAAATTTAATAAATAACCTTCAAATAAACATGAAATAAATACCTTTTTAGAATAAAACGTAAACAAAATTGTATCATTTGATGAGAGGTGGAAAAAGAACCTGGCAATACCCGGCTACATATACCGGTTCGTTGTCTTCTATAGATGGTTTGTAAACCCTTGACTGCTCTTTACCGGAGCAACAAACAGACATTTTGCTTTTTATTTGACAAGCAATCACACCCCGGGGGGGTCCGTGCAAATCATTAACCTCACTTCCCGATAGGCCGCACAACTGAAGCAGTCACACAAACTCTGTACGATAGTCCGCCCCCTGCCTTCTGGCCGTTTTTTGGTACTGTACGTCATCTTGATAATACCCAAAAAGCGCAGACTTAGGTAGGCTACATCGTTCTTGCTACCATTCCGAATATCACTCGATATTTCTGAGGATAGATACCCGGTAAAACAATCCAGGTATGACGGATAATTTGAACAGTATTAAATTAAATAATTAAAACAGGTGTCTCATACTATAAGCAAGATCAAGGCATCCTGTCGGGCGGGAGTTTTACATTTGACGCTGCAGCTGTTCTTTCAGTCGTTAAGCTTTTAATTTTACGAACATTTATCAGGTTCAAAACGGTTCATCCGGACCATGGACAAGTATTTTTTAATCAAGCTCGTCAATTCTGGTGTTTAACTTAGGTTATAACAATAATCTCAGCGAAACATTAATTACATCAAATACTCTTAATGTATTGTACTCATAAGAGCCGTCTATAGAAATTCTTTTTACATTAATTCCCAATCCACCGGTAATTTTCCATGGGCTCTCCAATGTAGTCTGGACTTCCTTCTGTAACCCTGCTCTGAGAAGGATGTAACGGAAAAACTCCTGTTCTATACCACCGGCCATTTTCCAGTTCTGCTCTTTTGAAAGTGGAATCTCACCTTCTCCGATGAGAAATGTTTTATAGCCGGCTCTGAAAGTTCCTCCCATATGCAAAGATGTTGCATTAGCCTGATAATAGGTAGCTCCGGTGGATACGTTTTTCCATTTGGATATTACCGGCAGATCCTTTAAAAGCAATCCGTATCTAATGCGTTCTGATAATTCCCATAAGAAACCGAAATCTATTCCTGCTCCAAAAGAGCTGCCACTGGGAGAATCAGCCATTTTACCTTTCACCCTGTTGCTGGCCAGCTTAAAATTCAAACCGACGGAGAAGGGACGGATAAATTCAGGAAGGTGAGTGAACTTATAGGCGACAGATGTAACAAAGTACAATTCAGTGAGCATATGATCTTTATCTGAGCTATAAAGCAGCCCCTGACCAAATCCTATCTCTCTGGTGGCTTTATTTACATATGTTGCAGCGATATTATCTACACCAAACCTGTATTGATAAGCCAGAACAGCTTCTGCCCCTCCTACCCAGGCCATCCCTGCAGGATTGTAAAATACTCCATATGCATCATCGGATGCAGCCACATAAGCGTTGGCAAGTGCTGCCGGGCGGGCAAACAGAGGAATCTGATCCGCCAGAGATGATATGCCTGCAAGTTTATCATCGTGGTATTCTGCATATAAACTATGTGCACCACTGTGATCTGCCAGATAATTGATCAATCCATAGATTAGTCCTGCACCTATTACACCTGCACTTGAGATGAGGAATTTTTTTTCATTATGTATCCTGGGGCCATAGTAAATTGAGACCTTTGAAGAATCAGCTGTTGAATTTCCATGCAACCTGGCGACAGCAGTTTGCACAATATCAGACAGACTCACTCCCGCTGCCCCCTCTATACTGACTGATTCAATTTTCTGTTTCGAAATCACATCGATAAGAGTGAGCCGTAACCCATAACGATTATCATCAATATCAATACTCCCGTAAAGCATACGGTCCAATCCGGAAGTACTCCCAATGTCAATTACACACCGTGGATCCCTGCAACGACTGGGAAATTCAACTTTTATCTTTTTAAATTGCTCTTCAAGCATACTCTGAGGATGGACAAGATAAAACCCGATACCCTCAACTCTTCGGATTATCTCCTGATAAGCCTGCTCATTCAGCTTTGAGGAATCACCTAAGGATTCCGGAAACAGTATTCCAATGCTCACTTTACCGCTGCCGGAATCTGATGCAGCAGCATGCATACACATAATTGATGTTAATATTACCGTTATTAATAACCCTCTCACAGAAGCCTCCACATTTTTACCTGTTATTATCTCATTAGCACGATCTGTTTCATGTAACGTTGCTCTTTATTATTGGAATCTTTTGCAGAAAGGACCACAAAATATCGTCCGTTTCTGCACATCCGGTCACCTTTCACAGAAATGATATTCCCGGTTCCATCCAGTTCCCGGTTTGAGGTACGACCATCCCACCAAATCTGATAAGGATACTGATTGGCATTTTGAATCTGCATAGACCAAACCGGTTCACCAGTAAGAGTGTAGATCCTTACCTTTACATCTTTAAGCGGTGGACGATCAGTTTCCACCCTGAAAGAGATACAAGTACCAAACCGCTTTTCTTCCGGACTGACAGACTTGGGCCACACATAGGGAGAAAATGGATTAGGAGTAACATTGAGGTATCCGCCCTTGGATGGGCCTGCAACAATGGTATATTCAGAAAAATGAGACAGCGCAGCACTGATCTTCTGACCATCTTGACTAATCTTTGAATTCAGTAACGGTTCCCACCTTAAACTGTCCGTATTCCACCAGGCGATAGATATTTCTCTGGCCCCTTTGCTGACCTCCTTCTGAAGTCCCACCGGGATATCCAGAATCAGATTAATACTGTCATTTTCCCTGTTTTCAAAGTGAACTCCCTGCAATTCTGTTATTGAGAAAGCAGTAGAATCAATTGTCATCATCTGACCTGTACCCCGTCTGATTTTATTAGTCAGAGCTCTGGTATCAATCGCCAAAAGACCGATTTCTCCGGTAGAAATCACGCCTGCCGGAAATGCAATCGCACAGCCAAGAGAATTGGATGCCGTATCAGCGCTGCTTCTGGGAAGAATCATATATCTGACTGCAAGCCCTGGATTTCCGGAATTTTCGTTATAATACTCAGCTATTAAACCCGATACTTCAGCAAAGATTCTTACTGTTCCGCAGTAATTATTTCCAGGTGTAAACACACCATCAGATGATATAATACCTGCGTCCTCAGGTGAAATCGACCACTTTGGAGTGACATTCAATAATGTTCCGTTTTTATCCCGTCCCACGGCCATGAACTCAGCCTTATCAATTCCGGAGGTAGTGAGTGGATTTGATTGCCCGGCATCGGTCCTTGTTACCTGTAATTCACTCAGTTTACTTCCAGATACTCGGAAAACCACTGATACAGAACTGATATTTCCTGCAACTTTTATTTTGGAAGTGTCAAAAGAAGCGGTAAGAGTGACAGGTACCGAAAATGCACGGGATTTACCTGTTGTAACAGTAACAGAAGTTCCATTGCTTGAATTCAGAACACAGCCTTGCGGGTCAGTGATTTTCCAGGCTATACTCTGCCCGTTTAAACTTGAATAAGGAATAAAAGATGAGCTGTAATAACCCTTCAAAGAAAACTGCATAGTGTAGGAGGAAGGCAGCACCAGAGTGTCGGCATCGCCAGGCCCGATCTCTATTCTTGTCAGAATAGTTGTATCTGGTGAAATGAAAGATTTGTATACTTCCTTCTTATAACCATATACATCTGATTTGCGCCATGCCTGAAAGTAGTATTGCATCATGCTTCCATCCCTGGGAGGCTGTACACTGAACTCGTAAACAGAATCACTGTCAGTTTTCAGTAAGCTCCTGTAACTGCTGCCCATAGCATCTTTATAGAAAACAGCAGCAGAATCCAGAATAGAAGATGATCTTAACAGAAGATTCACTTTACCATTTACCGGGTTGAGAGTATCTTTTCTGGAGTGAATAACATTCATAGCCACAGTATCTGTGTACTCAACAGCATCCTCGCTCATATTGAATTGATGAAATGCCAGATCAAGCAAAGAATCACTTTTAGCATCTATGTTTATCACATAATAACCGGATCCGGCATTAATTAGGGAATCTCCGGCAGGAATTGTTTTCTGCAATGGTGTTTGTATCTTAATTGATCCGTTAAAAGCTGCCGGGGATATATTCCATTTTACCTTTTTGGAACCCGGTTTCAGATAAATCGCAGTTTGTGAAGGAATCACTCTTCCATCAGAAACAACCAGAGTATCCGGACCGGCTATACTATCAAGCACAAAACCATCTTTACCTACAAAAATGGAATATATTCCATCAGGGATATTTCTCACCTCAAACTCACCATTTGCTATTGTTTTGGAGGACACTGTTATCCCGGTACTGAACCTTTTAACCAGATTTATCAGAACATTTGATGGTGAGCTACAATAAACTTTACCCGAAACCATTCCAAGGCTGCGAATCGTGTCATTGAAAGTCAAAGTTGTTTTTGCCTGGGTGGAGATGGTACATGGCTTATCCTTGATTGCGTATCCGGTAGCAGAACTTTGCATTACATATTGTTTATTGCCCTGAAGCCCTATCCGGTAGTCTCCATAAGTTGCATCTGTATAGCAGGTAAAAGTATCCACAGCTCCAACAGCAATAAACTTAACAGCTGCTCCAGTTACAGGTGCATATATTTCTCTGCCTCCCACCCACTTTCTTCCATATACATATCCGCTGACAAGTGATGCACCCGCATCTAATGTAACTGATACGTTTTTGGTGTTTACTACATCAAATGTACTTTGAAATGATGTAAAACCGGTTTTTGATGCAGTTATGGTGTAGGTCCCCGGTTGTAAAAAAAACGAAAAAGTTCCATCCTGTGATGTTGCAGGTATCTCTTCTATCGGTCTGCCATCAAACAGAAGTGTTACTTTTGCACCTAACAGTGGTACTCCCGATGTATTTTTTACCGTGCCGGACAAAGTTACCGGATTTTTTGACATGGTAATAATGTCAAATTTGACATTCTGACCATCATTTACAGTAACTTTTTCAGCCAGGACCGTTTTATATCCGTTCTTGCTGGCACCTATCAACCAGTCGGCTCCATAACATTTGAAAACGAAATTTCCCACTGCATCGGTTTGTGTGGATAATGAATCTCCTAAATCAGAAACACCATTTATGGTCACCAGATTGAGACCTTTTCCGGATTCATCAACTACTTTCCCATAAACAGTAGCTTGAGGTCTGCTGAGCAAAAATGTAACCTCTGTGGTATGATTTCTGTTTACTACTACAGTCTGTGACTGAGTCTCAAAATCACTTTTAATCGCCGTTATACGATAAGTACCAGCGGGTCGCTCTCTGGACAAATATCCAGCGGTATCCGTATAAAAAAACAGTGGTGCCTCCATCGATCCATCAAGCACCTCCACCTGCATTTTGACCAATCCCACATTGGTCCTGGTTACCTGGCCATTGTTGGAAATCTGTTCCTGCGTCCTGATCAAAAGTTTACCTGTTGGTACCTCATATCTGAACCTGACAGTGTCACTGGCAGTGCCGGCACCCTTCTCATCAATAGCTATGACCCGCCATGAATAATTGTTGGTAGAAAAAACCGATTTCGCATTGACTTCAACACTCATTGTTTCAGCAGAACTTAGTGCCATCACTTCTGTCTGCCATACAATAACCTGTGCCTTGATCTTCTCAAATTCCTGGTCTGAATATGCATACAATCTATATGTATTTGCTTTTGCATCCAGATTGGACCATTTGAATTTTATAACAGAATCGGTTTCGGAATTTAAAATACCCCCGTTTGGGTAAAGACAAACCGGTTTCTTAAGGGCAACACCATCTACTTTGAAAATGCCCGGTATATCAAAACGGGTAGAAGAAAATGCAAGATGATTTCCGTAGTTATTTAGTACAAACCAGGAATACTGCTTTCCTGGTGACAATGGTGGAGGTTCTGCAGTAATTGTACCGGAAGGATCCGGAGCTCCATATACTATCTGCGTATTGGGAGTGATAGCCTGCCATACGATACTCAACCCCTGCAGGTCAATTTTACCATCTTTTTCACTTTCAAATTTTATTATATCGTCTGAAAGAATTACATGATAATAAGGAACTCCAGAGTTTGCATTCCATCGAAAAGTTGGAGTCAGACTGTTTGTGGTACCTGTTGGACCAATAATTTTTACAGAGCTGGGACTCTCAACAATAATCATGAATTCATTAGATACAAATGTTTTTTCCATCCCCTTGAATGCCACTACCGAATAAAACACCCCGGTTCCCATTTTGGTCTGTTTATCTGCCCTGAAGGCAATTCCCCGCATTGGAACTTTGGACGAGCCGGAAGGAGGGAAATATTTATTATTCAATGAATCAGCTTCAAATACAGTCACTGAATCCCTGTAATTGGCAATGTCAGCTCCACCGGGTGACTTACTGAAGTAAATAACTCCCGAGTCCGGAGCCAGTTTTCCACTTCTTGAGGTTCCAGTCCACTTGACCCATACTAATGAATCAGCTGATATGACCCCCATTGGTGCATCTAAAATGACATAATCAGTAGTCTGCTGGGCAAAAGTGGCCAGCACACATAAAACCGTTAATAACCCTGGATATATCCGCATCATCATGCATAATCCTTTCAAATAATCTTACCAGATCAGAATTTATAAACTATACCCGTTTTTAAGGCAGGTAACGGCAATACATCAAGCTCCAGATGCAGCTGCATTTTAGAGCCGATTGTAGACCCGAAATTAACTACAGGTATCATAGCTGATTTACCCATGCGCATATATGGCATTTTGCTTCCAAGCAAATGAGTCTGATCTCCATATCGGAAATCAATACCGAATACACCTATATTCAAAAATGCCTTATACACATTGCACTGAAGCATAATTATGTGGTCCACCGAAGTCCCGAAATCAATTATCAGTGAATCGTTCTCCCCCCCTGAACCTGTATTGCCCTCCTCTATTACCCGTTGCTCTTTTCTGATTTTGTCCAGCTTGAATTCAATATCTCCGAACATCTTGGTATATGAGAGAGTAAAATAGCCAGGAAGAAGATCGAAAGACAAGGTAAGCCCGGTAGGCATTTTCCAGTGTAAATCAGGTTCACTTCCATTCCTGTTTCTGGTAGTGTAGGTTACACTGTCAATCGCATTGGAAGTCATCTTGTTTATAAAATCATCATCTGTAAAAAGGTCCGGGTCCTCAAAATCATATTTGGATTCAAATGTCTCAGGATCGATGAAAAATGGCACTGAATATCTGGCAGAAAAGCTTCCTTTGGCCTTGCTGGTCAATCCAAACCTGGATACAAGAGAAAACCTCCATGCCCTCAACCCAATTGTGGGACTCCAGACCTCTGCCTCATAGTGGCCCATGGCATGACCATAAACTTTACTGGAAGGATAATCCAACTCCCGCTCGATTTTAATATTCCCATCATCGCTTCTGTAGTTTAATTTTCCCAGCAGATCCACATCTATTTTTCCTCTCAGATCCATAACGAACGTATGACGGTGAAGATTGAGAGCCATCGTAAGATACCGGTTAATGCGGTAGGCATATCCAAATGTCATCGTTTCCCATGACATGGCCATGTTTATGGGAACACTGATTGTGCCACGCATCAGAAAATTCACTCCTTCAATTAATGAATCAGGTTTGATGTAAACATTGGGATTACCTAGTGCGTTACTGTACTTAAGGCTGAAATTCTGAGTGTTGGAAAAACTGGCTACCCCACCCAACATTGGAACATCCACCTGTATTGTCAGATTTGGATTTTGAGCAGCACTGCCCCGGGGCTTAAAATCTTTACCGTTTGATATTAGATTGCTGTCTGCGAAAATTGAATCTATGGCTGGATCTGCGTATTGTATGAAATCCCGCAGGTTTACGCTATGAGAAATGGGTATATTAAACCCGAGATATCCTCTGGGGTATTCGAAAGACACCGAGGTGGGGTCTCTGAGAAAATCATAATTAAATCCCACAGATAATTTAGCACTGAACTCAGGCAGCTTTATATTTGCGCCTAAATCATCAACATCGATTTTATCTGCTGCATGTAAATTTAAAAGCAAACATGCAACCACAGCAAAAACTGCCTGTATCCGCATGGAGTTCACTCCTTCTGATTTTCATTCCTGTGTATTCTTTCGTGCCCCTACACCTGTTTTGTTAGCGGAAAACTGATGAATGATAGCATTCGTTTTCAAAGAACCACACACTGTGCTTCTCAGAAAATGTGCTATAATAAACAGCTGATCCCAACTTGCTGATAACGCATTCGTACCTGTTCCGGCCTTGCATTCTGATGCATAAACCTGACTGCAGTGTTATTATATTCCTCAGGAACAAATGTTGTCAACATGATTTCCGGTCTATTACAAGTAAGAATCAGTAAGACTATGAATTATGATGCAAATAGGTGTGTCCGGGAAAAAACTTTTATCAAGGTAAGTTTACAACAGCATATTTGCGGTTCTGATGCCGGATGTTTTTCCGTAAACAGACTACTCTTTTCCCAGTCTTTAAAACACTGTAAAAGGAACAAGGCTGGATAGTATTGTATTTTATAAACATGGCAGGTCAGTCTACCAGACTGAGTGGAATGCACCTGTCTAGTAGATAACTCGACCCGTACTTCTGCTTGTTTATTTTAATAAACAGAAATTTGGCAGGTAAGGATAAATTTAAGCGGTAGTTTTCTCTAATAGCGAATCTGCAATCGATTTCTTCAACTCACTTGAGTACTTAAAAAGTGGAACCACTCTTCTTAGCAATGGAACAACCTCTCCGGTTTTGGGATTTCTGGCAGGTCGGGGTTTGCGTACCTTGGTATAAAAAGTTCCAAATCCGCGAATCTCTATATTCTTCCCACCTTCCAGCGTGGTAGCGATTGTCTCCAGAAGCTCTTCAATAACTATTTTGGTATCAGCCTGTGTCAGGCCTGTATACCTGGAAACATCTGCAATCAAATCATGCTTTGTTGTATTTGCCACATAACCCCCCTGAAGGAACACTTATTTTTATAATATTGAATGATAATCGGTTAAAGTCAAGTTATTTTGTTATATTCTCATTATAACCACCTGAATTAGAAAAAAACAACTTAAATCCGCACTTCCATAATTCTATCTGAATTTTTTTAAAATCCACTCCTCCCCCGTTTTCTGCCGGAATAATAGAAGTACAATACTGAAAAGATTCTGTAAAACGTTGATTTGAAAAGGTGTTCATTATTATCTCCCGGTTTTTGACTACCATTGCTTCATCCATCGAAACAACCGGTTCATTTAATTTCCACCATGGAGCAGCCATTTTTTTAAATAATAATCTCATCTTCTGTTTCGAGGAATGATCAGAAAGGATCTTTCTGAGAACTTTCAGCTGTGTTTCTATATCCAGGATTCCAAAATCTACCGTTTCATCAATTCTCAGGAGGTTTTCTGCTTCTTCCACACAATTTCCTGCTCCGATAAACCTGGAGTATTGGCAGTACTTTTCCTTTATAGATTTCCAGCACACCCATTCCAGCGGTACTGGCATGTGTTCATAAAGCGAGGATGAACTCATCTTTTCCGGATAAACAAATCCTGCTGGTCTTCTTGCCAAAACCATCTTATTATACACCCAGGGTTCATATAACAGATACCCAAACCCTTCCGACAACGATGTTGACAGCGCTAAATCACATGAGTGGTAGAGGTAAGGTACCGGATTACCATGATATTGGCCAGAGCTGATCAAATTTTTCCATGGTAGCCTGGATGTGTCAACAACCACTCTCAGCCTGTTTTCCCTGGCAAAATTTATAAGATTGCCATAAAGTGCTCTATCAGCAGGGCTTTTTCCGGGAACTCCAAGTATCAGATTACCATCCATGAAAATACAGGCTATTAATATTGCTTCCAGCACATTTTTTCTTCTTATGATACGTGTCGGATAGCAGCATACCGGACGTTGAAGGTCAAATGTAAGCCCGTCAGAAACAGCCTGTTCCTTAAGTTTTTCAAGTAAAGCAATGTGGTTTACCGATTCAGAAGTAACGGAATTCATCCGTATAGGATTAGGCAATAATGTTACCGCAAATCCGGCTTTTTTAAGAATCGGATAAAGATGCATTCCTGGTACCAGGTAGTGAACAGGTGCACCAATTGCATAAAGCTCATCTTTAATGGAGATGCCCATTTGGAGGAGTTGATCTGTTTTTTCCAGCATATCAACCCTTCCCTCTTCTGCCAAATCATGTATAACCCAGAAAAAACGGTATTTACAACGATCTTTTTTCTGCGCCAGTAATCTCAAAGCAGAGCTGAGAGCAGGATTTTTTGCCAGAACCATATTATGACAAAGGATAACCACCGGAAGAGGCATCTTCTCAATAACAGCACCTATTTTTTCCATCAGTAAATCTCTGAGATATAAAAAAGCCCTTTTATCAGAGAAGTTTTGGTAATCACATTCACTGATATTAAAGATCTTCAGACCCGGTTCTGTCAGCTGCTTCTCACTACTGCAAATAAGTGCATTAAAACGATCTGATCCGTAAATTGCAGAAAAAGCCTCCGAGTAACCGCAAATCACTTCTCTGACTCCTCCGGTCCGGAAATGATAATGCACCTGAAGAAGACTGGCTATCGGGTAGTCCATAATGAGATTCTTTTGATCATTCTTTTTTCTGGCGTGGATGGAAACTGCGGTGAACCTCACGCAGATACTCACGGTCTACGTGGGTATAAATTTCTGTGGTAACAATGTTGGCATGCCCCAGCATCTCCTGTACGGTACGTAAATCAGCACCACCTTCCAGTAGATGCGTAGCAAAGGAATGACGAAAAGTATGAGGTGAAACACTCTTCTTTATTCCAGCTGCTTTCACATGGCTTTGAATGATCTTCCAAATACCCATACGACTGAGAGCCTTTCCCCGGGTATTGAGAAAGATGGTACTGTCAGAATAGGGTTTGACAAAAACTGCCCGATCGTACTGATAATACTGCTTTATCCAGTGCAAGGCAATCTCTCCAATAGGCACAATTCGCTCTTTGGAGCCTTTCCCGTACACTCTAACCAGCCCTTCATCCCACAATAGCTGCTCCTCTGAACAAGACAGCAGCTCAGAAACGCGCATCCCGGTCGCGTACAGGGTTTCTAACATCGCCCGGTCCCGGATACCACCACTTTTTGTGATGTCTATAGCATCGAAGATCTGTTCAATTTCCTCCACCAGTAACACTCCTGGCAGATACCGGGTAATCCTGGGGCTCTCCAGGAGTTCGGTCGGATCCTCATGTATCTCTCCTTCCGAGGCGATAAATGCAAAGTAGCTTCTCATGGAGGAGATAGTGCGCTGAATTGAGGATGGTGCGAAACCGATATCATAAAGTATTTGTATGTATTTGGAAAGAATATCCGCTGAAACAGAACTTATACTGTCAACCCGGTGCTGATTTAAAAAGGAGGCTAAACGTTGAAGATCGTATCTATAAGCCTCTGCTGTATTTTCACTTAGAGTCTTTTCCAGCTTTAAATAGGCAAGAAATGTATCTATGTATGGTAATTCCATCATTATCTTTGCATCATAAGAAAGGATTGGTTTTCTTCTCACGTCCTATGGTTGTTCGACCCATATGCCCCGGACATACAATTGTCTCCTCCGGTAATGTCAGAAGCTTCATCTTTATCCCTTCCACCAGTTTCCTCTGGTCACCACCTGTAAAATCAGATCTACCGATCGAACCGGCAAAAAGTACATCCCCGCAGAAAAGATATTTTTCAATATATAAAGCAATTCCACATGGAGAATGCCCGGGGACCACTAATATCTTTACTGTGAAACTTCCAATTGACATTTCACCATCAACCAGATCAATTGTTTTACCCTGATAAGTAAAGTTTTCCCCAATAAGATCCGATCCATTAAACTCTGCGTCCAAAAGCATCATTTTTTCTGAAGGATGCAAATAAACATTCACATCAGGGAATTCGCCCAGAACTTCCGGGATTCCCAGGATATGATCGAAATGTGCATGAGTAATAACAATTGCTTCGATTTCAAAGGACTCTTTTTTTACCATTTCCAGCAATTTATCACACCCTGAAGAAGGGTCTATTATCAGGCATTTCTTATTATCGTTGTAAACTAAATAGGTGTTGGTTTGTAAAGGCCCGGTAACAAACTTCAGTACAGTCAGTGCCATAGCATTTCTCCTTAATCTTTACCCGTTCCCAAAAGAGGTTCATCAAAATCACCGATAAAAATCACCTCGGGTTCCAGAACAATTCCGAAACTATCGAAAACCGCAACCTGAATACTTTTAATCAATTTGCGAACATCAGTGGCAGTTCCATTTCCACGGTTGACAATGAAATTAGCATGCTTGGTGGAGACCTCCACATCCCCTATTCGCAATCCCTTTAACCCGCATCTCTCAATCAGAGTGCCAGCAAACTCACCCGGGGGTCTTTTAAAAACACTTCCGCAATTCGGATATTCCAGAGGCTGCTTAATCTTCCTTTTTTCCAGAATATCTTTACGAATAGCACGCAGTGATTCTTGCGGGCGTTTTTGAGATAATTTGAACATCGCAGACAGAACTACCGATTTCTCACCTTTCAAACGGCTGGACCTGTATCCCAAAGCCAGATCCCCGGCGTCACATTTGACAATCCTGTTGGTTGAATAATCGTAATAAGTTACCGAATGAAGAGTATCAGAGAGAGTAGTATTGAATGCTCCGGCATTCATTATTGTTGCCCCTCCCACAGTTCCTGGAATTCCTGCAAGCTCTTCCATACCGCAGAAGCCTCTGTCAATAACCTGATTTACCACTGCATTTAATAATGCGCCACTTTCCGCCACTACATAGTCTGCATCCCAGCTGATTTTGTCAAAACCACCGGAGAGATTAACTACCAGCCCCGACCATCCATAATCGCTGATCAGAACATTGGAACCTTTACCCAGAATAAAAATTGGCAGGTCTTTCTGTTGTGCAAAACCGATCGCAGCTAAAATATCAGACTGATTCTGAGGCTCTGTATAATAGAGAGCTTCTCCTCCTATGCGAAAAGTACTCTTATCCCTCAGAGAAATATTTTTGAGAAATTCCATAAACAATTCTGATGGTTAAAAAAAAAGGAAGTAAAGTATTTTCCAAAACTGGAATACCAGCCGGGCTAATAACAAAAAAGCCCGCTGTGAAAGCGGGCTTAAAGTGGCGGACCGGACGAGGCTCGAACTCGCGACCTCTGGCTTGACAGGCCAGCGTTCTAACCGGCTGAACTACCGGTCCAAATAGTTTTCGATTTTTTAATGGGCGTTGTAGGGATCGAACCTACGACCACCTGCTTGTAAGGCAGGTACTCTATACCAGCTGAGCTAAACGCCCTATTTCTTTGGTGATTTGTCCTCTCCCTTTGCCATAATGGCTACCGGGATCAATACACAATAAACCCCTATCAGCAGCAATGGTGCAACTGTCATTGAGATCGGATTATGCAAAGGACCCTGCCCTAGTAATATATATCCTAAACCAAGCAGTAATAAACTGATTATTAACAACTTATAATTTATGGACGAGAATAAGTTCTGCATATTAATTAACTCCAAAGAAAATTAAATATAAATGATATATCTGGTATAGTCAATATAATTCTGGTAATGATATTCTATTTATTATCCTGTTGGGTTTCCGGTTCTTTCAATGTTTCCAATCTTTCACGTGTGCATTTAAGAGCCTCGTTAAATAACCTGGCAAGATTCTGCATCTCATCACCCTGCCTTAAACGAATCTCATCGGTATAAATCCCTTTAATCATGTTGTTGCACACTTTTTCGAATCTATACACCGGTCCGGCAACCTTATGTGAAAAAAATATAGTCAGAAGGACAATCTGAATCACCACCAGAAAAACTCCAATTCCAAACACCCACAAAAGTGAATTCATCAGATTCTTTCGGAAATCACGGTTGCTGGAAAATGTCAGCAAATATTTCTGAATGCTTTCCAGTAACGCTTCATAACGATCGATAGAGGGTTGTTGCTGATCTTGCAGCTGAAGTGAAATTTTACTTTCAACATCATATTTAATAATTCGTACGGTAGTGTTAATAATTGCCTGAGAGGACAAATATAAGGTGAAAATCATAAAAACCAGCAGTATCAACATAGGAACCAGAAATGTTACCATATACCGGCCCTGAAACTTCTGATCGATAAAAAAATGCTTTCTGGTAAAATTATTTTGCTTGGACACGCCTATGCTCCTTTATCCCGCGAAGGATACTCGATTCTGGAATGAAATATTCCCTGTAAAACCGGCATAAACCCTTCAACTATCTCATCCAGATCCCGTAAGGTGAGATCGCTTTGATCCAGCTGAGATGCTATGAATTTATCCTTTATGATTTTTTTCGCCAATTCCCTTAATAGTTCCGGAGAACTGCTCCCCAGGCTCCTGGCTGCTGCTTCCACCGAATCTGCAAGCATTATGATTGCAGCTTCACGGGTTTGCGGAACCGGTCCCGGATACCTGAAGTCCTGCTCCTGGACATTTTCCTCTGAATGCTTTTCTAACGCTTTCTCATAGAAGAAAGACATCGTGCTGTTTCCGTGATGCTGAATTATCACATCCTGGATCACTTTGGGTAACTTATTTTTTTTTGCCAGTTCCAACCCGTCTTTTACATGATCCAATATTATAGCAGCACTGGTTGTTGGGTCCAGCCCCGTGTGCCTGCTTTTATCCAAAGTAAGGCAATTCTCCACGAAATAATCTGCTTTCGCAATTTTTCCGATGTCATGATAATAAGAAGCGACTCTGGCTAAAAGCGCATTGGCACCGATTTTAAGCGCTGCAGATTCTGCCAGATTCCCAACCAGTACACAGTGATTGTATGTACCTGCAGCCTCAATGGAAAGCCGTTTCAGAATCGGATGGTTCATGTCGGACAACTCAACCAGAGTCATATCAGTAGTAATATCGAAAAGCTGCTCGAATACGGGTGTTAAAAACATTGCAAAAAGCACCGAGATAACCACTCCACTCAAAGCAAGGCTGTAATTTTGAATTAAGGACAGAACTGTAAATTTCAGACCAATCAAATGCCAGAGTGTAATCAGTACAATGTTGATCATTCCCACAGGAGCAATCACTTTAAAGAAATGAAGCCTGTATCGGACGTTGCTTCCAAACAATCCGGCAACAATACCACCCAGTAAAGAATAAATAAAGAAAAAATGATTAAAACCCATCAGGACACAAAAAAAAGTGCTGATATAAAGAGTTAATATCAGGCTTAAATCGATTCCAAAAAGAATGGCCGCCAATAGTGAGCTGATAGAGACTGGAATAATATATTCAGGAATAAAATAGGGCATTTCCACTGAACCAGTAAAAATCTTTGGAGCTAAGGATAATCCTGCTCTGATTGTACAGACCTGGATACACAGAAGAATAGCCAGCGCCAGAAGATGACGGTTGTTTTTCATCAATCTGGGTTCAAATTTCTTAATGTAAACAGCAGCAAACAATAGCGGTAAAAGACTCAGCAGAAGTTTACCCATATTTTCCGCAGCCACCTTGCGCTTCGCCTGCCCATCACCCATTTTATCTAAGACGATTTGTAAAGATCGCAGCTTCTGGATAATCTCAGCTGTTACTTCCTGATGCTTGCGGACTATTTCGGTGTCTTTTATAACTTTTCCCAGTATTTCGGGAACTTCATTTGCCGCTTTGTTTCTGCGCTGGAAAGTTTCTTTCTCATTAATAATAACATTGGGACTAATACACCGTAACAGCAATTCGTAGATTGAATTGAGTGCGCCAGCATCCAGTTTACGATCCTCCTTGAGCCGGTTAATTGCATTCTCCAATGCGATTTCTTTAACCGATAAATCCTGTGTACCGATAATCATCTCTACAGAATCACGGCGCAATGTGACAAACTGTAAATCATAGATCTGATATTTATCAAAAGTGGTGTTGTAGCGTCCACGCAGTTTTTGCAGCTGATCTGCGGTCTGAACCAGCAGTACAGAGCTGATTCTTTTTTCCAATATTGCCTGAGATTGACCTACCGCAATCTGGAGCAGTTCTGGTCTGGTAAGCAATTGTTTAAGAGTGTTCTCGGATAATTTCTTTGACAATGAATTGTAAATAGTCATCCACGCCAGATCTGCAGTATCAGTTGCAAAAAGCCTGCTTAGACTGTTCTGTATTTCATCAAAGCGGGCCTGCACCTGTGCTTTTGTGCTATTGTCATAATCAAAAACCAGAAGAACCTGGTCTCTTGCCTTTTTTTTCTCACGTTCCAGCTCATCTGGAGTCCTGACAATGTCCAATGTAAATGGGGCAATAATAGTCTCTCTGGAAGCTTCACCGACTTTTGGCAATACAAAGGACTGAACCGTCGCAGTGTAAGGAAAAAGCAATGTCACTACAAGCAGTGTTACTATCAGAATTAATAGTGGTGTAGAAAAAAAAGAGGGCAAACGGATTGGTAATCTGTTACAGAATCGCAAAAAACCGCTTAATCCTGATTTCAAATGATGAATTATTTGTTTTTTATCCATAGAGGAAAATCTCGGTTATCCTCTCTTAGAATGTGCAATAAGTCTGAGATAAAGTGATACATTTCCGCAAGTACTGTTCAGTTTATTATGCGCAAAGAATAGACGGCCTACCCACTCTTTTATGCATATTTGACGCATTGTCATCAGTCTGCTTTTTTTATGGGAATAATGAGTACCTGGCCTGGAAGAATAAAATCTGCTGGCTGAATCTGTCGATCACTGGCACTGATTCTTTTTTCATTTTTAAAATACCCCGAATCAATCTGTCTTTTATTAGCAAAATATATCTCTGGCCAGCGGTTAGGATCTCCGTATACCGATTTCGCAATGTTAAAAAGTGTCTCCCTGCCGGCAGGATTTGACTTTACTATATAAAAAATTCTGGAAGTGTCTTCATTTACCTGTTTTGCAGAATCAGCCACCATCGCAACAGAACTGTCCTGGACAGAAATTGACCGATCCAATCGGGAAACTGATTTCAACAGATTATCCATTTCAGAGATTTTAATTGAAACTCTTTTCAAGGCTGCCATGGGAGATAGTTTCAGAGCTGAAATTTTTGAAGAGCATTCATTGAGAACTGAATCGGTTTGTGAATCGGGCCGAGACTGCATAATTTTTTTCAGTTCCCGGCATAAGGTGTCCATTTCGTGTAAAGCTGCTTCAACATCAGCTTCAGAAAATCCAGATTCAGAGAAAAATCGGGCTTTCTTTTCATCAATCACTGCGATTTCCCTCTTAAGCTCTGCAATCCGGTTCTGTTCTATAGCAATTTGTACCCTGGCATCCTGAAGTGATTGCTGGGTAATATTCAGTTCATTTTCATATTGTTCAGAATTATAATCACCTTCGGCAGTCGCAACCTGAGCCAATAATATCATTAAAAAGCCGAAACTGGACAATTCACGCATAGTTTCTCCCGGAAAATGTCCAAGTCAGAAACCGATGAACCGATAAAATTTACTCTTCGCTTGGAAGTTCATCTGTTTTGGACTGAAGCTCCTGTTCAAGCCGCATACGTTCCTGCCTCAGCTCAGAGAGCTTACGTTCAGCACTTTCAGCAGCAGCCCGCGCTTCCTCAAGCTTCCCAGCTTCTTCACTACTGGGTTTTTGAGTAAAACATCCGGCGATTCCACCAGATATCAACATCGCACCGGATACAACCACTATGCTGGTGAGTTTACGAATCTTGAGCATTACAACCCTCCTGTATTTTATCGTATAAATAGATGACTGGTCAAGATAAACTAATATAATAGTTTTCCATATTCATTAATTCAACTAAAAAACAGTTGTACTTTAACCTCCGCGATTAAACTCAGGCTACTATATCTCCACCCTTATCCCTAATTCCCGCAACTGCTCTACAGAAACCTTATCAGGAGCACTATCCATAAGCGAAATCCCTGCTGTTGTTTTAGGAAACGGAATAGTGTCTCGTATACTATCTAATTTAAGCATGAGCATGACAATTCTATCAAGCCCAAAAGCAATACCACCATGTGGAGGAGCTCCATAAGTGAGTGCTTTAAGAAGAAAACCGAATTTGTTTTCTGCATCCTCGCTACTTATCCCCAGTAATTGGAAAACCCGCTGCTGAATCTCTCTTCTATGAATACGGATGCTTCCACCTCCCAGTTCAAAGCCATTTAAAACCAGATCGTATGCTCTAGCCCTGGCTTTGTGATATTCAGTACCATTTAAAGCATCAATATCGCATTCTAAAGGTGCAGTAAAAGGATGATGCACCGAGACATAGCGATTCTCTTCTTCACTGAATTCAAAAAGAGGAAATTCTGTAACCCACAAAAAACTGAAAGTATCAGCATCAGCAAGATTTTTCAATCTGGATAACTCTAACCTTAATTGCCCCAATGAGGTAAAACAAATCTTCTCTGAAGCAGCGATCAGAAAAAGCATGTCACCTGCTTTTGCAGCAGTTTTTCTCAGAAGTGATTCGGCTTCGGTGTCTGATAAGAATTTTCTGGATGGCCCCTCCAGCCCATTATCTGTAACTCTAAGCCAAACCAGTCCCTTAGCACCATACTTTGCCACATGAGCAGTCAGTTCATCGATATTTTTCCGGGTCAAATCGCCAAAACCAGTTGCTGCTATAGCTGCAATGTGTCCCTTCAGTTCAATAGTCGATCTGAAGACCTTAAAATCAGATGCATTAAAAATTTCTGTCACATCCTGAATTGGCAAGCCGAACCGAAGATCGGGCTTGTCGCTTCCGTAAGTGTGAAATGCAGTTTTATAGCTCATCTTGGGAAACGGGGTAGTCAGTTCTTTTCCCAGGCAGTTTCTGAAAAGAGTCACCATCAGCCCCTCAAATACATTGAAAATATCCTCTTCAGTGATAAAAGAGAGTTCTGCATCGATTTGAGTAAATTCGGGTTGACGATCTGCCCTCAGATCTTCATCCCGGAAGCAGCGGGCGATTTGAAAATAGCGATCAAAGCCGGCCACCATCAATATCTGTTTGTAGGTTTGTGGTGATTGGGGCAGGGCATAGAACTTTCCCTTGTTAAGACGACTGGGGACCAGAAAATCTCTTGCCCCTTCAGGGGTGCTCTTCATGAGGATAGGAGTTTCTATCTCTGTGAACCCATTATCCCACAAATACTTACGTGCTTCTGCAGTTACCTTGTGACGGAAAAGAATATTATACTGCATGCTTGGACGACGCAAATCCAGATAGCGAAAACGATAACGCAACTCTTCCGATTCAGAAGGTTCAGGACTATTTATATGCAAAGGCGGAGTACAGGAGTCATTTAGTATTTCCAGCCCGGATGCAGCAATTTCAATTTGCCCTGTGACCATCCGTGGGTTAGCCATATTTTCCGGTCGTAACTGGACAGTTCCGGTCACCGAAATGACATATTCATGCCTTAGAGTGGAGGCCAGTTCTTCAACTTTTTTATCACCAGCCGGATTGAAAACTACCTGAGTTATTCCATATCTGTCCCTCAGATCGATAAAAATTATGCCTCCATGATTACGCCAATTATGGACCCAACCATTAAGAATTACTGTTTTTCCCACCTCATTAGCCGTTAATTCACCGCAGGTATGAGTCCGGTGCCAACTCTGTGATTCACTCATAGAATACCTTTATTTAAGCGTAACACAATTAGTGTGCTGTTGGTTTCTGAAATCGGGTTGGATAAAAATAAAACCCGCCCGGATGCAAAAAGCAAATATTACCAGCTATAGATGAAGGAAAATGGATATTTTTTATATTTTCTGTTATTTTTTATATAGAACAAGTGTGTTACAATGTACTATTTTGAGTTTCTGTACAGTAAAATTCAGGAAAATCAATCGAAAAACGCAGTATGAGTACCACCAGAATCGATTCCAATCGGAAATTGTCCGATATTTCCGATCCGGCAATCCTGGATCAGATGCTTCAGGAAGGTGATCGGCTGGGACATTGCAGAGTTGTTTCTCTTATTGCTGCCGGGGGAATGGCCAACGTATACAAGGTTTGGCACGAACAGCTGGAAATGGTTAGAGCCATAAAGATTTTAAAACCCGGCTTTAACGATGAGTCAAGAGGACGTCTGGAAACAGAAGGTAAAATCTCCGCAAATCTTCGTCATAGCAACATTGTGGAGATTTATGGAATGGGACACTGGAATTCTATTCCGTATATCGAGATGGAGTTTGTAGATGGCCCTTCACTTAAAGAACTTATAGAACAGTACACCAGACTCCCCACCCCTTTTTCTATATCTGTTTGTCACTATGTCTGTGCAGCTTTACAATATGCTTACAATCGGGATATGACCCTTTACGGTAAGGTATATGATGGTTTAATACATCGGGACATAAAGCCAGCAAATATTCTGATAACTTCACAGGGTAAAATCAAACTTGCCGATTTCGGTATCGCCAGACCAAGCGAAGCCAGCCTGCATACAGTTGGTACCAAGGTAATGGGAACTTTTGCCTATTTGAGTCCCGAACAACTCAATGGTGAAAAACTGGACCAACGCTCCGATGTCTATTCATTAGGTGCAGTGCTCTATGAAATGATAACCGGAGTTAAAACCTTTCCACAAAAAATTTTGGCTGAATTGATCCAGAAAAAAACAAAAGGACATTTTGTTCCACTTGAGAGCACTGGATTGAATATACCCAGACAGCTCTGCAGTATTGTGGAAAAAAGCCTGAGCCTGGATAAAAATCGTCGCTATTTCAATGCTGATGACTTTGACCAGGAGCTTATGAATGTTCTTCGAAAGCTCACCAATCAGTCCCCCGAAGAAATTGTAAGAGACTTTTTAACCAACCCACACAGCTCCACAGCTATAGGATCAGTTCATAAGAAAAAAAAGAAAAAATACAAACTCCTGCTGATTCCGGGGATTTTACTGATTCTTCTATGTGGCATGTACATGCTGAAAAACTTCGGGAAGGATCAAAAACCCGTACAACAGATTCAACAACCGGAACCGGTTGACACCATAATGGCCCTGCCACAGCCACCGGTTAAAAAGACTACTGCCAATAATCCCAGAACAGCCCCTTCAACCCCTTCGCAAAATTCCCAGACTTCGGCTTATGCCAGAGCATGTAAAGCTTTTGAGGAGAAAGATTATAATCTGGCACTCTCTCTTTTTGAATCCCTGCCTGGGGATAAACTCTCTAACCAGCAGCTGGAAACAGTGAACATGAATTTGCTGCAAATTTATTTGAATAAAAATCAGCTGGAGAAGGCTTTAAAAATTACCACGAATTCACATTCAAATAATTCCCATTTTCACATTTTACGCAGTGAACTCTTTTTGCGCCTCAAACGATACCCTGATGCAATCGAAGCACTTGAAATTGCGGGCTCGCTGGCACATTCTACCAGCAGTTTAAAAACTATCTATTTGCAGAAAGCGCGCATCAGTGAAACCAGATTTTTAATGAGACCCAACAGAGACAACAAGCAACTTTGCTATAAGGCATGGAACACATTTTTAAATAAGTTTTGCACAGAGAAATCAATTTCTGCTGATTGTGACGAGGCTGAGAAAAAAATATTGCAATATTCCGAATAGTTAAAAACTTGCAACTCATTTAATTTCATCCTCTTACGTTGCAATTTACAAGACAGGCAGTATACAGGTCATCATTTTTGCTACTTTTTACAGAGGCTTCAGCCGGTTCACAAATTATTTTTGAGAACTGCTTAATAATCGTGAACTAACTTTAACTTAAATTGGACGATTCTTTGGTGATGAATCGCATAGCACCCTTTAGATTAGTGAGTTCACAGCCCGGTTCTCCTTTTGCAATAATCTGCCACGGAGAACATGCAGAATATTTTTCATACAGTTTATAGTTTTAAAGCGCTGTGAGCCCGATAATAAAGGGGCGAGGCGAGTCGCTACGTAAGAATCGTCTATTTTAGGTTTTAAATATAAATTCCCAATCTCATCTTCCCGGTAACAGTACATAGCAAGCAGGGAGAAAACATGAAAACACCACGCATTCTACTGGTGGATGATGAGGAAGCCACTTTATTCGGTTACACTCGCTATCTAACTAAAGGAGGCTATTCCATTGAAACGGCCAAATGCCTCCGAGATGCAAAAAGTCTGATCGCATCAGAACAATTTGATGCAATTTTACTTGATTTAAAATTACCTGATGGGAATGCAATCGATTGGATTGCAGAGTTACACTCCACTCATGAGCATCTGGCGATTATTGTCATCACCGGAGTAAGCGATATTCCCACTGCGGTACGAGCAATGAAGTATGGGGCTTATAATTTCCTGACAAAACCGGTAAATATGGATGACCTGGCCATCAGTCTTAAAAAAGGACTTGAGGTTGAGGAACTGCGCAGGCGGGATTCCATTTATCAACGTCTTGCTCCCCAGAAAAGTGAGCCTTTTTTTGGAGAAAGCAACATAATCGAAAAAGTAGTCCAGTATGCAAATGTTGCGGCAATGAATAACACAGTTGTTTTATTGCATGGGGAAACCGGAACCGGAAAAGGGGTTTTGGCCCGCTGGATTCATGATCACAGCACCCGCAAAAATGAAGCATTTGTGGAGGTTAACTGTTCCAGTTTAAAAGGCGAGCTTCTAAGGAGCGAACTGTTCGGACATGCAAAGGGGGCTTTTACATCTGCTATCAGGGACAGGGCCGGATTGATTGAAGTTGTGGATGGCGGAACATTGTTTCTAGATGAGATTGGAGATATGGACCTGGAGGTTCAGGCCCAACTGCTCAAAACCATCGAGGAGAAATCCTATCGCCGGATTGGAGAAAACAGGTTAAGAACCAGCGACTTCCGTTTGATCTGTGCTACTAACCGAAATTTGACGGAAGCTTCCAATAATGGCTCATTCCGCAAAGACCTCTATTACAGAATCTGTATCTTCCCCATCACTCTTCCTGCATTGCGTGAACGGAAAGAGGATTTGCCCGGACTAATAAAACATATACTTGCCAGCTACGGCTACACTAAATTGCCTGTAAACCCTCAGGTGATAAAACTATTGACAGACTATCAATGGCCGGGTAATATCAGGGAGCTCCGGAATATGCTGGAAAGAGCTCTGTTATTATCCCAGGGTGAAAGCCTTGATCCCTCACATTTTCCAGGAATGGAAAAAACTTTTACAAAGGAACTCCCGGGGACAAATGAGATCTGGAATCTTGACGAAATCGAAAAAAATCACATTCTTCAGGCACTTAAACATTTCGGCGGAGATAAATACGAAACCAGTAATGCTCTAGGCATCTCATTATCCTCTCTTTATCGAAAAATCGATAAAATTCAGCAACAACAACAGGCACCGGTTTGAAAAACCGGTGTTCCCATCTTTTAATAAAAATTCTCAATTTGAGAACAGATTTAACTGACCTTCTTTTCTCCTCGTTGTAACTCTGTTCGAATTGTAAAAAAACAATGGCATGATTTTTGTTGATTAGATAGTGCACCTGTCTTACTTAATAAAAGGAGTCGTTGTGACACACATTCATCACTCTTTATTTTCTCAAATTACCGCTGATGGGAAAAAACATATGAATAACGAACGTTATCTTGATTTTTTAAAATTTGCACTTCACAGAATAATCGAGACTGCTGCATACTTTGAATCCGAGGCTAAAGTATGCAAAAACTCTACAGTAAAGCTATTCTTATACTTTCTGGCCGGTAAAAAACGGGTTCAACATGTCATTTTGGAAATGATAGCCATAAACAGCGAAAGCAACAGCTGCTCTTTTTCCAATTGCAATACAATAAAGGAAGGCGAACTGCAGGATTCTCCTCCCCTATCTCAAATGTCAGCCGAATTTGTGCTTAAATATGCTCAAAGCAAAGCAGAAAAAGATCTTAACTTGTATTCCAGTCTCGCAGCTCTGGAAGAAGATGTATGCACTAAAAAACTTCTTCTCACACTCGCTAAAATCTCAAAAGACTTCATCGATGATATCTCTGCAGGTTACAACCGTTTTAAGTACAAAAACTCAGCTTACACCGAAACTGGGATAATTAACCAGCATAATAGTACACCTTTCAGGTTGTAGGATGATACTGTCCACCATTAAACGATATGCGACCAATCTAAAAATTCACCAAAGCTGGTTTATTTTCTTTTTTCTGATCATATGGTCCCTGGAAATCGAATTTTCCCCCACTCAATTTCTCTTTTCAACTCACTTTACTCCCTTTTTCTGGTATTCAGTTGCAGCTTCCGGTTTTTTTATCTCGGTTCTTCTACATGTGAGCGGCCATCTTTTAGTGGAAAAAGCGTTTGATCTGCCTATGAACCACAGGATTATTTTTCCCTTTGGCTGCATATTTACAAAACAAGATAAATCAGGGAATTCTGATGCACTCATTTCTGTAGCAATAGCCGGCCCTGTTGCAAATAGTATTGCTGCAGCTGCATTTCATCTGCTTTATTTAACCGGAATTGACTGGAAATGGCCTTATCCCGCCCCCGCCATCTGTCAAATCTTATGCAACTTTAATTTATTGCTTACCGGAATCAATCTCTTGCCGATACCGCCTTTTGACGGGGGGGTGGTGTTTCAAAACCTTGTTACTGACACCAAAGAAAAAAAAACGGCAGAAAAGTTTTTTTTATCCGGCAAGTCAATAATGTTTCTGGCCGTTGCTTCAGGTATATTTTCCTTTTCAAAAGGACTGGTGATAAATGGATTCTGGTGTCTTCTGGCAGCCATGTGTATTAGTGAAGCACTGCAATGCGATAACGGCTCTTTGCAACTTAAACAATTCCTGAAAGAAGCAAGGGTAGAAAACTTCATGCGACAGAATCCTGTGACTGTTCAGGCAGATATCTCCTTACATCATTTCGTAAACCGGTTCATGTACCGGTATCATACAGGAATATTTCCGGTCATGCGCGATCACAATCTGATAGGATTTATCCTTACCTCAAGCATTAAAAAAATTCCGAAATGCAGCTGGAATAGTTATTCTGTCGCAAACTTTACCATCCCCTGCTCTGAGGAGTCTGTAATTACCAGTTCGACCACGTTGCTTCAAGCCATAAAAAACATGTATGAACAATCCTCCAGTCGACTTCTGGTAATGGATTACAATGAAATCTCAGGTGTGATAACCCCAAAGGACTTTCTTCATTATTTTCCACTTCAAACCAGCTACCTTCATCCTACACCTTCAAAGCGTAATCAATCATAGTGGAAAATAAAAAACCCATAATCACAATTCGTGACTATGGGTCGCAAAGAAATCATTGACCTAATGTGAGGAAAACACAAATCAGATTAAACCGGCAGCCTCTTTTTGAATTGCTTCAACCATATCTGTGCGTTCCCAGTAAAAGTTAGGCAACTCACGTCCGAAATGACCATTTCTAGCAGTCTCTCTATAAATAGGTCGTTTCAGGTCTAAAGTCTTAATGATCGCAGAAGGACGTAAATCGAAAAGTTTCATGATAATTTGGCATATTTTATGATCAGATATTTTACCTGTTCCATAGGTGTCTACATGTACTGAGATAGGTTTGGAGACACCAATAGCATAAGAAAACTGAATTTCGCAATGTGTAGCTAATTTTGCGGCAACTATGTTTTTAGCCACCCATCTTGCAGCATATGCAGCACTTCTGTCAACTTTAGATGGATCCTTACCGGAGAATGCACCACCACCATGAGCTCCATATCCACCATAGGTATCCACAATGATTTTTCGTCCGGTAACCCCGGAGTCTCCATGTGGACCACCGATTACAAAACGTCCGGTAGGGTTGATATGATAAATGGTTTTACTATCAAGCATCTCTGCAGGAATCACCTTTTTTATGATCTTTTCGATTACATCTTTAGTGATAGTCTCATGCGTAACATCAGGTGCATGCTGAGTAGAGATAACAACGGTATCTATCCGTACAGGCTTAAGATCATCATATTCCACGGTTACCTGAGATTTTGCATCAGGACGAAGATAAGGGATAGTTTTACTTTCCCGTGCATTCACCAGCTCTTCAACCAGCCTGTGAGCATAGTGAATTGCCAAAGGCATATAAGTTGAAGTCTCATTACAAGCATAACCAAACATTATTCCCTGATCGCCGGCACCCTGTTCTACATGCAAACCCTGGCCTTCTGTCACCCCCTGGGAGATATCAGGAGACTGCTGGTGAACCGAGATCATTACTCCACAGCTGTCTGCTTCAAAACCTAATGCTGGATCGGTATAACCAATTTCCCGAATGGTTTTACGGACTACACTCTGCATATCCACTACTGCTTTACTGGTTATCTCGCCGGCAACGACCACCAGCCCGGTGGTTACCATGGTCTCACATGCAACACGTGAATTTGGGTCCTGCTCCAACATGGCATCGAGAATGGCATCTGAGATCTGATCACACACTTTATCTGGATGACCCTGAGAAACACTTTCTGAGGTAAAAAAACGCCGCATTAGTCCTCCTGAAGAAATAATTTAGGAAAGGTAAGACAAAAGTAGCATAAAATACATGATTATTCTTTATATTTCAAGATTTTGTAATTTGCTGTTATTTTTTTGAATAAAGCACACTCTCTTTCAGGAATGAGGTTTAGCCGAAGAAGCTGTGGAAGGTTTTTACCCCCCAAAAAAACGATAGCGCATTTTTCAACCTCAATCCTCAGCATCAGCTTTTGCCAGAACATATTTCTCCATTAAATCCATAATAGAGATACCGGTGGAACTGGAAATCTTCTCCAGTGCATCATACTCGAGTTTGGAAAATGAATAATCTTTAAAAGTACAATGCTTTTCAGATAATTTATGCCCCATAAACTCCATTTCGGAACTGCTTCTATCTGCCAGCACCCTTTGCACCTGCCGAACCCTTATCCCCAGTGTCCTGGTATGTTTCATTATCAGATCCAGCAATTTTTCATAATCGCTTTCACTTGCCATTACAGTAAGACGATACCCTGGCCGCCCCTTTTTCATAAAAATAGGGCTCCAGGAAACATCCAAAGCCCCTTGTTTAGTGAGGAGAGCTGCAACATGACCCATTATTTCCCCGGAGATGTGATCCATATCCGTCTCCAGCAACCTGATAGTATCCATCCTGTATCCGCTATCTGAACCGGTGTCCAAAAGAAATGCACGCAAAACGTTGGGATGTGTCTCAAAGACCTTTGTACCACAACCATATCCGCTTTTCACCAAATGTCCTTCCATCCCATTTGGAACCTGCTTTCCCAATGCGGTTAATAAAGCAGCTCCGGTAGGAGTGCACAACTCAGTAGGAATATCCAAAGTCCTGACCCGGTAATTTTGTATCATTTGCGCAGTTGCAGGAACTGGTACCGGCATCACTCCATGTTCACTGGTTACACTTCCATGCCCCTCTGTAATCGTTGAGAACAGAACTTGCTCGATAGTAAAGAATTCGAGTGCCAGACAGACTCCCAAAACATCAATTATTGTATCTACCGCCCCGATTTCATGAAAATGAACATGATCCTTTTCAATTCCATGTACCGCAGATTCAGCAGATGCCAGCCTGTCCAATACCAGTTCGCAGCGTTGAAAAACCCTCGGTGGAAAGTTCCCCCTCTTAATAATATTCAAGATATCTGGCAGATGGCGGTAATGGGTAGCCTGCTGCCACTCCGGTGTAATGTAAGTACAACTGATCCCATTGCGTGTCACATTTTGGACGCCTATATGGATCTCTCCTATCCCAAGCCTGTTTAATTGTTGTTCCAGAAAATCTACCGGAAATCCAAGTCCAATTAATGATGAAAGTATCATATCACCACTGGCACCGCATATAAGATCAAAGTAAATAGTTTTCATAAAATTCCATTTGAAAAAAGTTGAATTTTAATTAAATTTTCTTCGTAATTTGCTTATAATACTGATAAATTGCCATTCTCATCCAGAAAAGAGCATCAGCACTGAACTCTTTTTCCGGAGCCTTTAGTGTGGTAATATACAATAATAAATTTTCGCCCCTGAAATAAAACAAAAACAGGAGTTAAACGTAAGCAGATCATGCCAGTTACAGGTAGAATCGTAGAAGAGCAAAAATCTTTTTACTTAGTGGACACCGAATGCGGAAGTGTCCGCTCGACTATTCGTGGTGCACTCAAGAAAACCAAAACCAGGCTCTGTGCGGGCGATCTGGTCGACCTTGAGTTAACAAACAAGAACCCTCCGGAAGGTATCATTACTGCTGTACACAGCAGAACAAGTCATCTGAAACGACCTGCTGTTGCTAATCTTTCCCGGATCTTTTTCGTAACCACCATCAAATCTCCGGCACTGGATCTGGAAGCCCTGGACCGGTTCCTGTTTTCAGCTCAGGTCCTCAATATTGAGGCAGTAATTGTATTCAATAAAATCGATATCCTGGTAGGTGATGATCTGGATCTTCTAAAAAGGATCGAATCCCTTTACCAGAAAATAGGCTATACCATAATTGAAACATCTGCATCGACGGGTATCGGCACAGACAAGGTAATCGAACTCTGTACAGACAGGATCTCTGCTTTTGCAGGACTTTCAGGTGTTGGAAAAAGTTCACTTTTATCCCTGATATTTCCGGACAAGACTTTTAGAATCGGAAATGTATCAGGCACAAATGGCCGAGGTACCCATACCACCACCCACATTTCCCTGCATCCCTTAAAGCAGGGTGGCTATGTTGCTGATACTCCCGGTCTCTCCTTTGTGGATATCCCCAAAGTACCGGAAACCGAAGTAATTAATTATTTCCCTGAGCTTGCCAATCGAATCGGGGAATGCAGGTTTAATAATTGTATACACGATGGCGAGCCAGGATGTGCCATTCAAACATTAACCGAACAAGACCAGATAGCGGCTTCACGGCTTAACCATTATCTCAAATTTTATAAACAGATGAAAGAGCAGAGAAAACAGTACCGGGATTGATTTACATTGCAGGTAGCCATTCTGTCAACCATGCGCTATTTTATCTCTTCTTTTGAATATCTCCAGTAAAGAAGAAAAAATGCAACTACAGAGAATATAAGGACATTAAAAGCAGGATGGAGAGGTCCTAATACGTAAAAATTCTCATCTTTAATTAAAGAGGTAGCAAAAAACTGAAGCGCAGCTATCTTTGGCCAGATAATTCTCCACAATGCAACCGGTAATTCCTGGTGCTGAATCTGTTCCATAAGTGATTTGATGGCTTCAGTTTTAGATGCTGCAAAAATCGAATCGGATACGTAACTTACTGCTGCTATAGCCATGGCTGACAAAGCTGCAATGATATCAGGCATTATCAATGAGAAAAGTAACACAGAAATCACACTGAACAGTACGTTAATAGAAATAAGAAAAGATGCAGGAATAAACCAGTTGATCCGGCCACCTGTTTTAACAATCATTATTATATAAACGGTCAAATGAAGCAAAAAAACCAGGGCGTAGGAAAGAATCCATACTCCCGCAATTTTACCAATTAAATATTCTATCCGTTTGATTGGTTTTGAAAGTATGGCAACCACCATTCCGTTGTCTCTATCCCGATGAAAGACTCTCATTGCCATTAAGATACCTATGAGAACACCGACAGCGGAAATGAAATGAAACGCAACCATCGATGCTGTCCAGCCGATGGTCAGCGAATCCAGTTTCTGATCGTTAACCACCATATCAGCATTAAAACACCCCCGGATCATCAGAACAAAAAGAACAGAGATGGCAGCAAGCAAATAGAAGCTCCGGCTATGGAGCTCATCTCTGAGTGTAAAAGCAGCGATTCTTAATATATTTTTTATTTTCATCACTTTTTCCAAACCTGCTGAAGTATATATCTTTGCAGTAAAAATAATTTTAACACACCCCTTCTGTATGAACAAAGCAGATGCACCGATATACAACTGAAAAACTTTCAAAATCGATCATTTTGAACTATTTTTTGATCTTGAATTCAGCTGTTGAAGTAGTCTTGTAAGCGCCATAATCCTGATCTGAAACGAATAGTTCAAAAGATCAGGCCGATGTTTCGCTTAATCAACTGCGGAATTCAGGATTTATGCTCAAATTTTTTTCAGCAACTGTCACATTTTTTGAAAGGTAACCGATATGGTCGAGTTTTCTGCAAGTGCAAAAAGCATGCGCTCATCTGAGATTCGTCGTTTAATGAGCCTCGCGGCAGATCCCAGAATCATCTCTTTTGCAGGTGGAATGCCAGCCAATTCACTCTTCCCCATCGATATTATTGATGAATTGTATGCTGATTTATCCCTTTCTGCTAAACAAATTGCCATGCAATACGGCCCGACCTCAGGTTATCCTCCGCTGCTCTCATCTCTGAAAGACTATTTGCAGTCCCGAGGACTTTCCATGGAAAATCAAGGGCTTCTGATTACCACCGGTGCTCAGCAGGCAATCAATCTGCTCACCAAAGTCTTAGTCGATCCGGGCGATCTGGTGGTAACCGAATATCCCAGTTTTATTGGTGCCCTTGCAGCTTTCATGTCCTATGGAGCAAATCTCAAGGGTGTACCTCTGGATAACGAAGGTATCAATCTGGAAGAACTCAAACACGTACTCGACTCACGGGCATCACAGATAAAAATCCTTTACCTCAGCCCCTACTTCCATAACCCTGCAGGTATAATCTACAGCCAAAGCCGTAAACAAGCCCTTCTGGAACTTTTGAAAGGCAGAAACCTCTGTCTTTTGGAGGACGATCCTTATGGTGAGCTTTACTTTAACGAAGAAGACAAAATATTGACTGTTCCCATGAAAGCCTCAGGCCAGGAACCAGTGCCAATATGCTATACGGGTAGCTTTGCTAAAATACTTGGCCCGGGATTGCGCCTGGGATGGCTGCTTGGCCCCAAAGAGATCATAGAAAAATGTGAACTCGCCAAACAATCCGCTGATGCATGTACATCCACCTTTAGCCAGGTACTGGCTCATGAGTATCTTAAAAAAGGAAAACTCGGGCCTTATGTTCAGTCCCTGAGAAAAATTTATGCCCGTCGGGCAACTCTTATGCTTAACGCATTAGAGAAATATATGCCGGAGAGTATTACCTGGACCAGACCCAAAGGTGGTTTTTATGTGTGGGTAACCATGCCAGAAAACATGGATTCATCGAAAGTTTTAATGAAATCTATAGAAATGGGAGCTGCGTTTGTTATTGGCAACGCATTCGATCCACTAGGCACCAGAAACAATTCATTCCGGTTGGCATATTCCTATACTCCTGAAGAGAAAATTGAAGAAGGAATTGAAATTATAGCAAATGCTGTAAAATCGATGCTGTAGGGATAATTACAGGACAGGACACTGACTTGACTTAGACTAGTATCAGTGCCTGTTCATGCTTTCTGCTTTGTTATAATATCGTTCAATCAAAGCAGGATCTATCTTCTTTTCGGATCTTCTGTTACGGTTCAATTCCTCTTCCAGGGCAGACAGCAGGTTTTCAGAATTTTTTATGACTTTGACCATTGATTGTTTAGAAAGCAGAAACCCTACAGGAACATCGAAATGTCTGCCTACAAGCTCTCTGAAAATCCACACATTTGCAGCCAGCTGTTTTTTTTCTGGTTTTAACTTTTTGAACCCAGGAAACTTCTGTTTATACAGGCGCAACTGATTTACTACAAAATTTCTTTTACTGATAAGAGAAGATTCTTCCAGATATTTTTCATAAAGGTCTTGATCGCGAAGCTTTACTTCTATCTGTTTTTCTATATTGAAAAGCTCCAGGACATCATTGATCGCGTAATCCATAAGCTCCGGTTTTATGGGTCTTTTCAACCAGTTTGCCCTCTGGAATGAATCCTTTTTATCTTTGTCGATTTTCAGATGATCGGAAAGATTAATCGGAAGTCCTAAAAGCTTTTGTCCCACAGCAATATCCCGCACTGGGGCTATGGTACAACCTAAAACATTCTGAGTCATGAAAATATCGTTAGGACATGAAAACATCACCTTGACTATGTCATTACAGGTAAGAAACTGATGCAGTACCGGTCTTTTACCGATCTTTAATACATCTATTATTATTTTCTTTTCGCCATCAAAACATTGGAATATGGAAATGGAATAATTATAGCGGAGTAAGCCCTGATCCCCCTCCATATCCAGGGCTACAGCCCGGATCTTTTTTTGCCTTAGCAGCTCAAGATATAAGAGCAGCTCCGATTCATTTTCGATTATCTGGTCTACTGCAGAGAATTTTTTGGGCCCTGCCCCCGCCTGGGTATCTGAAGTTGATGTATGCATTTGATGTAAAATGACTTATCTCCTTATTCATTTTTTTAGGTTATAACATAAAATTACGATTAAATCAGGAAAAATATATATCAAAATTTGACCCAATTTGGGTATTACTATCAGCGGAGTAGTTTTCGGTCTATAGAAAAAATGGGTACTCTAAATTTGAGTACCCATTTTTTTAGAAATTTATAAGGAAAAGAGTGCAGTATCAGGGTTCAACTACCAGCAATGTTTTCTTCTGATCTGCTCTTAAATAGATACCCGGTGAAACACTGCGTTTAAGCTCAATATTGGTGAAATCAGGAATAGCTCTTCCCAAAGGATCAAAAACGTAAGGCCGGGCTCTGGTGATAGTGATCATTTTCCGGTTAATTACTTTTTCTCTGATGGAAATCGGTTCATCCTCGCAAACCGCTTCATTTCCCTCTGCTGCCACGAAATCATCAAATAAAAGATTCAGACTGTCCGAGCAGTACAAACCGACACTACTGACATTAAAACCGATTTCAGGCACAGTACATAGTGGAAAATTGTTAACCTTAAAAATATAACCGGTAGATGGCTGTTTTGAAACTTCAAGAGTATCATAAAAATAATAGGTCTCTCCAGCTTCTGTATATGCGGCACCACTGATTTTTTGACTGCTGTACAGGTTGAATGAATCGCTGATACCCGTAAATGTTCCATACATTCTGTCGCCGATAATAAGAAAACCGGCGGAAGGTATTTCAGTATTGTTAACTGGACTACCCTGTAAACAAAGGCCATACAATTTCTTTTTAGATCCGCTCCTGTGTGAAACTGTAACTTTAACTACGAAATTAGTAAGTTCCAGGTTTGTTAAATAGCGAATAGTCTGGTTAGTTGTAGTAATACTCAAAGCATTATCCTGAATGGTTGCCTGGCCTTGTTCATCATTTAACCATCCAGTCAGATTTCCATCATTGAAATTATCTGAGAAGCAGGTCCTGATTGTTGCTTCCTGAAACTGATCGGTAAGTATTACATCATCATACTTCACGGTTGCTCCACTACTGAGTTCCAGAGCGATATTGCCCGAATTAATTTCTGAGTCAGTAAACGTGCCAGCATACTGGTTATTACAGAATATGTTAAATTTGCTGCCTTTTTTGCTGATTTTGATTTCATTGTATCCGGAAACCAGATATGCACTCTGACCCTGAAAAAGTTTCGCAGAAGTACCATCTTTATGTTTCCAGACACCAATAACATTGGATTCAAAGAGGAGTAATTCATACCCTGATACTTTTCCTTCATTAATTCCAAGGCAAACGTAAATACCGGCAGTTTTGTTTTCAAGTCTGTTAATTTTAGCTGAAAATGTAAAAGTTGCCGGCGGATTAATAATTTCATGAATCAATAGAACTGCATGATCAGTACTGGTATTTGTAGCAGTACATTCCCCACCAGCGAAGCTTTTTGTCAGAGAAGAAGAATTACTGGGGTTCCAGTTATTATTCGAAGTCCCTGGATTGGAGAAATCATCCTGGAAAATTATCTCTGCATTAATTGACATTGCTGCAAGCAGCACAGCTACAACAGCCCAAAGCCTGCGTTTCATATGGCCTCCTGGTTTATGATAAATATAATTGTCCTATGGTTTAGGTACAAAAGTAATTGTATCCGGATATGGGAACCTGACCCCAACAGATGTTGATGCTGTCGTGTCAATAATTATTGAATAAGTTGTTCCGGATCTGTAAAGAGAATCCCTACCGGCACATTGGCCTGAACCGGTTGCTGTACATAATTTCAGATATGCCACATTGCCTCCCTGCCACCAGATAGAATCCAGAGATGTCAAACTGTCACTGGATTTGACAGAAATAGCAGGATTGGTCAATTTACTGTCCATGGGATGACTGAACTGAATTTCCACATCATAATATGGATGACTGATCTGATTGGCGAATTCACCAGTTGCTTCATCTGGAGGGTTACTGCTTAAAATATAGGGGTTTCCCTTAGGATCACGAGGCCCTGGCACAATAGCAGTCCAGTGTGAATACGAGCGATGCGGATCAACCAGAAGAGTAGACTTACTTGAAGATACTGTGTTGATAGGTGAAAATTTCTCTTTGGAATTATTTTTTCTGAATAGAACAATCTCCAGTTCACCTGCTGGTACCTGGTCAAATTTCAACAAACCAGTATTTTCATCTACATTTGCCACAAAACCGGTACCTGCAATCTGAGCAGCGACAAAATTCGAAGAATCACCGCGATTATAACTATAAGGTTTAATTATCAACTCTGCAGCTGCTTCCAGCGTCAAATCCACATTAACGCTCTCATTATAGTTTACACTTATATTTGTCAGGGCAAACATACCGGTTTCTTTGCTTTGTGCAACCAGAACATAATTTCTGGGGAAAACATCATTAAAACTGAACTTTCCCCGGATATCACAGTATGCAGTATCCAGAAACTTGATATTGTAATAGAAAAAAAAGTCACCATGCTGAACCCCGATAGTAGTATCTATAGAACCACTCCCCCCCTGGTACCCGATTACAGCCATGGCACCAAATGCGTACTGGCCTGCAGGAAACCTGACAGAACCGCTTATGCAGGGATTATTGACAATGACACCACCTCCATCAGCAGTGTTGATTCCGCAATTAAGCAATACCGGGAGGATGACTGCCGCGATAAAAAATTTGAATAAGCGAATCACATCTCCTCCCGTTCAAAAAGCCGACCTTTGCGGTCTGGAATCACCAGAGGGAAAAACTGAAAATTCAATTGATAAATCTGATCAGCATTAGCACTGTTAACCGCCAGATTAAGCAGCTTTTTACGAAATTCCCTGAGCAACACTTTCACATTCTGAACATCCTGGCGGGAAATTCTCAATGTTGTTCCAGATATATCCCGCTCATCACTTGGGAAACGGGTTATTGAGTCTGTACCAAGCTGAATCATCTGACGATGATACTCTGCAACTTTTACCGAATGAACCCGTTCATCTGTTTCCAAAATATTCTCACTCTGCTGGTAACGTCCCTCTTTTTTCTGTATCAATCCAAGCTTCTTAAGCAAATTCAAAGAATCGGCAACATCCTGCATTGTAATCTGAGGCGAAAGAATCCGGGAAATCCATTTTACAGAATTTTTAAAGTCCGGTAAATCCACGATTTCACGGATAGCCAGATGATACCATTTTGATAACACATCATACTTCTCTTCATTGAGCAGAGAAGGATTGTCTGAACGCTTAAGCTCCATTAACTCCTTCAGGTATTTTTCCCTTTCAGATAACGAATCGGTCTGATTAAATAATACCAGAGTAAGAAAATAGTGCCTTTTTATCCCCTCAATTTTTAATGCCGACGCAAACTTGTTAGCTGATTCAAGACTTAAGTTCCGTTTTCCATCGATCACATGCTTCAATGCAGTCGGTGACTTGAACCCTGCCCTTTGAACAATATACCGGTTAGAGAATACAGGATTGCGCTTCCTTTCGTATTCAACCAGAGTTTTAAGAAATAACCGATAGTCATAAAACTCAAAAATATTGGGAATACCAGCCTGTTGTTTATCCTCTTCCATGCTTATAGTATAAGCAAAAACAACTCGGTATATCAAGTATATAACCCATAAACTGTATTCATTCAGAATACAAAAAGTTTTGCAATATGGCATAAAAATTGAAAAAATATTATACTTTCAACAGATCTTTAATTACTATATTTTATAATGTAACCTGTGAACAGAGTATGTTTTTTAACGGGAGTTTGATATGAGTAGAAATGCTATAATCATGTTAGTATGCCTATTTGCTATTAGTGTGTCTGCTCAAGATAAGGATGCCTATTCGACATCATCAGAACAAAAGGGAAACTCCCTGTTCGATCCATCACGGCTCTCTATCCAACACAGCCTCAGCTTTGGAATGGCCAGTGCATCCGGAGTGTCCGATTTAAAATCACAGAGCCTGTATTCCACTATGCTTCAGTATAAATTCTCAGCCCCGGTCACCATCAATCTCAACTTCAGCCTTCCCATCCATTCCACTTTCTCTTCTGCCCAAAACCTTACTCCCAATAATCTCTCGTCACTTGAATATTTTAAAAGTATGCCATTTAATTTTTCCTTAAACTGGCAGCCTACCCAAAATATGCTATTCCACATCAATATTTCCCGAATCACAGCAAATAGCTATTTCTGGGATGACCCTTATTATGGCTATCAGGGTATGAGATTCTTTGGTTTTCCTGAACGCGATCGTTTTTGAAAAGATGTTACTCAAACAGTAAGGTTACCGGCCAGAAAAGTAGTACTTGAAACATATCAGCCGGAAAGAGAAGATAAACTGAAAATTTGCAGCAAAGATCAGGCACTCAGCAGATGATCTATCTGGTGGTACTCCTCTAAAACCAGACCCACTTTTTGCCATAACTCCTGGGTTCTGACAATCTGCCCCATGCGCGGCTTAAAACTGGCCATAACCCTGTTGATTGTAGCATCAACCATCTCTGAATCAATATTGAAATTTTCCTTAAAATACTGATATAATTCAAAACGGGAGTTCCATCTGAAAGAAGATGTTCTTTCAATGATTTTATTTTCCATAATTCCTCCTCGTTATACTGAATTCCCGAATAATATATAAACTTTTTGGCATATTGTCAACTTTTATACGGGGGAATGATCCCGGATCAGCTGCCTCTATTAAAAGTTAGACTGCCAGTGTAGAGGCGATAATGGTTTTATAGGGGATTTTTTTCTGAATTTCCTGCGCTTGGCAAAAGGTATCGGTGATCCCCATGATAGTCGATCCTGAACCGCTCATTATTGCATTTTCACAACCTGCGTCAATCAATGCATTCTTTATTTTATTCAATTCCGGATAGATAGTAAATACTGAAGATTCGAAATCATTATGCATAGAGTTCAGAACACCCTGATTGTCGTTTTTTTGCAAAGAATCAATCAGTGTATCGGTTTTACCCCTATTGGTATTAATACAGGAATAATTCAGCTTCTGGTAAGCCATGGAGGTTGAAACTCCAAATTCAGGTATTGCCAGCAGAAAAACAAACTTCATATCTGTTGGAATTTTTCTAATCACTCCGGTAGCTTCACTATCAAATGCTGTTCCACCCAGGAAATAATAAGGAACATCCATTCCCAGTTTTCTTCCAAATTCCATCATCTGCTCCACCGATAAATCCAGCTCCCAGTATTTGTTTAAAAGCATCAAAACAGTAGCAGCATTTGCACTTCCACCCGCCAATCCCCCCATCACCGGGATATTCTTCTTAAGCCTGATTCTGACTGATTTTTGGGTCCCAAGCTCTTTTTTTATCAGTTCAACCGCTTTCCAACAGATATTATTATTATCGCAGGGAACCAGCGGATTATCACACTCAATGCTGAGAGATGGTGCGTTTTCCAATGAAATTATATCATAGAGGTCAATCTGATGTTTAACAATGGCAAGCTCGTGATACCCTGTATACGGACCCTCATTCAGCTTTTTTACTATATCAAGAGCCAGTGTTACCCGGGTATAAGATTTCTGTTCCACGTTCCCCCCATTTTGATTTCAGATTTCAGATTTCAGATTTCAGATTTGTGATTTGTGATTTGTGATTTGTGATTTGTGATTTGTGATTTCAGATTTGTGATTTTTTAGGTGGATATTAAGATTATAGTGAATTGGTTTTAAGGATAAATCCGGTCTGATGAAGATTATTCGATCAGAGATAATCAGTTTCTGTTACTCTGAATCCGTAATACCCGAGTTGGGTGCAGGGTTTCATTTTAAACAGATACTATTTATTAAAAATACAACACGAAAAGATCTTTTCAAATCATGATCTTTACAATAATTTTCGCCCTAACTATTTTTTTAGCATGAACTTAGTAGAACGAAGGCAATTTCCGCGAGTCGAAATCGATTACGTTACCGTAGAGGTGTATATAACGGGTGCACACTCATCTGCAACTGAGGTTGAGGAGATCTGCCCAGTATTAAATCTGAGTGAAACCGGAATGAAATTCGGTGCAGAACAGTCTTTCACAAACGCCCAGCTGTTAAAACTTACCTTTGTGCTTCCTGATTCTATGGTTGTTATTCGCACAAATGCCACGATTATCCATATCTCCCAACCCAAAGGATCAAATATCCAGGAGATAGGGGTTCAATTTAAAAGCCTCGGTTTGGCAGAACGTAAACTCATCAGTCATTTTATTGATAAAAAGATTTCCGAGAAGAATCCCAATTAAAAATCCACAAAGAACACCGTTTTGATAGGAAGTCAATTTCTGGAACCGGAAAATAGATTGACTCACGCTGAGCCGCTAAGCCGCAAAGGTTAAGAGTAAAACGGGAGGGGAATGATCTAAGACATCATAGATAGAGAAATGTCTTTTTTCTCTTACCAAAATCTGTATTTATAAAGGTTTTTTTCCACATAATCTGCGGACCATATTATTATGCATCAATTTATTCAGGATCTTCTGTTTGCGCAATCGCGCGATCAGAGAATTGTGATACATATCAACGATTTTAATATCTAATTCTCTATAAGCGATATTAACGAAATTACGCAGCAATTCATTGCAATCTTCGGCTTTGGTATCGACATAATAGCGGTTTATTCCATACACGTATGAAAGAATGTATCCGTTTTCGGTGAGCAGATACTCCCATTGCTGATGGTTAGGGATATCTGTCAATGGAACAGTAGATTCAATGCAGAATATTTTCGGCCGGTGATTCGTAAAGTCAATGCCTGACAACACATCTCCTTCGAGACCTTCCACATCGATTTTACAGAAATCAATTATTGCTGATGGTGGGAGGTGTTTATTTAAAAGCTCACGGAGCGTGATTATAGGAATACGAATACTCTGCAAATCAGCATATTTAGGTTTTAATTCCCTGATTGCATCTTCAGAACATGATGACAGACCACCACATATTGTTAATTGCATTTCACTGGTGCTTGCACCACAGCCGGCATTAATGTTTATATCGCGTGGTCGTGCCATTCGCAATTTTTCTGCTATATCCGGTCTGGGTTCCACATTTATTCCCCGCCAGCCTATTTTGTAAAGAGTGTTTGTTACAGATCGTATTCAGGTTCTGCAGCACCAACATCAATATAAAATCCATTAGTCTTGAACCCGCATGCACACCAGAGAATGAAATCCTCTTTTTCCTTCGAATATGAAATAAAGCGGTTAATTTTTTGGGAAATCATATCGGCCCCGGGTGAAGTATAATTTACTATGAAATCATACCAGTAAAATAACATTTCACAGTTGCTTCTGCAATAAATGCAAATAATCTGCTTTGAGGACAACCATCCTGGAGTAAAAGCTCCCGGAAAGTGGCAGTTAAATCGTTGTCTGTTTAAGCGATTGAAAATTGACCGTTAATATCACTTAACTCTTTGTTTAAGAAGGGGATAAGCGTGGTCCGACCCTCTTAACAAAATAAGCCTCTACCCTGAACCCCAGCAAATAATTTATCATCTATCATTGTCAGTATATTGACATATGCATGATCGATGCCGGAATTGATTGCAGTAAAGTCTGTACCATTATTGGTGGAAAGAAATATCCCACCATATTTTGCTCCTACAAATATCCGGTTTTCGCTAAGCACAATTGATTGAATTAGTGAATCAGTGAGGCCAGATTTTAATAAAGTCCAGCTCTTACCATTGTCGGTAGACCGGAGCAAACCCCTTCTGCATCCTACAAAGATTGCACTGTCGTTTATTGCAAGGTCATAAAACATACCGTTGTCTTTTCCTAAGTCAAGAGCTTCCCAGTTTAAACCTTTATCTGTCGAACGGTACAGGTTATCGACTGTTCCTGCCAGTACCATGTTGTTATTTATTGCAACATAAGCATCGGTAATCGTGGTATCAACAACATTCCAGGTTGTACCGTTATTATTAGAATAGAATATTCCACCGGAAGTACTCGCAAAAATATCGGTACCGCTTGCTGCAAGTGATTGAATTGACACACTGCCCAAACCAGAACTAACAGTGATCCAGCTGTTACCCTTATCGGTAGAAAGAAATACTTCGCTGCCTGTTATCGCAAACAGGTTTTCACCATTCAATACCAGTGAAGAAAATTTCTGATCCGTAGGACCACAAAGCTTCCATATAGTATAATTAATAGTGGTTGAAAAATTTCCTTTAAGAGTACCTGCAAATAGAATTTCACCATCTGTTACCTGTGGCGTACGGTATTCAATTTGTATTTACAAAAGGAGACTTGTTTTGAAAAACGATATCCGTTTCACCAGGATCGTATCCCTTGCTCCATCGATAACCGAAACGCTCTTTTCACTCGGACTCGGTGATCGTATTGTCGGTAAAACAGAACAATGCGATTGGCCGGGTGAATGTTCTAAAATCCCGACGGTTGGAAGTTTCAGTACTGTCGCGGTTGATGACATACTAAGCTTAAACCCTGATTTGGTTCTGGGGACAACGTTGCATCGGCGACTCATCGAAGAGATGAGATGCAAGAAGATTCCTGCCGAAATGATCCCGCCAAAACCAGTCTATGAAGCACCAGAGGTTATCAGGCTAATTGGAACTTTTACCGGAGCGATTCATGAAAGCAATGTTTTGGCAAACAAAGTTTCAGATGAAATCAACACCGTTAAAAATAGTGCAACTCGTTTTCCGTCGATATCTGTTTGCTATCTTTGCAATATTGCCTGTCCGGTCTGGTACTCGTGCCCTATTGCCGCTTGTGTAGAATTTTTGAATTGCAGACTCGCCGGACGCAAACGATCGGAGCAGCTTGATATTGTTGATTCAATTATTGCTGACAAGCCGCAGCGCATTATTATCCCGCAATGCGGGAAATGTAAAGAAACTTGTATCGATCCACTGTTGAATGATAGCTGTACTCTTCAAACATATATCAAAACCAATGATGTCCCGGTGGTAACGCTGACATCCAAGTTACTTGCCCGATCAGGACCGCGGGCTGCACAGGCATTACATGAGCTTGGCAAAACTATCTTTGATAGTTTTTAACAAAGGAAACTTTCAATGCAATCTTCTGAACATGTCTCCCGTTTTTTTTGTTTCTGGAGCGGTGGCAAAGATTCGTGTCTCTCATTATACCCCTGCTATTAAGGCCGGATTACTCCTTAATATCACGTTTTACCATGAGCAATGAAACCGGCAGATATTCTCGACTATAGTATCACCTGCTTTTACTGGTGCTCCCGGGTTTTTAACAACCATAGCACCCTGAGCAGAGGCCGGCTTGGTTTTAAATTTTCGGATCTCTATTTTGCTGCTGTCAAAAACTTCTTTCAGGGTGCTCCATGGCTTTGCTCACTTCCATCATTGGATATCGAACCTATTGCAGGATCAACAAAAACGTTTTCCCTGGGCAGGAAAGCTGCAAAGAAAGGTGATGTAACACGGGTTATTAAAATGAATTTTTTGTTCATAAATAGCGGCAATCCCCAGACCGCTTTGCGAGAACCATGCTCTAAACCACGAAATCATTGCCTTTCCATCCAGAATAGGTCATATTCAAACATGTAGTTACCACCGGTTGCGAGTCGCTGCCAAAGCAAGTGCAATACACTCAACGTGCGTTTCCGGGATTGGAAGGGCAAGGGAGATTCAGCCGGAAAATGCGTGAACGGACGAAAATGAAAACCCTATCATATGGGGACTAAGGGTGAATAATTTTTCATCAGAAAAGAAAATTTCAGTATTTAATTACCAGGCATGCTATATTTTAAATACCATCATAATACAGTGATAAAGTCCACTCATGGTAATAATTGGTAGATAACAAAGGAGCCATTATGATTACTTTTCTAAAAAATTACCGAAGCGTGTCAGGGAGCCTTATGGTAATTACTATAATCCTCTGTAATTCATTCATATCCCATGGAAAAACAGCTGTGCCAGTCTTTTTGCTTTCGGGTCAATCGAATATGGCGGGTTTCTTTGGATCGGTTAATGAACTCACTGCAGACCAGAAGAAAGAAGTTGAAAATGTTAAAATATATATGGACGGTGAAGGTGCTGATGGAAAAAGGAATAAGTGGCTGACACTCGGACCCGGCTTTGGAGCCAACTCATCATGGCTCGGACCGGAACTTAGTATGGGAAGGACCCTGTCAGATTCAATGCCGGAGACCAAGATTGCTTTTATTAAACATTCAATCGGAGGAACATACCTTGGAAAAGCAGAACATTGGTTACCGCCAAGCTCAAATAATGGTAATGGTGGGACACTCTACAAAAACATGATGACTACAATCGATAAGGCAATGAAAGCATTCTCTAATGCATTCGACACAAGCCAATACACCCCACGATGGGCCGGTTTTGTCTGGTTTCAGGGTGAATTTGACGCTTACGAAATGAGTTACTCAAACGCCTACGAAAAAAATCTCACCAATCTTATTAAAGATATTCGATCTAAAGTTGGTGTAGATGATCTCCCGGTTATTCTTCCGATGATCGATGTGCAAAATCAATGGACCCACAATGGAATTGTCCGGGCTGCAGACATCACTGTAAGCCAGAAACTGGACAACGTTGATACCGTGGATACCAAAGGATTTCCTACCGATGGGACACACTACAAGGCTGCCGGGTACATTAAAATCGGTCAATTGATTGCACAGCGCTGGCTCGCTATGGATTTCATCTATGAAGAGCCAGTACATATTCTTAATCCTTATAGTCAAAATGTCAACAGAGGACATTATCAAACACTATCAAATTACAAAGTAAACGCATTCGACCTTTCAGGACGTATGATCGGCTCTTCCGGAAACAAAAACATACAGAACACTTTATCACCAACACATGCACCTTCAGGTGTTGTAATTCTCAATTTCAAGCAAACCGGAAAAGACTACGACCATAATTCTAATAAAATGAAAAACCAGAGGGTTGTAAACCTGAAAAATCGTTGATATTTATACTGAAATTTATTCTTTAAGGGAGGAAGCAATTTTTTAAACAAATTGCTTCCTTTTCTGTTTTATTGAGCCTGATACGCAATCCAGAAAATTAAAACGACAAACTTACATACAATTTTTATTTTGGTAAAAACAATGCTCCGGGCTGAAATTCCTCAAGAACCAGGGGTTTCTCAGGCATTGAACTATCTCACGACCTGCTAAATACATCACCTGAGCCAAATCGGTGTTGACAACTCTTGAGCTGTTTTGTCTTCAGAGCGCAATTCCTTTATTATTGTTCTTATTTGTTTTGCATTAACGATGAAAATAGCCTGCGCGCAGTACGTCCATATTGACTTGCATCTGTTTATCTGCCGTTTTATCAACACCCTGCTCTAAAAGATGGGTTGCAAAACTATGACGCAGTGAGTGTATTCCACCCTGCGGATCAACCCCCTTTCTATTACAGGTATCAGTGTAAATTTTCTCCACTGTATGTCTGGATAGATGTATCCCTGGCCTGTAACCTTCAAAAAGATATCTTACACCCATGTAATCTTTACACCAGGCTAATAAATATGGAAAAAGCGCTTCATCAAGCATCACCTTTTTACCCTTTGCCTTCCTGATCCACATGATTTTTTGATCAAAATCAATATCCTCATGTTTTATTAAACAAACATCTCTAAGCCTTAGGCCACATCCGTAAACAAGTATCAATATCAGACGATGTTTTGCATTTAAAGGTACGGTTATAGTAACTGGTAATTCCGCTCTTAATATCTTCACCAGTTTCTCCTATTTAATTTCGGGAAATCTTAAACAGATTTACTTTAGTTTCCTTTTTTCAGATGTCTTCGACGATCTACTTTTGTCGCGTTCATCACCAGTGACTGGGGCGGGATCCTATTAATTAGTTCCTGTTCAAAATGCACTAAATCCGTCATGCCCGAGTTGTTTTATCGGGCATCCATCCTAAAGAATACAGGAAAAAGATAGATTCCAGCTCCAGATCAATTAGCATTGGTTCATTTTGAACA
>JAEZKP010000097.1 GCA_023436145.1 Fibrobacterota bacterium | reverse complement strand
TCCCTGCTTCTGGCAATCAGATTATACCGGCCATTTTTCAGAAAATTGAACTTGAAATGACCATTCTGATCAGCATATACAGTATCAACAAAACTTTCCCGAGTTAAACTTGGTGCTACATAAGATGTATCACATACGATAACCTGTGATCCGGGCACTGCAATTCCCTTGATACTGTCAGCGCAAACCACTATTCTCACGCCATTTGTGGTTTCAAACCCACCGGCAGTATTAATGCCGCAGTAACAATAAAACAGAACTGGAAAAAGAACCAATAGAAAGTTGTATCCAGTTCCAGCTAATCTGATAGTCATTGTCATTCCGCCTCTCTCAGACAATTACTGACTGGAAAAAGCTGCATATTGAGTTGATAAACATATTCTCTTCTTTTTGAATCTTCAGCCAAAGCCAGAATCTCCTGACGGGTTCTTCTCAGAATTTCCTTAACTTTCAAAAGATCCTTGCCTGATAGTCCGATGGTTAAAGTGGATATATCACGTTTATCTTTAGGATAGCTCATTAAAGCGTTACTTGCAAGATCAATCATCTCACTCTGATATTTTTGTATGGCTATATTTTCCCACTTTTCACCCGTAGTAAGCAGTTTTTCGGTAGCATGGAAAATGCCGTTTTTATCTTCTGTTATAACTTTTAAATCCCGCAGAACCTTAATGGCACTTTCAGCCTCTTTTGCCGTTATAGCCGGCTTTAACGCTTCTGATATAGAACTGATATTGTCGATTTTACCTTTAATATCGATAATCTCACGTAGAGCTATTAGATACCATTTCTCAAATAAAGAATAGTGCAAAGGGTGAACTTTCCTTATTCTTTCGCTTCTGAAATCAAGCATCTTCTGATACACAATGTTCTTGTTCTCCGGTCTTCTTTCAACCGTCAATTGAACCATGAGAGCAAAATATTCTGCAGCCTTCTCACGAAGGTTTAACTCTACTGCAAAAACTGGCAACAGCCTTCTGCTGATATTTCTTTCACCATTTAAAATTCTGCTCAGGGTGGCAGCACTGATTCCCAAACGGGTTGAAAACAAACGGCAGGAGAATCTGGGATATGCATTTTTCCTCTCTTCTATGTAGTCTAGAAGATATCTCCTGTAATCAATATATCCATATATGTTGGGCATTTTTGTTATTCCTCCACAGCCTATAATATATGATTAGCAAAGATGAGGATCAATAAGGCAGCAAAAATAATGCTAGCTAAATTTGGTAACAGCGAAACTAACTAGACGAGGCTCCTATATTTTGTTGAGTATCAATAAATTATGTTCCTTCTTTCAATCATTTGCCTACAGACATCTTCTTTAGAGCTTTCACTGAAGGCTGGCTCAGGATTTTACAAATATTTCACTTTCAGTTACTTTGAAAAGCAAAATTCTCCTTTATTCAGTTAAATCAACCAGATAGAGCTGATAATCAAAATTGTTGCCATTTTTTGGCAACACTTTTTCGTACATTTTATTGACACTTTTCTACTTTTATTATTAAATAGTGATAAATATTTATTAAACAGTAAAACGACCTTATATATAAACTTTTAATAAATTTCCTAACTTTTCACCTATTTGGAGGGCGTTCTAATGAAAATATTTAACCGCGTAATCAGACTGGCTGGTATTATCATACTTATGGTAGCATGTTCAACTTTTTCAGTACTGCCATATATGTGGTATTCAACTTACAGTATTGAAGATTATTATTATAACGGTTGTGACCCTTTACTCGATCTTTCTACCGCTCATGATGATGCTGATGGCTTTTCCAGAGCTATCAATTCGGCTGGTTTACCCTGTGAAGTCCAGTATATACATAATGTACGGGACGCAGCCTGTACTGCAAACCGTTGGACCGGCACCAATGCGGAGATAAATGAGGTAGATTTCGTATTTTATGCCGGTCATGGATGTGGGACCGGGCCATACCTGGGATGCACTCCGCAGTATACCCTGACTAATTGGTCTGATATCCGTTTTGGTGCCTCCGGGTACCTGAAATGGGTTCAGGCTGCTGCATGCAGCTGGTTTGCTGCTGATTCTGTGGATGATTGCCCAACCGGCATGACAGAATTCCAAAGATGGGGAAACTGCTTCAAAGGCGTGCATACTGTCCAGGGGCATAGAGCTTTAACATTTGAACACCGGTTTTCGGATTCCATGTCTACAGAATTCTGGACCAGGTGGGCTTTTCAAAATAATACCATACACAATGCCTGGAAATGTGCACAGATTCATTGGGTTTACGAAAAAACAGGTTATTGGGGTTTACAACCCGCAACGGCTGGCGCCGACTACAGTTATGCCACCGAATTATTTGTGAACGCCCCCGATTATCCGGCACCAGCACAAATGGGCTGTCTCATGTGGGCTACTGTTGGTAATCCGTTATATTAACTTAACAGCAATTATCCTTACAGGAGAAATCAATAATGTACAATAAATATTTTTCAGCACTTATTCTTACTCTGTTAACCGGTTCTGTTTATTCGGCAGACCTGATTCTGAATGATAAGGTTAAAGCTTTTCTTTCGGGATCTTCAGCACCTTCCGCTTCTGTTAATCAGGCATTCAGCAATACTGAGCTTTTTGACACTGCACAAGTTAACTCACGCCCGGCTTTATATGAAGTAATAATTCCTTCCAGATCAGGTAAAGAAATTGATCAATTGTCAAAATCAGCCGGGATCGCTGACAGCCTTCGCAGATTTACCGGATATGATCATAAAAAGGGCAGATTTTATTACAATTCTCCTCACCTGAGCCTTCTGAAAACAGATTCTGTATATGGAAATGATAAACTGAAACAAAAAGCTCAGCAAAAAATGCAGCAACTGCTGGGAAAAGAGAGCAGCCGGTTTGTTTTTGCCAACACCGAATCGGACTGGATAAAAACCGAATCCGATCCGGTCGAACGCCTTATTACTCAGACCTACCGGTTTACCAGAAAAATTAACGGTTATCATATTATTGACAATACTTCCTATGTTAGAGTAACCTTCACCGGCAACGAGGAACTCTGCGGCTTTGAAATCTGTAACCCTGAACTCAAACCAATACCCCTTAGCCGAATGGTTAAATTCTCTGCTACTGAATCCAGACTTAAACAGTTTGCCTCCAATAAAAAAACGGTAAAAAACATGTATAATGAAGAGATTAAAGTATCCCGGATAAAAGCAGATAATGCAGTGCATTCTTATCTCTCGGAAACCAGGGGCGGCAAAAAACTACTGGTTCCACATGTTTCCGTTTTTTGTGATTACCATCTGGAAAACAAAGCCCGGTTTAATAAATTTGAACACTTTGTATTGGACGCTTCAGTTGCAGAAGATATCAGTGATGATATGCTGGAAAATATTATCAAGTAAGCAGTTGATTCAGTTATTCCTTAGTTCAGTGACCCTGAATGGGTCACTCTTTTTAACCTTTCAATTGACATAGGTGTTTTCATGAAAGTTAATCAGGAAATCCCCGATCAATTAGTAATGATCAATTTGGGACATCAGCACGAACTTGAATATTGGGCTAAAGAATTGGAAATTACCACGACCACTTTAAAAATCGCTGCTAAAAAATAGGCCCCTCCCTTAAAGACATTAAAAGCTATTTAGGATTGGATAATTGATGTTTCTTTCTGAAAATAAACCAGGTAAGGATGTTTATGGCTGCTTGAAATACAGACAGATTGTTACCCTTTAAGATAATTATGGCATCTTCCCTCTCTGCCCAGATTGCCATGGCAATCAGTTTTCTCCTGTACTTTTGACAAAATCGTTCATTATGGAGAGGATCGAATGATCCTGCCGGAATAATTAATGATCGAGAGTTAATTCTATACATTATGCAAGGCAGACGTCCGCTTGTATCTTTTCTCATCTCCATGCTGCGCGTTCACTGCAACAGACTACAAAATATAACTATGATACAAACCCGAATTCCTTTGAACGCATGCTGAAGAATCGTCCGGTGCAGCTTATTTTGATATACCATTCTGATATATTAATCTGATATGTTTAATAGCGCTTATACCACCAGAGCACCTTTATTAACCAGTCTTATTCCTCCTGTGACAACAGACAACAGCCAAAAGAACTGAATATTCAGGATCGCTATTGGCATGCATTTTGCGAAATCTCTGGTCGCCAACGTTTTATCTTATTAGGAAAGGATAACAGATGATACAATCTCTTGCTCAGCAGTTTATTGCAGGCGGACCATTCATGTGGGTAATACTGGCAGTTTTGGCATTTGCATGTGCAGTTATTCTGGAGAGATCTGTCTTTTACTACTTATATTGCAGAACTGATGGAGACTCTTTGGTTCATAAAGTCCTTACTGCCATAGAAGTTAAAAATGCAGATCAGGCGATGAAAATTGTAAATCGCAGAAAAACCCCTTTTAATAATCTTATCAAGGTTGCTGTAGAAAGATATACCTGTGGAGCTGCATTCGAAGGGATCATGGAAAGTGTAGAGAAAAGATCCATCAAAGAGCTGCCCAGGTTATTCTGTAGAACCAGTTACCTTTCATTATTCGCCAATATCGCCACTCTTTTAGGATTGCTTGGAACCATCACTGGACTTCAAACATCATTCGGTTCTCTTGGCTCCGTAGATGCCGCCAGTAAAGCATCAATGTTAGCTGACGGTATTTCTGAAGCAATGAACACGACCGCATTTGGGCTGATAGTAGCAGTCCCCTGTATGATCATGTATACCGTATTGAACAACAGGCAACAGGCACTGATAAAAGATATAGATGATGGTATAGCCACTTTTCTCGATGCTATCAGGGAGATGAAAAATGAGGATGCAGCTTAGTAAAACAGACCGCAATGTTTGTTTTTCCGATCAGGTGCATGATCTGGATGTTACACCTGTAATGAATATGTTTATTATTCTTATTCCATTTCTTATTTCTATGGCGGTGTTCACCCGGTTATCGATACTCTCTTTTTCACTTCCACCTGATGCTGCCCCGGGACTGGATCAAAGCAATGGAAAACCAAAACTAAAGTTGACTGTAGTAGTTGCGTCAGAGTATCTGGCTATTGCACATGGTGAGCAGGTTCTTGATTCGATTCCGGTCAACGACAAGACCTCTTCTTATGTTGTTTTAATGGAAAAAATAGCTGAACGCAGAGTAGCTATTGATAATAAAAGTGAAGTAGTAGTAGCAGTTAAAGACTCGGTTAAATTCCAGGAGATGGTAAAGGTAATGGATGTCTGCAGAGAAGCTGGGTTTCAAAAGATCGGAATATCAACTGCTTCAATTAATTATAGGAAGGGAGTGTAGATCTTGGTCGGGTTAAGCCAATTACAATCCAGAAAGAATGCATCCTGTGAATGTAAGTTGCAATTGACATCTCTGGTGGATGTCATGACTATTCTTCTGGTCTTTTTACTAAAAAGCTTTTCTGTTGAAGGGCATAACGTTACACCTTCAGCTGATCTTAGACTTCCACTCTCATCTTCCAATTCATCAGCAAAGACAATCAGCAGTCTCATACTTACCGAAGACGAGTTAATTTGTGATAATAATGTAATAACAACTGTTAACACGATCCGCGGTTGTGATTCAATGAGTATCCCTGCTTTACTGGATTGGATCAAATCACATAAAACTTTAACAGATTCCTCTGCAAAAGAAATAATGATTCAATCAGACCGGGACCAGTCTTTTGATGTATTAAAAAAAGTCATGTTCACCTGCAGCCAGGCAGGAATAAAGGATTTTTCCATACTTGTATTGCATGAGGAGTAATTTCAATGAAGACTAGTACTGCAGCAGTGGGTTCAATGGACTTTTTTGATCTGCTTTTTCTTTTATCTCTCATTTTTATCTCTTCAGTTTTCTTTGGCATGGGTTATTTTGTCCAAAAAGACCGCTATCAGAATTGTACTTACTCTTTGAATACGGAAAAGTCTTACCGCACACAGCTGGTTATAAATATCCCTGAGAGTGCTCCAAAGATCGAAAAAGAGCCACTACCAATAAGAAAGAATCCGGTAGGACCCAGTTTCAAAAAGCCGCTTGATCTGACTGAAAAACCTGCTCCAGTTCAAGCTCAGCAGGAGACAGCCGTCGAGAAATCTTCTGATAAGCCGGTGCGGCGAATTTATGGATTAAAAAGAGTATTTTCTCAGGGGCTTGGCTCCACAGGCAGTCTCTCGGATGCAGTAATAGGTAAATTGGGAAATACACTCGATAAGGAAGTGGACACTATCTCAGCCAGCGAAGAAGAAATCAAAGGGACTGTAGTTTCTATAGCATCAATAACGCAGGCACCGAAATTCAAAAAAACAGTCAAACCTCTTTACAGTAAAATAATGCTGGAAAACCAGGTGGAAGGCGTCGTGAAATTGAAGGTTCTTGTAGATATTGACGGAAGAATCAAAAAAGCGACCGTTTTAACTGATATTGGATTTGATTCGGCTCAGCAGGCTATGCTTGCTACAAAAGATATGGAATTCTATCCAGCTATGGTAAGTGATCAGGTTGTAGCTGCATGGATAATTATTCCGGTTAGGTTTGTTATTTTAAGTTGAATATAAACTGATTAATTCAGAAGGAGAAAAATACAATGAAGGGATTTCTTTACAGTACAGGAATAATTTTTCTGTGCTCATTTTTTGAAATTACATACTCTCAGACTCTTGAACCTCCTTCTGAGCAAGATGAGATGATTACTCTGGAGGTTACCGAATCACCGGAAACTGTGGATTCTTTATTATCAGATTCAGCTGTAGCAATCACTCAGATGCCCCAATTGATAAATTTTGTCAATGCTGAATACCCGCCTGAACTTATTAAACAAGGCGTAAGCGGTTCTGTCATTCTGGAATTACTGGTGAACGAATCCGGAAATGTGGACAGTGTAAGCTTAGTAAAAGGAATTCATCCTGTCCTGGATACCAATGCGATGAAAGCATGCGGACAGTTTAAGTTTACGCCTGCATTAGCCGGAGCTGATACCGTTGCAGTCATTCTCCAATATGAGTACCATTTCAGACTGGAGGATGCAATAGATTCGATTCCTCAAGTGGTTAACTTTTCAGGCACTCTCCTGGAAAAAGGTACCCGTCAGCCTGTCGCTGATGCACTGGTGGTACTTACATTTCCCGATTCTGGCTGTGATTCTGCATTAAATTTACCTTTTAATAAGTATCTTTCCAGAATAGGCTCTATCCCCGGGCAGAACATTGAGGACGGCCATTTGACTACCACAACCGACTCAATGGGCAGATTCCAATTCTTTTCTCTTCCATCCTGTTCTGTAAAAATTCAGGTTATTGCAATAGGATACATTAATTTCGAGACTAAAGAACTGATAACTTCTGATGAGGAGTTAGATGTCAAATATTATATAGTAAAGTTAAACTATTCTGATTATGAAATAGTGGTTTATGGAAAAACTGAAGAAAAGGAAGTCAGCAGACGTCAGTTGACTGTTCAGGAAATCAGAAGAATCCCGGGACTGGGTGGAGATGCTATCAAGGTGGTTCAGGCCATGCCCGGAGTTTCCAGACCCAGCATGATGTCCGGAGAAGTTGTGGTTCGCGGTGCTCCAACCTGGGATTCAAGATTTTACCTCGATGGAGTAACTATTCCGCTTCTTTACCATTATGGGGGACTAAAGTCAACTTACACATCGGAAGCCCTGGATGGAATAGAGTTTCTTCCCGGTGGTTTCGGGGTACGCTATGGCGGGGGTATTGCAGGGGCCATAGAGCTGAAAGGAAAGCAGGCCGCCACCGACCGTTGGCATGGCACTTTTGATATAAGCAGCATTGATGCGTCATTTTTCGTTGAAGGTCCTATTACCAAAAAAATATCCTTACTGGCTTCTGCCCGACGAAGCTTTATAGGTAATATTGCTGAATTCGTTACCAAAAAATTCAGCGACAAGTTTCCTTTTACCATGTCTACTTTTTATTGGGATTATGTACTGAGAACCGATTTTAACTTTTCTAAAAACAATCACCTTTTTGTTACATTTTTTGGTAACAGAGACAGTCTGGCACTGATTATGCCGGACATGGAATCAGGAAGTGATGAGATTTCTAAAGCACAGGATCGCTTTGGCATGAGCATAACCACAAATCTGGCAATGGCCGGCTGGGATTTAAAGATAAATGATAAAGTCAGTAACAGTGCAAGATATTCAATCAGCAACCTCCACAGTGCCTGGTCCCCCTTTGGATTTTTCAAATCCAAAAGTGACGGGGTAGAACATTATATCAGAGATCAATTAACCGTCAAATTTAATGACAAATTATCCCTGATTACAGGTCTGGACATCGACTTATCCGTCTGGGATATCGATCTGTTAATAAAAGACTGGACAGGTAAGATTAACCATTCCAAAGATAATGACTGGCTTTTTGGAGAAACTGGTGCATACCTCAATCTGGAATGGAAAGTTGGTAAAAAGTTGCTGCTTATACCAGGCATCAGATATGATTATTATTCCGAACTAAAGCATGATGGTTCGATCATTCCTGAATTCTGGAATTACAACGATTTTGATAATTCCAGAGGTTTTTCGGGTGATCCTTCCGCCAGATTGTCCGGGCGATTTCAGATTAATGATGCTCATGTTTTAAAAGCTGCAATTGGAAATTATAATCAATCACCCAAACCGGTCGGACAGGCAATCCATTCTGTCTGGGGCAATCCTTTTCTTGCAACCACAAAAGCTGCTCATTTTGTTACCGGACACGAATGGAAAATAACCGATGTTATTAATTCTGATGTTCAGTTCTATTTTAACAATCAATGGGATATCCCTGAATATTCAAACAGTCAGGATATCAGCGAAACCGGCGAAAAACCAACTTTATTTTATGACCGTGGCAGAGGCAGAATGTATGGATTGGAAATAATGCTGCGTCATATGCAAACAGACCGTTTCTTCGGCTGGATCGCTTACACACTTTCCAGAACGCAACGCTATGACCGTAACAAAGGTAAATGGTACCTTTACGATGAAGACGAAACAAACCATCTCCAGGTATTGGGAAGCTGGCATTTAAGAAGGCAATGGGATCTGGGTTTCCGTCTGCGTTATGTCACCGGTAAACCAATTACCCCCATTCTGGGTGCTGAGTATGATGAAAATTATCTTTACTACAGCCCAATCGAAGGTGATAAAAACTCAAAACGGATGGACCCGTTCTTTCAACTGGACATTCGTGTAGATAAAAAGATTATTTATAATAAATGGATCTTTTCTCTATACTTTGACTTGCAGAATTTAAGCTGGCTTTTTTATAAGAGTCCTGAATTCGAATTCTATAATTACGATTATACCGATAAAATGAAAATCAGCATGTTTCCAATGCTGGGAACCGGCTTTAAAGCAGAGTTTTAAGGAGAAATTAAAATGAAAAATTTATCATTATTTATAATCATTGGAATGGTTCTGGTAATCAGTTGTTCTGATTTCCCCACTAATTTTCACAGAGTCGACAGTGATGCAGTAAGATTGCTGGACTTTATTTATGAACCGGCTGAAGCATCACCTGGTGATACCATTATGGTAAAAGCAGTTTTCAGCGGGAAAAAAATTAATTTAGCCGATATCTCCTGGAGCTTCTCCTCCAATGTGGTATTAGACAAATATGGCAGCGATACAGCATTTAATATAGTGCCCTTGGCTGCTGTTCCACAGGAAGATTATTTTTCTGAGAAAACTTCCTGTTTTTCTTTCAAATTCGTTGTTCCACAGGACCTTTTCAAAACAAGTGGTCAGATTCCGGAAAACTGGATTGAAATTTTACCTCCGGAGATTATCAAGTCTCTCCCCCCGTCCTTAACCGGCTTTAACAAGGGGCAACTTATAGACATGGTAAATCTGCTAACCCAGTCTCCTCAGATGTATAGTACTATCGCCGCTAATTTACAATTGCCTGTAAATGAAATTTCACGGATCCTGCCGCATTTCAGTCAGCTTTTCACCGTGCAGATGAGATTTATTGCGGATATTAAAAACCAACTCCATATAAAAAGCAACTATTCTGTACGGTATCACAGCAGGTTCAGTAAAATTCCCCAAATTTCAGTTTATGTCAACCATAATCCCAGAATCGACTCTATTGGCATATACAAAGTAAAAGGAGAAAAGAATTCTTACAATCCTGCAGAAAAAAAACATTTATTCATACGCATCGATAGCAATATAGCACCTGCCAATACCGTTCCTGTTGAAGATGGTTATTCCTACTTTCTGGTGGCTTTCTACAACCAGCCAGATACTTTTCAATCTCTTTTTGACCTTTCCGATTCTTCCGGTTCCAAAGCACATCTGGAAAAAATAACCACTATCTGGTTTTTTCAACAAAACGATGATGAAACCAGGGATATCTCTCCTAATGAATTTATGAAAACGCAGAATGGAATAGGAAGTGTCACTAAAAGTTACAATATCAACAGCCCTATCAGTTATTATGATCTACAATCATTAGTAAAGATTATCCCGCCAACTGATAAATCTATCCGGTCGATTAATGTCTGGTGCCAGGTTCAGGATAACACTGATAATGAGATTCTGCATCCTGTGGGATCATCACTTATGGAAGGCTCGTTCACTTTTCAGTACTAAAAATTCTAAAACACAAGGTTTAGGGGCTGCCCGGGAATCCTCTTTCTTTATTATAAAATCGTGTGTATCCCTCTAATTGAGAGATACCACGATTTTTTATAAATCAGAAAAATTACAGCATTACCACAATATCACATTTTTTCAATTGAGACTACCAGAGATTCTGAATAGATTACAGTCATTGAATCGCCCTCTTTTAAATTTTCCAATAGAGAGGGATCTGAAACAAATAATTCAAATTCATTACCTTGAGGCCCCATTACGGTCACTTCCTGATCATCCTCATCTATATCAATGATTTGAACTACCGCCTGGATCTGTTTTAAGTTTCCTTCTGCCGGTTCAGTGCCTTCAGGAGATTCAATTGTCTGGTCTGTGATTATTAATGGATTTTCCCTTTCCTGTTGAGTAGGTTCGTGAAAATCGGTTGCCAAAGATCTATAAAGTTCCACTTTTACTTTATCCCCATTATCAATTCTGGAAAGGTCCACCCTTTTATCTAAAGTCACAGTAAAAACATCTCCGTCATCATCTTTGAGAGTCATCTGATTATTACTCCGGTCTATATTGGTCACTATAGCAGAGATAGTTTCTTTTTCCCAGGCCTCGGTCCCATTATTATCATTATTATTATCATTCTCTCCACCTGTTCTGGCTCCGGCAGTTGAAAATAAGATGGTGATAAATACGATAAGCACTCTGGTTATTAACTGGTTCTTAAGAATTGATTTGTTCATATTAGCCCATCCTTGAGAATAGCGTTTTTAAATCTATCCATAACACAGCCTTTATATTTTTGTATGATGGCAGGGACGATCCTTAAGGGATTACGGAATAAGAGATGAAATCAGTACCAGTAGTAATTCTCCTTTGCACAGGTATCCACTCTGCATCGAGTGGATGGCTGGTGCAGGCAGATATCGTCATCAAAACCGGTATTTCTGTATTCTATTCGAATACAGTTTTATTACTCCTGAGTTGATAACCTACAATAATTATTCTAATTTTTAAATGTAAGGCCGGTGAAATCTGATTTTGCTCGACCCAATTTAATAAAGGAGTGACTATGAAAAAGCTACTGGCTATCGCACTTTTAGTGATTAGTTGTTCTGAACAACCAAAAATCATTTCCTCTGTTCCTTTTGACCCGGAAAATGCTCCGGTGATCGGGTACTATCAATCTGTTCAAAGCAATTTTATTCCTGGTGAGTCAAAAACATGTTATTCTTCAGTTATAGATGTACTTGTTACTGATGAATATTTCCAAAATAGAGATAAAAGACAAAAAGATTTTTCCAGTAATATATCAGATAATTGCCAGGCTGTTTTCCTTTCCAAAGTCAAAAACAACAACTGTATTCCTGATGATGTATGTGCAGTACACTCTCAACGTGAGATTCAGTCTTACCCTTTCGTGTTCAAAGCAACTTCCTATAATGGAGACTCAAGCAGTTTATATATCGTAAATCCTGTAAAAAGTTCAGAATACCTTGATTTGAAACTGAATGGAAAATTATATCGCATAAATGCAGGTAACACTTTAACTGTTATTGACACCTTAATGACACGCACTGATCCTGATCATTGCTGGGAACAACTGATAATTACTAAACAGATTACAAATTTCGGGCAGATCCCATTAACAGATGATAAACTGACGACCTTTTTCTGAAACTTTCACTCATCGTATGATCGACTGGATGAACTATTTAAAACTGTATAACCGGATTGGTGGACAATTCACATAAGTATTCACTTAAAATGATTCCTCCTCCCCTGCGGTCCCGATGCTTCCTGTTGGGACTGCGGGGTTACTTCGGAAGGTGGGAATCTATCTTCTTGCAGATTTCAAGGATTGATGCCCCGATAATACAACCAGGGCATAGCGGAATTGGAGCATTTTGCACTGGAACTAATTACAACTGTGAGCTGACAAACCGTATTATTCAACTCAGCATGGAAGATAATCCTCTCTTAAAGGCGAGAACACTTCGATTGCCCTGGAATCTTCCAATACTTCTGCACTATGTTCAATATTGCTTTCGATACACCAACTGTCTCCGGGACCGACTTTGTAAATTTCTTTTCCTATGGTCAGCAGTAATCTCCCCTGCACAAGATATCCGGTCTGCTCGTGTGGATGGCTGTGTGCGGGCAGATGGCTGCCTTTCTTCATGACAAATTCGGATAAGAGCATCTTTTTTCCATAAACCAGTGTTTTTAGGCTGATCTCAGGTAATATTTCCTTATACCCTTCTTTTTCTGCAATTTTAAACATAGTCGTATCCTTCTTTTTTCGGTTAAAAAAACGAAATAGTCAAAACAACCTGACCGGATATCATTAATGTCTGCTTAAAATAACTGACAGTCAGGCAATCTGTAAATCCATTCCCATACAAAAGCCGGTTATTTTATCGTAATCCATCAGAATACATTTTTTTCGCCTCTGAATTGATAACCTGGAAATAATCGTGTTAAATTTTATAAATGTAAGTTCAATGGTAACATAATGATATTTAATCTGCTTAACCCAATTAAAACCAAGGAGTTTACCATGAAGAAGCTGCTGGCTATTGCACTTCTGATGAGCAGTTGTTCTGAGCAACCAGAACACATTTCCCCCTCCTTCAACTGAACTAAAAAAGGTTCAGCTAATCGAGTACTTTCAATACATTCAAAGCAACATCATTCCTGAAGAATCAAAAAGAGATGACTACCTACAACTGATAGATGATATTTACATAGACCCTAGCATCAGAATTAATGATAAAAATAATTTTGCCCATAATGTATCAGACAATTGCCAGGCTGTTTTCCTTTCCAGAATCGGGCATGCATACCGGCCTGTTAACAATGATATTGGGGGAGGCACTTTCCATCATGAGATTCTGACTTACCCATTCCTATATAAAGCCACATCCTATAATAGTAAAGACTCAAGCATTTTAACTATCGAAAAACCAGTGGATGATTCAGAATACCTTGATTTGAAACTGAATGGAAAATCATATAGCATTAAAGCAGGTGATTCTTTAACTGTTATTGACACTCTGATGACACGCATCGATTCTACTTATTGCTGGATACAATTGATTGTTACTAAACAGATTACAAATTTCGGGCTGATTCCATTAACAGATGACAGACTGACATTTTTTTTCTGAAATCTCAGCATAATAGTATGTAAGCGATTCTTAAGGAGCGACTCGTCTCGCTCCTCCGGGTAATAAATTCCTCATTCTACCTTCCAAAAAAAATCTATTTTATCTTCCATGAAAGACTTGTCAAAAATTCGCCGGTTGGTGGGTAATATTACCCCCGATCAGCTGAAATATGTCGATTGTGCCGTAAGCGAAAATATGGGCGTTTTCATGCCAGTAGCAGGTCAATGCGGTTTTGCCATAACACCTGAACATACCCACCCAGCCTGGTCGTTTATCTTATGCTTAGACAGTAAATGCAGAATCCGGTTTAATGGCAAAATTACCGAATCTGTTCCCTCGACCATATATACTCTTTCTCCTAACGATCCTCACCAGGAACTTCCCTCCCAAACGGCTGCCAGGTATATAGCAGTACTGATCCAGACACGATTTCTTCAGGAACAGCTTGCTGAATACAATTTATCCATTAGCGACCTGTTTTCTGGAATAAGCTGCAGGATTAATCAAAGATTAGTAGACACGATTAAGGAATTCATGACCGATTATGAGGAAGCTGCGCCAGGATATGGTCAGTTATTAGCCGCTGGCAGCCTTAAAATCACCCATCTGCTTATCCGTCAGTTGTTTGGTTTGCATAAAAATGACAATAAATTTCAGTTTCGTATGTCTGTTACCCGGGCTATTGATTTTTTAAACGAGCATTATGGAGAGAAAATCTCGGTGGAGGATCTGGCTCATGTGGCTAATCTTTCTTCATCACGTTTTTCACATGTCTTTAAAGAGGAGACCTCGATGTCACCTATGGAGTATATCATGATGACCCGACTGGACTGCGCGAAACGGATGTTGCGGGCCAACGAGAAATCTTTAAGTGAAATCGCTCTTGATTGTGGTTTCAACAGTTCTTCCTATTTTTATCAGTGTTTTATCCGTGCTTATAATATTTCACCTTCCGACTACCGGAAAAATTTCCTTTCAGCAGAATAACAACAATTTTTAATCTGATATCGAAAGATTACTTTCGCCTTCCTATCTATTTTTAATGGTACTATCATTAAAAACGGTTAATTTACTTTCAGATGCAAGGAGGTATACATGAAAACGATAGAAGAAATCAAAGAATTTGCCAATCAGAATCCGGCCACCTGGCTGGCCACCAGTGTTGGTGACCAACCTCATTTACGTGCAATGGCGATGTGGTTTGCAGATGATAGCGGATTTTACTTCCACACCGGCACACAAAAACGGCTTTCTCAACAGTTGCAGGATAACCCGAAAGTGGAGTTGGGTTTTTTTAATCCCGGCGATGGTATGGGTTCTATGCAGATGGTGCGGATTACCGGAAAAATCGAACAAATCAGTGATCCATCACTGGAAAAAAGACTCTTCGAAGATCGCCCCTGGCTTCATGATGTTTTCAAAGCTTTCCCCAACGGTAAAATATTCATCTTCAGGATTGCACATGGAGAAGCACAGTATTGGGACATGAGTCTTAATTGTTTAGAGAAGGATACTCCGCCAGTTATTTTCTGATGAGGTAGGCTTTTTGTCAGAAAGTTAACAAGTTCCCGGTTCAGAATTTATCTGAACCGTTTTTCATGCTTCAAAAAAATTGCTTGCTCCATGTTATTTTACTATATCATGGTAAACGAGATCTGTTGAATAATTCCGCTGCCATTTTATAGATTATCAGCCTAAATGATAGCCTTTGTAATTCTCTTCATTTTTACTATTATCATAAGCAATCCATCAATACCAAACCCGAAGAAATAGGGAGAACCTTTTGTTTTGATTTCGGTTATATTTTTGACATTTCACAGCTATTTCATTTAGGATTAAGCCTTGCCAATATGGGAGCAATTTTCTTTCCATCATTTTCAGTTACCAGGCGGTAATAACAGGAAGTAAAAAGGATAGTTAAATCGAAATCAAAACACGAACGCAATTTAATGCGTTCGTAAATATCAGGATTACTTCTTTATCATCTCTTTTATCAGCTCTTCCTGGCTAATCGAACTTTTCCGATCTCTCAGCATTTCAACAGGATGGGGCCCATTGGTTTCTAAGCGGTAATCCTGGCCGGCTTTCTGAATGGCATTGGAAATTACATTCTGACTTGGTATGAAACTGCCGTTGTTGACCATATTCTGATACTGGAAATAGCGGTCTTTACTTTCAGCATTTCTGAGAGGCAATATATCGGATCTGTCACCGGTATATTGAATCTGAGTGGATATAATCTGACGCACATAATCTTTGCTGGATTCCAGTACAGTCGGAGTTGGAAATTCCTTACCAAACATGTCCCTGGCATCTTTATTTTCAAATTTCATCATCAGGTCACGAGTCATCTGCAGATGTGCTATCTCCGACTCTAAAAGTTGTTCCCAGATTTTTTTAACCCGCTGATCGGGCTCTGAAATCATACATGAGTAATACATATAACATTCGTTATACTCATGAGAGCAAGCCATTTCAAACCAGGAGTTGCGTGGATCAATTAAAGAGCTATAATGGGTCACGTGTTGCTCTTCTATCATGGCAATCTCCTGATAGAGACCCCGACCGGTCATATCGGTCAACTGGTTTCCCACATTCATATAATAATTCATAGTCTGCTGTTCAGCAGCGGTAATAGTGAGCACATGCATTCTGGTGAGCGGATCCGATCTTTTAAAGTCCACATATTTACGCACAGTATCGAATGGGTATTGATGTTCCAGAACTGTGGGTCTTCCCGGCATAATCTCAGTTAGATCCTTTACTATAGCTTCGGCTTTTTTTGGATCTTTTTCCAGCAGAAGATTGGCATAGCGGTACAGATGATCGAAATCTTCAATCAGAGCAAAATCCAGAGCCAGTTTTACATAAGGATCGGGTTCGTTTTTAGCCATGGATGCAGTAAGGTCTGTAGCCAGCTGTTCATAGCCTATAGTAACCTCGAGAGTCGATTCCGATCCTGGGATCATCCAGTTTACCATTTTCTGCTGCTGTTGCTCCAGACGACGCACAGCAGAGAGTTGCCTTCGCAGTTCCATATCTTCACAATGCCGGTGAAAGTTGTGATAAAAAAGTGCAGCCTCCACCTCTATACCGTTCATCAGTATCCCACGGGTGCGGGTGTAGGGGTGGACTGTTTGGGGATCGTATGGTTTGGTACAAAGCTCAGACCAGGAGCGGATTTGTTTCTCCATCGGAATTCCTTTTTCATCAAACGGATTAAAACCCATAGAGATCTCCTTTTGGTTGATTTTTAAGGTGGAAGAGATTCACAAAAACTGCCGCAATTAGTATTCCACAAAAAGCAAAGGAAAATCCTTCAAAGAATGACTATTGAGAAAAGGAATGTTTATTGCTCTACTCAGTTGATATAAGCCACCATAGGAAAAATGAGGTAAAGAGAACGGTGTTGAAGCTGGTTTTCAGAAATGCAATAATTGGATTATACATTTTTGCATTTTGGGTGCTGTTACCATCTCTACTTGTAAAACTATCTCACTCCATAGACAAAAATCGGATGAAAAGATCATTTCCTCTTCATATTAAGCTACTTGGGGTACTGGTTTCCGCTGTTTCTGCGATGATGCTTTTTATGGCTGTCAAAGATTTTTTCAGACAAACAGGTAAATTACCTATATCCGCCATTGCGCCCTATAACAAACTGGCCAAAAAAGGTTTGTATGCCATCTGGCGTCACCCGGTTTATCTTTTCTATATTCTTCTGATGGCAGGAATCGGATTATTCACCGGATCAGTTGGTCTTCTGCTGGTAATTTTACCACTTTTTTCAATCATTACTTTTATCCATGCGAGAATTGAAGAAATGTGGCTTTTAAGAAAGCACGGGGATATTTACAGGGAATATTTAAAAAAGACCTCTTTGATATTACCAAAGAAATTAAAAGCCGGCCCGAAATAAGTTAAGGGGCTGAAATTACAGCCCCCAATTTATAAACCTGCAGACTTTAACCATTGTTCCTGCTTTTCCTGCATTTCCTGAGGACTGAGCTCCCATTTCGTGCTGGCGATTGACCAGAGATAACCAAAAGGATCCCGGACTTGCCCCACTCTATCTCCCCAGAACTGGTCCTCCATTTCCATAGTTACTTTGCATCCTGCTTTAACTGCCCGATTAAACACAGCATCACAATCATCGGCATAAAGCCACATGTGGGCCATATTTCCTACTATCTGATTTTCTTTCTCAAATGAGTCGGACATCATGATATTAGTGTCTCCAATTTTTATCATAGCGTGGAGAATTCTGCCATCAGGGAAGCGCATGGGTTCAAATGGGATTTTTGCATCAAAAGCATTCTTGTATAATTCGATGGCCTCACTGCAATTGTTCTTGAAAGTAAGGTAAAGAGTAACATTGTTCATCCCTTGAGGAATTGGTTTCTCAGCTTTTCTGGGCATATCTTTTTCTCCTTTTAATGGAAATTTTTTATTCCGAGGTATCGGGGTTTCAAAAATCAGGCCATAACAACTTGCCCTACTTACGGCTTTGTTTTTGCTATTAATAGCAATCTGGCTAAAAAGCATCTGAAATAGAAAGGTATTATTGTGACTTTTCTCCTTTACACCATTTCGTTTTTGTTGGCAGCTGTATTGAGCGGAACAGCTGATACCATCAAAAACAACTACTCCCTTCAGAATATATTTGAAATTGCCGTAAAACAAAGCAACAAAATTCAAATAATAGAAAATAGAGCACAGACCGATCTCCAGCAGGTAGCGATCTATAAAGCAGAAGCTTATCCCAAAATCGATCTTAGCATCAATGTGGGGTATGCCAATCAATCTTTGCTTGGACAACCCTTTGAAACATCAATTATTCTGGATAGGATCGATGGCTTTCTTTTCCGATGGGCTTTCTCTTTGCAACAACCGGTTTTTAAATTCGGACAGATTATCAATTCCTTTAAACTGGCGTCCTTAACAAAAAAGATGGCTCAAAAATCAAATGCTCTTCAAAGAAACAATTTTTTTTTGGAAGTTATCGAACAGTTTATGATAGCATTCACCGGGCAGTCCGATTATTTAATCTCAAGTCAAACCTTCAACCGCTCTCAGCGTATCTTTGAAAGGACCTCTCTTGATTTTGAAACAGGAAGAGTATCAAAGCGGGAACTCCTAAGAACAGAGGCATCACTGGAAGGAGACAGAGCATCTCTTTTATCATCAGCCAGTAACAGATCTCTTTCCATCAAAAAGCTGAATGTACTGATAGGTCTGCCCGATTCTGCAGATTATTTCCTTATACTTGACGATGGCGATTCATTTCTGCAGATTCCATCTTCCTATTCCCATGTACAAAATCAACAGGTCGCTCTTAAACGCCTAGAAACAGAAACTAACAGGTATCTGAGAAAAAATGCCTGGTCCGCTTTCTTTCCCTCAATAGATCTCACTGGCTCCATTTTTAATGAATTTATGGCTGTAGATACCTCCGGTTTAACTGAATTATTACCCCTGCCCACAGATGGTGAAGTTATTCCGGAAATCCCGGTAAGTTCGGATCTTTTTAACCCCGATCTGATTAACTACTCCATTGGTTTACAACTCTCATGGAATATTTTTGATGGAAAGAGAAGCTGGGCGCAATACAATCAGTACAAACTGCAGGAAAAAACTACCCGGGTGGAACTCGAGCAACTGGAACGGGAAAATTCAAATCAAATTCAGGAAATTAAAAATCAGATATCAGTCACCGACAATACTATCGCAGCATACCGTCTTCAGTTGGAAGCTTCACAAAAAGCATTACACCAGGCGGATTCGGATTTTCAGGACGGATTTATTGATGCAATTTCTTATCTGGAAATAGAACAGGAGTACCGGAGTGCTGCACGTAATCTGGACAATGAAAAATTGAGACACCTGCTTTTGCTGGCACAGCTGAGGATTGCGCTGGGAATGAGCATCTACGGAGAATAATTATGCGATGGACTTTGTTTCTGACCGTCTGCCTGGCGCTTACATGTTCCCCAAAAAACGGACAGAATGGACAAAAAAGAGATGAAAAAGTTTCGGTTGACGTGATTACCGTTACCAGACAAAGCTTTACTGAAGAAGCAATTTATTTCGGAAGACTTGAGCCAGTGGAAACCGCAAACCTCATCTGTTATTCGGGTGGCCTGGTAGAAAAAATCAACTATATAGAAGGACAAAAGGTGAAACAAGGGTACTCCCTGGCCAATATAGATGCCTCAAGGGCTTCCACCTTATTAGAAACAGCACGCGTTCAGCTCAATATCGCAAAATCTACTCTGGAGCAATTAAAAAAACATCTGACTAATGGTAATGCATCACAACTATCAGTCGACCAGCAGCAACTGACATATCTAAATGCCAATAATAATTATCTGGATGCCCTTAAAAACTATCGGGGTGCTTTCGCTATCACCCCTGTTTCCGGAATAGTAACCACTCGCTTTATAGAGCAACATCAGGAAATCGCTGCCAATTCACCAACATTCATAGTTTCCAGGCTGGATAGCCTTAAAATCGAATTTGGTATCACAGAATCCGATATCTATCATGTAAATGTCGGCAGCGAGGTAATATTGACTATCCCTATGATTGAGGATAAATCCTGGCCTGGAATAATCAAGAATCTGGCTAGGGCTGCAGATCAGGAGAAAAGACTGTTTTCTGCCGAAGCATATTTCAGTAATAAAGATAATGAGCTGAAACCGGGTATTTCAGGACGGATCCAACTTGCCCTTTTGACTTTTGACAGTGCTGTAGTCATACCCAGTGAATCTATTATCATGGAAGGTGTTCAAAATGCGGTGATGGTTGTGGATTCCAGTGGGGTTGTGCATAAAAAATATATAGAAACCGGACCTGTATCAGACACCCGGACAATGGTTAAAAGCGGATTAATCCCAGGGGAGCTTCTCATCACTGCAGGTTTTCAGCTTGTTCGTGAAGGCATATCTGTAAAAATAAACTACAGGGATGGAAGTCCATGATTCGCTTTCTGGTAAATAAAGCTTCCATGATATTTACATTTTCGGTACTCATAGTAGTTGCCGGTATAATGTCTTATACCAGTCTTCCCCGCGAATCTGCTCCGGAGATAAAACAACCCTACATTTTTATCAATACTGCTTACCCTGGAGTTTCCGCTTCAGATGTCGAAAATCTGGTCACACGGGTAATCGAGGATGAAATAAATGGCATCGACGGGCTTCAGGAAATATCCTCTTCATCACAGCAGGGACTTTCTTTTATTTTTACCGAATTTGTTTCAGATGTTTCTGTGGAAACCGCTTTAAGAAGAATCCAGCAGCGGGTTGACAGGGCCAGGCCATTGCTGCCTGATGACATCGAAGAGCCATCCATTCAGGAACTCAGCTCTTCCAGTTTCCCGATTCTCATTATTTCATTATCTCATAAAGATGGGCTGGGTATTATCGATAACACCGCAGAAGATCTGGAGGAGCAATTACGCAGAGTTCAGGGTGTTCTGGATGTGGAAATTGCAGGTAATCTGGAAAAAAAAGTAATAATTGAAATTGATCCGGTGAAGCTTTCATTTTATAATCTGTCAATAGACGATGTAACCGGAGCGGTGCAGATTGCCAACACCGCAATTCCGGGAGGTATTCTTAAAAGCCAGGCCAGAACCTATTCTATAGCAATCAATTCAGAAATCCGCACTCCGGAACAATTCGAAAATATTATGGTTCAATCCGGGGACATCAGTATTCCTTTAAGTAAACTAAGTACCATATCTTTCACCTATGATGAACCGGAAACATACTCCCGGTTTAATGGTGCACCGGCCATCACTTTGTCGCTCACCAAAAGAAGCGGGGTAAATATTATCAGAATCGTCGATCAGGTCCGGGCCTTAATTGACAGCTCTAAAAGCAATTTTCCTCAGGGAACTACGATTAACTACGTTTATGATGAGTCTGAGGATATACGGTTTATGATAGCGGATCTGGAAAACAACATGTTTTCCGGTTTCCTGCTGGTTTTACTGATTACCATCCTCTTCTTAGGAATTGTAAACTCCCTGTTTGTGTCATTGGCAATCCCTTTTTCTATGCTTCTTTCCTTTACTGTGCTTCAATTGATGGGTATTACCCTGAATATGGTGGTACTTTTCAGCCTTATTCTGGCTTTAGGGATGTTGGTTGATAATGGAATAGTAATAGTGGAAAACATATTCCGACATGGTTCTATGGGTAAATCACAGTATGATGCTTCGATTGACGGTACTGCCGAGGTTGCATCTCCGGTAATCACCTCCACACTCACCACCTGTCTTGCCTTTTTCCCCATCATCTATATGCCAGATGTTATGGGTGATTTTATGGCATATATACCCATAACAGTCATTGTGACCCTGTCTTCATCTCTTTTTGTCGCACTCACCATTAATCCGGTTTTCTGTTCCAGATTTCTGAAGGTTAGCAGCAGTAAACAAGCCTCAAAAATGACCGGAGGTGGCAGATTATATAACTGGATGATGGATAGATACGATATATGGTTACGCAAATCACTCAGTAGAAATTTTTCAGTGCTGCTTGTTGCCTTCTTAATTGTTATTCTTGGATTTGTTCTTTATGGGTTGTTTGGAAAAGAACCAGTTTTTTTTCCCACTCAGGATCCTTCAGAAATATTAATTACAGTTGAAATGCCACAGGGAACTCCTCTGGAAAAAACCGACAGTCTTGTGAAAGTAGTGGAAAATCTGGCTAAAAAGGTCCCTGCATCACTTAAAAATATCCAGGCCACAGCTGGGAGATCAGGAGAAGAGGACGTTTTTTCAGGAATAGGGGAGGAATATAACCAGGGGTTTATAAGAATGTCTTTAAAAGAGTACAACGAACGGAAAATCAAAGGGAGAGTCACTATTGCGGCACTTAAAAATCAATTTAACGGTTTCAGTGGTGCAAACATCGAGATAAGAGAGCAGGAAACCGGGCCACCTTCCGGACATGATATTTCTTACGATATTATTGGTAATGATTATAAAATTTTGGGGATTTATGCTGATTCCATATTGACTATTTTGAGAAATTTTGCTCAGTTAAAAATTATTGAAACCGATTTTGAAGCAGCAAAACCGGAAATTAATATCAATATTGACCGCAAAAGAGCTGCCTTTTACAACCTTAATGTCCAAAATATTGCCTCCACTGTAAGAACAGCCATAAACGGTTCAGTTATAAGCAATTACAGGGCTGGCGAAGATGAATACGACATTGTTCTGCGATATAGTCCCGATTTCCGCAATTCGATTTCAGATATACAGAGAATCCATATAGTGGATAATGATGGAGTAAGGATACCCTTAAGTGCTGTGGCTTCAGTTGATAGCAGATCTGCAATTGGAATTATAAGGAGGCGAAACTTTCAGAGATCTGTAGGAGTGTGGGCAGATTTTTTTGAAGATGTTCAGGATAAGCAGAGCATTCAAAGGCAAGTGGACAGTTTGGTTTACAATATGAATCTCCCTTTGGGATACAGGATTGGTGCCGGAGAGGGATTTGAGATGCGAGAGGAAGCAACTACTTTTCTGGTTAAGGCATTTATAATTGCCCTCTTTCTGATTGCTGTCGTATTAGTAGCTCAGTTCAACTCAATTGGTCAGCCAATAATTATTATGATTTCAGTATTCCTTTCCATTGGTGGTATTCTATGGGGCTACTTCATATCAGGTCAGGTTTTTGTTATCATAATGTCTGGTATTGGCTGTATAGCACTCGCAGGAGTTGCGGTTAATAACTGTATAGTGCTGGTTGATTATACCAACAAAAAAATTGCTTCCGGGGAGGCTGTAAGAGAAGCAATTATAGATGCTAGTAAGACCCGGTTTCGACCGGTATTTTTAACTGCTGCAACAACAGTTCTGGGATTGGTCCCAATGGCATTTGGAGTAAGTCTGGATATTCACCCTTCATCATTTGGCATTCAGATCGGATCTGAGATGTCCGATTTCTGGACCGCTTTTGCATGGGCAATGATTTACGGACTCACTTTTGCTACAATAATGACTCTTATCATGGTTCCATGCATGCTGTCAATCTATTTCAGATGGTTCCCGCCAAAGGGAATTTGAGATTTAATTTTTGGGATGATGACTATTAATAATTGTGATTTCCGGGATTTGATTTCTGGACTTTTTTTTGCTGTTTTTCCCTTGGGGTAGAAAAATAGAAGGTTTTTCCGGTTCTTTATCACTTTTTCGAATAGAGAGGTTGAATGCCGCAGCCTGATCCAGAAAAGGAGTGACTATGGACTTGTTTGATTTTTTTAAAAAGAAAAAACCCGTTAAGGGCGAACTCTCATCAAATGAAACCGTTACCGACATAGATGGAAATTTATATACAACCGTTAAAATCGGGAATCAGCTATGGACAGTGGAGAACCTCAGAACAACTAAACTTAATGACGGAATGCCAATAACGCTTGCCGCCGATGTTTCTCATTGGGTAGGGATGAGCTCTGCCGCTTATTGTTTTTACGAAAATAACCCGACAAATGGCATTACCTTTGGGGCATTGTACAATTGGAATGCAGTAAACACCGGTAAGTTAGCTCCTGAAGGTTGGCATGTTCCCACAAATGACGAATGGGAAAAACTGGAGAATTTTTTAATCACCCATGGTTTTAACTGGGATGGCACAAAAGAGGGAAATAAAATTGCCAAATCATTGGCTTCAAATACCATTTGGGCAGATGACAATGGTGAAGGAACTGTGGGCAATAAAAAAATGCAAAATAACAGAAGCGGTTTTACTGCTCTTCCGAGTGGTTGTCGTAATGATCTTGGTACTTTCTATGACCAAGGCTATTATGAATACTGGTGGAGCGCTACAGAAACCGATGATTTCAATGCTTATCGGTATTACATAGGATTTAATCACAGCAATCTAGGTTTCAGCCGATATAACAAACAGTATGGATTTTCTGTTCGACTGGTGATGGATTAATCTTTTGTAATTTACTTTCCTTCAATAGATTTGCAGCCATCTGACTGAATACTGCATACAGTAATCAAAATTTTTCATTTTCAGTCGTTTTTAAACAGATTTTTTTCCAATACCCTCCTTAATCTCTCGTCCCGTTCAAAAAGCTCCCTTTCCGATTTCGCTGAAATGAAAAATCCATTCCGTAAAGGTTGAACAGATGAGTTTCCCAGTCTTAAACGTAATGGAGTCAGTAGAATTACCCCCTCCTGTGTATCCGGATTGAAATGATCCCCATTTATCAAATCTTTCCATATATTATAATCTCCCGGAAGACAACACCTTCTTTTGCTCATCAGCCGGAAAAAGCACCACCTTTGTGGTGCATAGCGGTTTCTTATTGCATGTGCTACATCACTCATTGAATGACGGGCATTTATTTCAACCACTGAAGCAATGTTTTCTTTTTCATTATGATCTGTATAGATAAAAGAATCAAATCCGGCAGGACCGAAATACCCTTGAGTAAAAAGTGTCCTGGCTGCATTTTTGACTGCGCTTTCCTGAATAAATTTATATTTATCAATTAATGGATCTTCAGGAGCTAAATAAATTCCAATAAAAGCACCATATTTGTTGGAAAATGATCGCTGATGACGTATTGAGCTCAAAGATCCATCTTTATGGATGAAAATACTGCTTGAAAAATCATAGACACGTTTACACCAGGGCTCAATAACTACTCCTCCATGCTGCATCAGGGTTTCAATTTCTGCGAAATCAATTTCCTGTTCTCTGTTTTTTAAGAACCTGAACCCAAAACCGGAACCACCAAACGATGGTTTTACCACCAGTTCGCCACCTTCAAACATTTTTATAGTTTTCAGATAATCTTCTGCAGATGCGCAGTAAGTCGATCCGGGAACTCCCAATCCGTGTTTATTAGAGATAATGTTATGAAAACGCCGGGAATTTACTTCTTTTACAATGCTCAGATCCGGGTTGTCACATTTTAAACCGATATTATTAAACTTTTCACATGTATGGACATCCCATCCCCATGGCACAGGATATAGAGATTCTTTTTTCTGACCAACCGGGTCGAGTGGCTTTACTCTGATAGAATGCAGGTAATACAGGAAATCCTCCGGCATTTCCACATCAAGCAAAACCCTGTCGTTTTCATCGCCCATGTATGCAAATAGTAAGGACATCTCAGAGGCACTGCGGGAATTTTTTCCTGTAGCATAACCTCCCAGATTTAGATCAAAAAGGGCATTAAGATAATAGAGATGCTGATCGGTCTTATTTAACATGTCAGACTCCGGAGAAGATTAAAAATCTTCTCCGGGTATTTGGATTGAAGTGTGTTTATACGTAACCAGCTCAAGCTACATTTTTTTGCATTGTTTCAAGATTCTTCTCCAGTTTTTCCAGATTTTCCATAAGACCCTGGAGCTTTTCCCGTTCTTTGGTAATCACATCTGCAGGTGCACGACTCACAAAACTCTGATTTTCCAGACGGGCTCTTGTCCCCTGAATCAGTCCACTTACTCTGGAGATCTCCTTTTTGAGTCGTTCGATTTCCACATTTATATCAATCAGACCTTCCAGGCGAAGGTAAACCGATGTTCCCATAACCACTGATGAACCTGCAAAAGATGGTTTTTCGGCATTTTGATCAATAGTGATTTCATCCAGCCTGGCGAATTGATTAATCAGTTTATTCTGTGAACGTAATATCCCGGTGGAATTAATATCGGCTGGAATAATTACCGCAATACCCTGTTTGTCGGGTGGCACATTGTTTTCCGATCTTATTGTTCTTAACGCAGTAATGACATCCATAGTCAATCCGAACTGTGCTTCCGCCTGATCATCTATAAATGAGTTGTCCGCCACCGGGAACCTGGCAGTCATAATGAATTCGCTGTCAATTATCTCCGGAAAGATCACTTTCTGCCGCAGGTTTGACCATATTTCTTCAGTTATAAACGGCATAACCGGGTGTAGCAACTTAAGTATTGATGCAAGGGTATAGCTTAACAGACAAATGGCATCCAGCCGTTGCGAAGGATCTTCCTGCTGATAAAGATCTGATTTTTTTGCTTCGATGTACCAGTCACAGAATTCTTTCCAGATAAAATCGTAGAGTGTATGACACACTTCATTAAACCTGAACTGGTCGAGATTTTCATTTACACTGGCAGCTACCTTCTGTAGCTTGCTTATTATCCAGCGATCTTCCAGTTTAAACCGGTCTACAGATGGCAGTTTGTCAAAGGTATACTGCTTATCAATATTTCCCAGAATAAATCTTGAGGCATTCCACAATTTATTGGCGAAGTTTCTTCCTATATCGAAAGTATCTTTACCCAGATAGACATCGGCACCGGAAGCAGTAATCATGATCATGGAAAAACGGAGTGCATCAGCCCCGTATACAGGAATGATTTCCAGTGGATCGATAGAATTACCCAGTGACTTACTCATCTTCCGCCCGGTCTTGTCCCGGACTGTACCGTGAAGTATTACCCTGGTAAAAGGTAGTTTACCAGTAAAATGAAGACCTGCCATGATCATCCGTGCAACCCAGAAGAACAATATTTCCGGTGCGGTTGCCAGTGTATCAGTAGGGTAAAACTTATCTAATGTCAGTGTTTTTTCCGGCCATCCCATAGTGGAAAAAGGCCAGAGCCATGATGAAAACCAGGTATCCAGAACATCTTCATCCTGCTTTAAAGAAGAGTTATGGCATTTTGGACAATCAGAGGGAACATCTTCAGCTACGATCATTTCCCCGCAATCACAGTACCAGACAGGTATTCTGTGACCCCACCATATCTGACGTGAAATACACCAGTCACGGATATTTTCCATCCAGTCAATATAGGTTTTTCTCCATCGCAAAGGATAAAAAGTAACTTTATCTTCAATAACCGCCGAAAGTGCTTCTTTTGCCAGAGGTTTCATTCTGACAAACCACTGATCTGAATAGTAAGGTTCCACCACCGTGCTGCATCTGTAACAGTGGCCTACTGCATGGGCATGTTCTTCAATTTTTTCTACCAGGCCAAGTGCAGTAAGATCTTCAACCACCTCTTTACGAACCGTAAACCGGTCTTTGCCAGTGTATTTCCCGGGTATTGGGCCAGTCATATGGCCGGTTTCATCCATTACCATAATCGGTTCCAGATTATGACGTTGGCCCATTGCATAGTCATTGGGATCGTGCGCAGGAGTAACTTTCACTGCACCTGTACCAAACTCCCTATCTACATAATCATCGGCTATTACAGGTATTTCTCTGTTTACCAAAGGAAGAATCAGTTTTTTACCGACTTTCCCTGTATATCGCTGATCCTTAGGGTTAACTGCCACAGCAGTATCTCCCAGCATTGTTTCAGGGCGGGTAGTTGCAACAGTTACATAACCTGAGCCATCCGCATAAGGATAGCGGAAATGGTAAAGTTTTCCCTGGAGCTCCTTGTGCTCAGCCTCTTCATCAGAAAGAGCAGTTTGACACCGGGGACACCAGTTAATAATGTATTTACCTTTATAAATCAGACCTTCTTTATATAGCTGGACAAATACTTTACGGACCGCCTTTGATAATCCTTCATCCATGGTAAAGCGTTCCCGGCTCCAGTCACAGGAGCTGCCCAGTTTCTTAAGCTGGCTGGAGATAATCTTGTGGTGAACTTCTTTCCATTTCCAGACTTCCTCAATGAAAGCATCCCTGCCAAGGTCATGACGGTTTTTCTTTTCTTTGGCCAGTTTTCTTTCCACTACATTCTGAGTGGCAATCCCGGCATGGTCAGTACCTGGCATCCATAGAGTCTCAAAACCTTTCATACGTTTGAAACGGATAAGGATATCCTGAATTGAATTATTCAGTGCATGTCCCATATGAAGCACCCCTGTAACATTGGGTGGTGGAATGACAATGGAATAATTAGGTTTAGTTGACTTTTCATCGGCATGGAAAAGATTATTTTCCATCCAGCATGCGTACCAACGATCTTCTACCTGTGCAGGATTGTACTGTTTTTCCATCATTGATCTTTCAGATATCGTTAAAAGCAATGGTTTATAGACCTGAATTTCGCATCAGCGGCGCTTCTGCCGCGACATTCAACTGCTAATTCCAGGTTAAAAATGAATAAAATATAATACGGGCGAAGAGATTTTTTGATCAAGTTAAAATTTGCAGAACAATCAAAGGAAAAAGCCAAATCAAATATCTCATTCTCAGATTGCTGAGTTTGCTTCGGTTTTGTTACTTTGAAAAACTGAGGTTTTACTCTCTCCTTAGAGCCATCTCACAATAAAAGTCTCATTTAATAGTATTTTTTTGATAATGATCAACCAAATTGCTATTTTTATAGGCCGCTTAAGTATATTTTCCTATTTTCAAATATTTGCGCCTTCATTTTCCAGGAGTCTTTAATATGAATGACAAGAATCATGACAACTTTTTTGATGAGCATACTTCCGATCAGCAGGCTTCTAATCAGCTGCTCCAGATGATCAACAATTTTGATCAAAAGACACCCGCAAATATTAAGGTAGGATCCAAAGTATCTGGAACTGTCACCCGAATCGGCTCTGAATATGTATTTGTGGATATCGGTGGTAAAAATGAGGCCATGATAAAAAAAATGGAACTTGTCGATGAAAGCGGCGAAATCGCGGTTAAAGTGAATGATAAGATCTCTGCCTTTGTAGTTTCCAACAACGATAGTGAAACAATGTTAAGTAAGAGCGTAAGTGGGCAGTCATCTCCGATTCAGGATCTATATGATGCAATGAATAACCATGTTCCAGTACAGGGAAAAGTCACCGGGGTGAATATCGGTGGGTTGAATCTGAAAATAATGGGGCATAGAGCTTTTTGCCCGATCAGCCAGATTGATGTAAAATTCACTGATGATGTTAATAGTTATCTGGGCAAGAATCTGGATGTAATGATCACTCGCATCACCGAAGGAGGACGAAACATTGTAGTAAGTCGTATTCCTCTTCTGGAAGAAGGCCTCAGCACAAAATTAGATGAAATGGTAAATTTTGCCCAGCAGAAAAAAGTTTTACAGGGTAAGATTTCCAAGATTACTGAATTTGGGCTTTTTGTCGATTTAGGGGGTCTGGAAGGTCTGGTACATATATCTGAAGTTTCCTGGGAAAGAGCGGAAAAATTAGATGAGTCATTCAAGGTTGGTCAGGATGTAGAAGTCATAGTCCTGAAGGTAGAGAAAAAACAGGCGGTTAGAAATTCAAAAATTTCCCTTTCTATAAAGCAAGTCATCGACAATCCCTGGAACACTGTTTCTGAAAAGTTTTCAGTTGGTCAATCTGTTCAGGGAAAAGTCACACGTATCGCCAATTTTGGTGCATTTGTCGAGCTATGTCCGGGTATTGAGGGATTAGTGCATATTTCAGAGATGTCCTGGATTAAAAGAGTTAATCATCCTTCCGAAGTCGTTCAGGAAGGCAACCTGGTGCAGGTTAACGTTCTAAACATTGATGAAAAGAAAAAATCTATTTCTTTGAGTCTTAAAGACATTTCCAATGATCCCTGGCGTGATGTGGATTACCGTTTCACTGTGGGTTCAGAAGTCAGTGGAACAGTTGTGAAAAAATCAAGATTCGGATACTTTATTGATTTGGCAGAAGGAGTAACCGGACTTCTGGTTTTTGCAAATATTTCTTCGGATAAAAAGGACTCATTGAATGCTGGAGATTCTGTTACTGTGATGATAGAGTCGGTCGATACAGAGAATCGCCGCATCTCACTTTCTTATGGCATTAAGGAAGCAAAACAGAATCAGCAGGAAGTAGCAGACTTTATTAAAAAACAAGGCAAAACACCGGTCGAGAAGACTGAAGCTTCCAGTGAATTCGGAGCAGCATTATTGGCAGCACTGAAAAATAAAAAATAAGGGAGTATAAAAGAATGCATGTACTAGCTGTTGGAGGAGCTGGGTATATCGGTAGCCATGTGGTAAGGGCATTACTTGATAGAGGCCACAAGGTAACTGTATTTGATAACCTATCCAGTGGCGGACGCGAAAATCTTTTCGCGGATGCAGCCTTTATTCATGGAGATATTCTCAATTATGAGCAGATCCGTCAAGCTCTAAAGGGAGGAATCGACGCTTTTATTCATCTGGCAGCTTTTAAAGCCGCAGGTGAATCGATGATCAACCCTCAGAAATACTCTATCAATAACATTAATGGGACTATCAACCTGTTAAATGCCGCCCTGGATAACGGGGTTAAAAAAATGGTCTTCTCCTCTTCTGCAGCAATTTATGGTGAACCTAAATACCTTCCGGTAGATGAGAAGCACCCTGTAGAACCGCAGAACTATTATGGGTTCACTAAGCTGGAAATAGAACGGTTTCTCCAATGGTACGACAAACTGAAGGATTTGAGATTCGCAGCCCTGCGCTACTTCAACGCTGCAGGGTATGATGTTGATCAGAGAATTCACGGTCTGGAACGCAATCCGGAAAATCTGCTGCCTGTGGTCATGGAAACTGCAGCCGGTATCCGTCAGCAACTATCCATTTTTGGCGATGATTATGATACTGCAGACGGTACTTGTATCCGGGATTATGTTCATGTTAACGATCTGGCTGATGCTCATGTTAAATCACTGGAATATATAGCGGATAAAAACAGTAGTATTACAGTAAATCTGGGAAGCCAGAACGGAATCAGTGTAAAAGAGATGATACAGAAAGCACGTGAGATCACCGGAAAAGCGATTCCCGCACAAATCGCTCCAAGGCGCCCAGGTGATGCCGCAAAAATGATTGCATCATCACAGGAAGCATTCAGAATTCTTGGCTGGAAAGCCAAATACAGTGATGTCGAAACGCTGATAAGCAGCACCTGGAGAGTTTACAAAAAACATTTCCCATGCACCTGACGAGATAACTGTTATTTATTAAACTCTCTGGAAGCGTCATTTAATGCACGCAATAAAGGGTTTGCGAAGGCTTTACGTGAATAACTCACCACCTCTGTAAATTTTACCCGTTTTCTGAAAAATGTGTAAAACATTGGCTTGGTTTTTTTCCCTACACTGGAATATTCACAGACCACTTTTCCATTTTTATCCCAGACCCGCAAATGCACACTGGCAATAGCGGTATTTTTTACTGGCCGCTCATAGCTAGGTCCACCTCTGCCATCTCTCCATCTCTTTTGAGTCGTCACTCTCTGCTGCAGGCTGCATGAATACGGCATGATCACATACTCCGAACCACTTTTTCCGGCAACATCCTTGATTATAACGGTAAGAGAATCTTCACTCAAAGCAGAATCAGCGACTATTGAAGATATCTGAATATTCAAATCATTTATTTCTGATACAGGTATGAATTTTTGAGACAGATAGTTTTGTAATAGACGGTTTGTTGCCTCACAAAAAAAAGAATCACTGAATTCCTTACTCAATTCTGAAGTTCTGTCTATTTGTATACTGTCAAGCGGAATAAAATAAAACCTGCCAGATTGCAAGGTTGAAAACTGGCAATTCTGATTCTCATCCGCTTTACCTGGTGCAGCCAGAGAAAAAATCACCAATAAAGTGGGTATAATGATATCTTTCATTTTCGGCCTTCTTGCTGATGGTTTATTTTTTACCGGTTAATAAGTATACCTTATTGACCTGTTTTATACAACACCAAGACCATTGTGTTATTGTTTTGAGCGGACAAAATCCACCAGTTCTTTTATGTTTTCTCTTGCAGTGAAATCCACCGGATTTGAAAATGCTTCCATCATCCCCTTTTCATCAGAATTCCAGTCTTTTTTCGATTTTATTTTCCATTTCATGAAAGTCATCAGAATTTTATTTACAAAATCAAGTTTATTATAATCGAAACCCCCGCGCAAATAAAAAAAGTTTATCTGTTTCTGCTCCTCAGGTGTAAAATTTCTGTTTAACACTTCTGATGATACTTTTGGCCGGGCAGGAGAAGCTCCTGTGGTATATATTACAATCGTCTTGTCTGTCAGTTTGGAAAGATTCTTTTTGATCAAATCTATGCCACTTATACCCACTGCATGGAGGCTTCCGCCATATATTATCACATCGTAATCAAGAATTTTATTTATGTCAACTAACCTGCGATCCATTACATCGCAATTCAGAGATTGACCAATCCATTCTGCATATTTCTTTGTAAAACCAGATGATGTCTTATAAATCACAATTGTTTTTTTCATATTCCGCCTCTCTATTCTTCAGATTATCAGAATCAATTTTCATTATTTCCATATCATAGCACTGATATTCACATAGTGTTTTCAAATTTCATAACTTATTATTTGATTTCCTCTTGATTTTTTAGTGATGCGACCTTATTTTGAACCTTCGGTCTGCTTCTATTCATCACCAGTGCACCTGATTTCCAGGAGCATTAGAAAAACCTGCAGAGCATTAAAATATACCAAATCCGCCAATTGGGTGTGGTAATACTGATCTTTGTATGAAATTATCTACATTTTTCAAAAAATCGACTTTCTATGTCCCCACCGCTACCACCTGGGTACTTATTGGTGTGACTTTTATCTCTGCTTCATTATTTTTTATAACTAACATTCATCCCTATTTAGCACCAACCGCTCCTCTGGGAGGCGAACTATTGGTTATTGAAGGCTGGCAACCAGATTATGCTCTAAAGGAAGCTATCAAAGTGTTTTCTAAGGGGGATTACAAACTGATTGTTACTACCGGAGGCCCTCTAGATCAGGGTTCATTTCTGACACCATTTAAAACATATGCCCGCCTTGCCAAGTTAAGTTTAAACGAAATGGGAATCGCTGATTCATTAACTGTTGCTGTTCCGGCTGAAAGTGTCAGAAAAGACAGAACTTATCAATCAGCTGTTGCGCTGAAAAAATGGTTGGATCACTCAAACTTACAGGTTAAAAAAATCGATTTAATCTCTTTGGGTGCCCATACCAGACGATCTGCTATGGTCTTTAAATCAGTACTAAAACCTCAGGTTAAAATCGGGAAAATTTCTGTGGAAAACACTGATTATGAGCCTGGGAAATGGTGGAAAAGTAGTGAAGGTGTAAAAACCGTATGCACTGAACTGATATCGGTTGTTTATACATTTTTCTTTTTAGCCTTAAAAAGCTAAGTTATACTATAGCCATCTTCCATAAATTATGTTATTCAACTGACCGGAAAATATACTGTTGATTAGCCGGAGTTTGACAATCGCGTAAAAACGGTCTGCTCAGGGTTAAAAGATCGGAGAAATCTAAAATGATATGGAATGAACAATTCGAGACTATGCCGTCCCCGGAACTACGCAAATTTCAGTTGCAGAATCTAAAAGAACTGGTTCTAAAGATCTACGGTCGTGTTCCTTTCTATAAAGAACAAATGGACAAGTGTGGTGTCAAACCTGCAGATATTAACTCTTTGGAGGATATACAAAAGCTCCCCTTCATTACCAAGGATCAAATGAGGGAGGTTTATCCTTATGGGTTACTGGCTACAGATCTCGGTAATATCGTGGAGATCCACACCTCTTCAGGTACAACAGGAAAACCGGTTGTGGATGCATATACTTTAAAGGATATTGAAATCTGGTCAGAGGTTATGGCCAGAACTCTATCTATGGGCAACACCACCAAAAACGATATAGTCCACAATGCATATGGTTATGGTCTTTTTACAGGGGGTCTTGGTGTTCATTATGGAGCCAGGAAAATAGGTGCAACGGTTCTTCCCATTTCGGGTGGTAATACCAAAAGACAGCTGTCGGTTATGAGTGACTTTGGTTCAACTGTATTAACCTGTACCCCTTCCTACAGCCTTTATCTGGCCGAAGCTGCAAAAGAAGAGGGAATAGATCTTTCCAAAATCCCTTTAAAAGCAGGTTTTTTCGGGGCTGAGCCCTGGAGCGAAAGTATGCGACATGAGATAGAAGAAAAACTGCACCTCAAGGCAATCGATATTTACGGATTAACCGAAATCATCGGTCCGGGCGTTGCTGCAGAATGTGAATGCCAGGATATGTTGCACATTTTTGAGGATCACTTCTATCCTGAGATAATCGATCCGCAGACTGGAATGCCGCTTGAAGATGGAGAAAAGGGAGAACTGGTTTTTACAACTCTTACCAAAGAAGGTACACCGGTTATAAGATACCGTACCAGGGATATTACATATCTGAGTCGGGAGAAATGTTCCTGTGGAAGAACATCAGTGCGGATGCACAGGATTCTGGGACGAACTGATGACATGTTGATTGTCCGGGGAGTAAACCTCTTCCCTTCTCAGGTAGAACAGGTTTTACTAAAAATCGATGGTGTTGAACCGCATTATCAAATCCTGGTAGATCGTAAGAAACAGCTTGACTCTCTTGAAGTCAGGGTAGAGATGAATGAAACCTTGTTTTCAGATGAGGTCCGGTTTATAGAGACAAAAGAAAAAGAGATAGAGCATGCCCTTAAAGAAGAGCTTCTGATTCACAGTAAAGTAAAACTGGTTGAGCCTAAGAGCATTGAGCGCAGTGAGGGGAAAGCTAAAAGAGTAATTGATGTGAGAAATATTTGAGGGGAGGACTAATGAAAGTTCAGCAGATTTCCGTATTTTTGGAAAATAAAGCGGGTAGACTCGCTCATGTGGCAAAGGTCCTTAGGGATAATCATGTTAATATCCGCGCTTTGACTATTGCAGATACTTCCGATTTCGGTATTTTAAGAATGATAGTGAACCAGCCGGAAAAAGCTAGTGATGTTCTGAAATCTGAAGGCTTTATGGTTAAGCAAAACCCGGTGATTGCTGTAGAAATTGAAGATCGTGAAGGTCTTTTTTATGACCTGATAAGTCTTTGTGACAAACAGAATATCAATATTGAGTATACCTATTCTTTTGTCGAGCAAACTTCAAATAAAGCAATTTTATTCATGAGATTCGAACATACTGATGAAGCGATAGAATTGTTTTTGAAAAACGGCTACAAATTACTTAAAAATGAAGAAATCAGAAAAATATAAACATCAGATCAGGGGGTCATTTTTAAAGTACTGTATACAGCTGCAATAATTTTTTTAATGAAACCCTGTGTTTTCTCTATAACTTCAAACCGTCCCTCATATCCGGAAACTCTCTGAGGATCAGCTGTTATTATAATTGCATCGGTTCTGGGATTGTATTTCTTTATCCTTTCCAATAATTCAATGCCGTTCATCCCCGGCATGGTATAATCTGTAATCACCAGATCCGCACCATTATTCCCAATATCACTCAAAGCATCCTGCGGATCTTCATGCGCTGATACCATGAATCCCTCATCTTCCAGAAAGCTCTTAATTACAAATGCAACAGACTCTGTGTCATCTACGATCACAATTCTTTTAGTGTCCTGAAAACCCACAAATTTCCTCCTGAAATTTACCAGCATTTTTCAGTAAAACCGGAAACTACAGTCTGCAAATCAAGAAACTGTAAATATTTTCTCCCTGTAGTGTCCAGGAATCTATGTAACTCAAGCGAAGCAGATAATACTTAATATAATATCAATAAAATAATCATTTTTCATAAAATATTTTAATATTATCAGTTTTTCCTGAAAATTCACAACCACCAGCAGGTCAACATTTACACACTGTTGTGTACACTCAAACCTGCGATTTTGCTATGTCATTTTAGGGATACTATACTTGTAAAAGAATGCCCTGATAGCAGAATTCTTTTCCGGCGGATGGAAATCACTATTTGGAAACTGCCCACTTCCACTGTGCTTAAAATAAACTGCAACCTTTTACTCTATTCCTGTTCGCTTTAATCTTGCTTCGGATCGATCCGCTTTTTTCGCAAATAAAAATAAATAAGTTTAACAATGTGGGTTAATGATTTCGGTTAAAATAGTGCAGGGTTTCCCCTGCACTGAAAAATTGCTTACATCTCTATTTTTAAAGGTTTGAGACTGCTCCATACTTTAAACTCATTTGTATAATATAAGTATGCTCTGGATGCAGGTGCTGTAAAGAGTCCGGGAATTTCTGCCTTGCAATCAAGATTTATGACCCGTACTTCTTCCGGCTTCATTTGACGAAAATAAAACACCACAGTGGAAGGAGTAACTTCATAAAAATCTATAACTCTCTTCTCCTGCAACTCCTTGAGTTGCCAGGGTTGCGCACTCAGGCCTGCCGGTAATCCAATTACAGATACAGTCATGGGAAGTCCGGTATTGGTCTTATTAGTGAGCACAGTGGAAACACGAACTGTCTGTCCCACTTTAACTTTATTTGTCGACAAAGAAGTTTTCAGATTTACTTTTGATTGTTCAGCCGATGACGGTTGCCATGAATTGTATGAAACTGCAAGTGAGAAAGGAAGTGCGCTCTTGGTATCCTCAAATGAAACAGTAATTTCGCTGATTCCATCCTTCAAAAATTTCTCCAGTGAATCTATAACTATGGCATCACGCTCACCAGCCTGATAAGTCTTTCGGGCTGCAACCTTGTTATTCACCAGGACCACGATAGTTCCTGGTGAATCGGTCTTGCGGGCGAATTGTGAATATTGTGTCAGTGCCTTTAGGGAAAGAATGGTAGATTGGGTTGCACCGAATCCACCCTTTCCAGATCTGGAAGCCACGATGAACTTAATGCCCTTTGTTAAGGCATTAACATCCGGCTGCTTACTTTTCATAATTGCCATACAAACAAGTGAAGTAGTCTCCAATTTTAAAGAAATTCCCTCAGAACGGGTTATGGAGTGGCGGGTTCCACACCAGAATCCTGAAGAATCCTGTTTGTTCAGCAATTTCTTAAGAAGTTCATCTCCTCCTTTGTAGTTTTCAAAACAATAGAGTGCGTTTGCCAGAAGTGCCAGTACATAAGGATCATCAGATGCCAGAGCACTTTTAACAGCTGCATCGAGTTCATTCTGTATATCTCTTCTGCCTGCTTCTGCAAGAGCATAGACAATATAAGCATTGGTGATATCCTGGTCAGCTCCGCCATAGGAATCCAGTGCTGCAGGATTTCGCAAAAATCCACCTTTGCCGTCGCGTCTGCTCATAAGCCACTGTGATGTCCTTTCGATCATCGAGTTATCAACCACACCACTGATTTTACTCATGTCATGAAATTGCATCAATCCGTATGCTGTAAGAGCTTCATGTGCCGGTGTACCACCAAACCACTCATATCCTTTCTCCTTTGTCTCAAAAGTGATAAGCCGCTTATAGCCTTTCTGAAGCAGGTTTTCGGCTCTTTGGACAATCTCCTGGTCAGAGTTATCTGTATTTTTCAAATAAGAGAGCACCAGAGCATTTGGATAACTGGTTACCGATGTCTGCTCAAAACATCCATAGGGTTCCTGTAGAATCGATTCAATTCCAGCCAACAGATCGGAGATAACTGTCGGGTATGCCCGTAAAGAAGCTCTTATTGATTTTTTAACTGAATTTTCGATTTTTACCGTGTAGTTTCTTTTTAACTCACTACCGGAAAAAGAGAGCTCTACCGGAAATCCCTGAGGTATTATTTTCAGAGGTATGGAAATAGCATCTGACAATCCATGGACGTCGTAAACCACACCAAATCCTGCGGTATCATTTGCCGATTCAACCAGAAATTTCAAAGAAATTGTCCGCGTACTGTTTGCATTCACAGTTTGATTGGAATCGATTGAATTGAGAAGCTTCAACTCAGGCGGAATTTTTAAACTCAGAATACCATCAAGCTTTCCGGCAGTGGTATTTTTAATTGACAGTGGCAATTCCAGTGTATCACCCGTAACCAGAGCCGGTGGAGTTTTGACACTGATATTAAAAGGTGTCTGAGAATAGAATACTTCTTCAGCCCGGCCGATTCCTCCATCTACAGAGAACCCTTCGGTAATTGCCCTAAAAGAGGTGATTGCATCACTGGTATAAAACTCAACTGTTGCTGTTCCGTTATTTTTTAACTCCACATTTCCTTTCCAAAAAATAGTAGAGCGGAAATCGGTTCTTGATGAAGGTTGTTTCTGATCTTTATAATCAGGTGCCGGATACTCGCGTGCTCTGTAATATACAATAGCATCCTGCTCTGGTTCCGGCATTATTTCATCTGCAAATCCATTCATTCTTCGTTTCATTAAAGGTGCACCGCGATCAGGTTGGAGATCCATCTTTAGCATATCCAGCTCCCCGGCCACTTCCTTTTTTATTTCCGGTATACCTCTGGCCGCCATTTGATTCATCATTACCGGTGGAGCTACTCTCTCATGTAATTCTTCATCTTCTCTAACCGGAGCAGCCATTAAAGCATCCACCATAACCTCCTGGCGGTTTCTTTTGAGTTTTACATTTCCTTCAGCCATCATGGGTCTGATTACTTGCGGATAAAACCAGAGCTGAAGAGTTGAAGTGTATTTATTGACTCTGGCACGGGTGTGTTTGTTGCCATTTTCGGCTTCGATAGTTTTTGGTTCTGTCAAATCAATGTTCTTAAATAAAAAAGCACCGCTACTATCGGTACGGGTTTCCAGCTTAAGCTCGGCAATACGAACCAGTGTGCCGGGAACTCCCTTGTTTGTCGACTGATCCATGACAAAACCTGCGATTATCGCCTTTTCAGGAGAGTTAGTTATTGCAGGAATTTCATCTTCAATCATCTGTCGCCAGGTGAAGCGCCGCCAGCCCCGGGTCATCATCAAAAGATCGAGTGCACGGTCGGCTTTTTCCTGTTTGGGATCAAAATAAAAACGGGGCTCTTCAATCTTTCCTTTCAAATCGGATTCTACCATCATATGGGAAAGAATCGTGGATGATTTGTCATCGGCAAAGCTAAGAAGCTGATCATCGGAAACCGCCAGTGAAAAATTCCCTGGCATTCTCATACCTGTTTCATCTGCTGCAGTTATGGTCATTTTCACTTTTTCGCGGGGAAGATATTTTTCTTTATCGGTCTTAATTGTCATTTTCAACTGTTTGTGTTTGTTGATAAAAACCAAACGCTCAGCCCTCTGTATCTCCCTGGAATCAAATAGAGTGATCTGGGCCACCCCTATTGGCATTTTGGACAGATCAATACTTACATTATTCATTCCCTTTCTGGCATTTATTACTTTGGAGAAATATTGTTTCCCCCGGATCTGAAAAAAGATCCGTAAATTCTCATCACGAGTAGATCCCACAGCTATTTTTAGTGTACTCTTATTTATTTCCTCAACTCTCAAAGTATAGCCCTGAGGTAAAGGCTCAGGTATTTCATATGTTTGAGTGATTCCTTTGGGCCTGGTAATATGAGCTTTATACCTCTTACCTTCCTGTGGTGTCAGAATAAATGCACCCATGCCTCTGTGAAAACTTGAAAAATCAGTCACTTTATTATTTTTATCATCTGTAACATATCCCTGGATATCTGCACCTTTACCAAACTCATTATTCGCCTGAAATGCTATAACAGAGCCAAGATTGCAAACTGCATCTCCGCCTTCAGGGAAAAACGACATCGATATTTTATTAAGCACTATTGGAATCGATCTGGATATTGATTCTGTCTGACCTTCATAATCAATCAATACATTAAGTATTCCATCTGTACTGGACAATTCAGAAGGAAGATTAAACACCAGTTCTGCTTTTCCAACATTGTCACTCTTAAATGACTGTTCCTTTATCTGCACACCATCTATACTGACAGTGTATTTGAATGGAAATGAGGAAAGGGCTTTATTCTGATTAGTTTCCAGTTGCAGTTCTGCATTGACTTTATCTCCTGGTCCATATGCTTTTTTTGTAAAGTCCAGTTTCATTTTTAATGTGGGCAGAACTATTTGCTGGATTTGAATTTCTTTTATAAAAAAAGCAGGGTCCGGATCGTTTTTTTGCCAATTGGTATAAGCTTTGAGAGTATACAGGCCACCTGGAATCTCATTGTTGAGCTGAAAATCTCCCAGAGCTATACCGTTTTTACCCACAATAGAAATCTTTTTTTCTACACTTCCTTTAGGATTCAGTAACTCAACATGAATTATATCACTTTTGCCTGATGCCTTAAACGAAGCAGCATCCCGGATAAATGCAGTGAGCCAGATGGTTTCACCTGGAGCATAAAACGGTTTATCACATTGAATGTAAACTCTATCTTCAGGCAACGAATCGTTCCATTGATTGAATTTTCTGCTCAGATTATCGGCTATTACTTGTTTTTCCTCCTGTTTAGCGGAAAGAAAAGAAAAACTCAGAAAAACAAACAGACTGGCAAAAAAATAGAGTTTCATGCAAAATCCTTTTTATAGATGAAATAAACAATCTTCTGGAGATAAACGTCCCTTATGGTCTTTTCGTTTCTTTGTAGATTAATATCTGCAATAAACAATTCCTATGGAGCGACTTGCCCCTTTTGCTTATCGGGTCCATCTGCTTTTTTACCAGATCACCTCTAGAACACCCAACCCCCTAATCTTAAGAGTGCTGTGTTATTGATCCGGTTCAGGTATATTTGATGGGTTATTAAAAATATAGATACTGTGTACACCAAAAAATAAGAGGGAGCAGGAAGAAAATCAGTGGCTGCTGCTACCGTTCATAAAGAATCAGAGAAGATACAATCGAGTAAAGGATTTGCAATAAGTCTTTATATATCCAGATCAGATATTACATTGTATGTCTTATATGATCGATATAACTCTTATTCAGGGGAAGAACCAGAGTACCCCCAATATCTAAATCGATTTTTTTATGATTTATAATCATATCTGATCTTAAAAAAAGAATATCTCCAGTAAACAAAGAGAATTTTGGTACTACTCTTGTTTTCTCTTCCTGACGAATATAGGCTGTTCCAATACCAGATCCGTAAAATAAATATCCCTTAAATATTCCACTTTCGCATTCGGTAAATAAATAATCTTTACTATAATCATCCAGAAGATATCTTTTCCCCAAAGTAATATTACAGAAGTATCCATCAAGTTTATCTGTATTTCCAGGAGAAAAGATACCAACACTGATTTTCCATGATGCAGATTTCAGTTTACTTGAATTCCAGGCGACAGTGAATCCCGGTGAAATGTAGGGCAGTACTTGAGCAGATGAGTTCTGAATAGCCAGTATCACCATAACAGAAAAACCGATATTTTTAAAATTCACCCATCCACTCCTCATTAAAGGCATTTTTTTTCTACCACTCTATAAAAAGGTAACAGGATTAAACAATGGCTGCAAACAATTTTATTGTTCAGATATTCTCTCAATAACAGCGCTTAAATAACTTCTGAAATTCTATTTTAGTAAGTGATACCCTCTTGTCCATCAGTCTCCAGAAATACATTCGAAAGCGGTGACAGACAGGTGGTTTTCAAATTAATAATTTATTACATGTTCCTGATTTTTGCATATAATAGCTGATCCAGAATTTTACCCTTTTTAACTACATTAGCCCGCATCCTTCCTTCATACTCAAATCCAGCTTTCTGAAGTACTCTTATGGACGCGGCGTTGGTATGATAAGGTTCTGCATAGATACGGTTCAATCCCAAACTCTCAAATCCATACTTTACAACTGCAGTCACAGCTGTACTCATTATGCCTTTTCCCCAGAATGGTTCAGCCAACCAGTAGCCCAATTCAGCAGAAAAGCGGTGAACATCCTGGCCAATCATTAAGCCAATAGAGCCTATAGCTTCATTTTCAGTTGCTATGGCAAAAGTAGCTACAGGTGATTGAGAGGAAACCCTGGCCAGAAAAATTTCCGCATCAGTTAATGTGTACGGGGAGGGAAAAGCATCACGGAGATTACTGGCTATCTTCGGATTATCAGCATATCTGGATAAAGAGAACGCATCGGTCTGAATAAAATTCCTGATCAGAAAGTTTCCGGAAAATATTATCATTTGAAAATCCAGGTGGCATACCACAAAATGATGATTGAGCACAGGAGATGATTAAGCTTCACCGGAACTGATGAATATTAAAAAATCTCTTGTAGTTCCCAAAGGTTTTCTATTATTCCATATTTCTATTTTGTCGTAATAACTGTCATCTTCATTGAGTTCTTCCCGTACATTCTCAACTACTTCACTAAGAGATGATCTCTGTCTTTTTTTACATGAACAGGATACGATCTTGTTGAGCTTAACCTTTTTTGGGTTGTCCTCCTCATCAAGATCGATTACATAAGGAAATGTTCTGCAAGTCATGGGTCGATCATTATAGATCGAACAGTTTTTATGGTTATCAAGAAAAAGACATCTGGAAAGAGCCTTTTTCAAGCCCATTGCACGTTTACCTTGTGGGAATTTGATCCAGAGATCAGAATCAGGATCATACTCCATTTCCTTTATGGAATAAAAGCGGACAAAGCGCTGAGCAGGCACATTCAGCACTTTGCAAATCCGTTTTACATCGCTATCTGTCACAGGTACAATCGGTTCGGTACAACAGATGGCACACCTTGCACATTCAACAGTTGTGAATAGCTGATTCTCTTTTTGTGTTTTCATGCTTTTGGCCAATCCTGGTTTTGCCACTGGTCCTTCTTAAAATTCCATCAGATATGCTTCAATAAACATATCAATATCGCCGTCAAGAACAGCCTGTGTGTTTGATGTTTCAGCATCGGTACGATGGTCTTTTACCATGTTGTAAGGATGCAAAACATAGGATCTGATCTGGCTTCCCCATTCGATTTTCTTCTTTTCAGCCAGTTTAGATTCACGCTCTTTTTCTTCAATATCTTTATAATACTGACGGACACGTGCTTTTAGAAGACGCATGGCAGTAGCCCGGTTTTTTATCTGTGAACGTTCATTCTGGCAAGCTACCACAATATTTGTAGGTATATGAGTGATACGTACAGCACTATCGGTCTTATTGACATGCTGACCACCTGCTCCGCTTGATCTGTAAGTATCAATTCTGAGATCTTTCTCATCTATATCGAAATCGTCGATCTCTTCTGCGATAGGATAAGCATAGACCGATGCAAAAGAGGTATGCCTGCGGGCATTGGAGTCAAATGGAGAAATTCTTACTAAACGATGAACTCCACATTCAGCTTTCAGATGTCCATAGGCATATTCGCCCTGCACCTCAATAGTAACACTTTTAATTCCTGCCTCTTCGCCAGGAAGTTCGTCAAGAACAGTGTAGGAAAAGCCTTTCCGTTCCATCCAGCGCAGATACATGCGATAAAGCATATTTGCCCAGTCGCAGGATTCGGTTCCACCGGCACCGCTATGAACAGTTAAAATAGCAGGTGCATTATCATCCTGGCCACTTAACTTGTGCAGAAATTCGATATGGGCAATCTCTTTTTCAAGAAAATCGGTCTGTGATTTCAACTCGGAAAGAGTGTTATCATCATTTTCCAGCTTTGCCAGAGCGAAAAACTCCTGAATTTCTTCAATTTCCCGGGCAGCTTTTTGCCAAGGTTCAATAATCCGCTTGGCTTCCTTAATATCCTTTAAAACCTTTTGAGCATTGTTTGAATCATTCCAGAAACTCTCCTGTGAACTTTGAGCTTCCAGTTCAGCTACCAGCGACATTTTTTTATCTATGTCAAAGATACCTCCGCAGGTTGTCCACGCGTTCTTTCAGTTCATCAATCACGGATTGCTCTAGTAAATCTGCCATTTTTTCCTCCTATTATAATTCCAGAAAAATACTATTTGGTGTGCTATGCTGGTTTTAATCAATTCAGCTGAGTTCGACTTGTTCCGTTTATTAATGTGTTTAATGTAACCTTATAAAAGCCATTATCTTAGAAAGCCAGGAAACGTTTACATCCCTACAGCTTGCGCTATTTTTCAGATTTCCTACAGTATGTTGTGGATACTACTGTTTTTTTAGGCTTGACTCCACCTCTCCTTGGCCGTTATATTTATGAGGTTAATTCATTCTGGAAATCCCTTCATAACTAGTGAACCAGATCAAATAATAACCTGATTCAGACGATTCGGTAAAAACGGAGAATGTATCCCTTTGATCACTCAAAGGGAAAAAGTGTTTTATAGAATCCTCTGATTCAGATGAAGATAACTAAAGACCTGTTTGAGTGTAAAAGGAGCAGGACCCCATGTCCATTACAAAAACCAGTACAGAATCCAAACCTGTAACCGCATCAGTCCTCACTAAACAAGATATTATGCCTGAGGCTAAATCCATGGAATCTTTAAAAGAACAGCTGTTGAAGAAAAAATCAGCTTTAAGCGATAATGCTCGTACTGTCCTGGAAAAACGATATCTTAAAAAAGATGAAAACGGAAAAGTAATTGAAACTCCAGAAGAGATGTTTTTTCGGGTTGCTGAGAACATTGCCAGCGCTGAAAAGATATTTAATCCTGATATAAATACGGATGGCTGGATCGAAAAGTTTTACACAATGATGGTTAATCTCGATTTTCTTCCCAACTCCCCCACGCTTATGAATGCTGGTCGGGATTTGCAGCAACTTTCCGCTTGTTTTGTGTTACCAGTCGGAGATTCGATGGAAGATATTTTTACTGCAGTTAAAAACACTGCTCTTATTCATAAAAGTGGAGGAGGAACCGGCTTTTCATTTTCCAATATCCGCCCTAAAAACGATCGGGTCAAATCAACCAAAGGCATTTCCTCGGGTCCTCTTTCATTTATGCGGGTTTTTGATATAGCCACCGAAACAGTAAAACAGGGTGGTACGCGCCGGGGTGCCAATATGGGAATTTTAAACTGCTCTCACCCGGAAATCATGGATTTTATTGAGATGAAGGAGAAAGATGGATATCTCTCCAATTTTAATATTTCTGTAGGCATTACTGATGAATTTATGGAGGCACTGAAGCGGGATGAGGAATACCCACTGCGCAATCCCAGAACAGGAGAAATTATGGGACGCCAGAAAGCCTCAAAAGTGTTTAAAAGAATAGTTGAACTTGCCTGGAAAAACGGAGAACCCGGCGTGGTTTTCCTTGACAAAATAAATAAAGCAAACCCCACCCCACATGTGGGTAGAATGGAAAGTACAAATCCCTGCGGCGAGCAACCTTTGCTTCCATACGAATCCTGTAATCTCGGCTCGATTAATATTGCCCATATGATTACTGAAATAAACGGTAAAAAAGCTGTTGATTTCTCCAAACTAGGAGAAACAGTAAGCACTGCAGTCCGCTTTCTGGACAACGTTATTGAGGTGAATAAGTATCCACTTGCTGAAATAGAAAAAGTAACCAAAGCAAACCGCAAGATCGGTCTTGGTATTATGGGGTTTGCAGATCTGCTCATTGAATTTGGAATTCCTTATAATTCACATGCTGCAGCCAGCCTGGCAGAAGAGATCATGAAATTTATCCAGTCTGAAGGAAAGAAGGTATCTGCTTTTTTGGCTAGAGAAAGAAGTGTTTTTCCTAATTTTAAAGGATCGATTTTCGATAAGGATAATGAACTTCAGGTTCGTAATGCCACTGTAACCACTATAGCTCCAACCGGAACTATAAGTATGATCGCGGGATGTTCAAGCGGGATAGAACCTCTCTTTGCCATTGTTTACGAAAAAAATGTCCTCGATGGAAAGAGATTACTTGAAATTCATCCGGCTTTTAAAAAAGTTGCTCAGGAGGAAGGGTTTTATTCTGAAGAACTAATGAAAATGGTTGCAGAATCGGGAAGTCTTAATAAAATTTATGGTATTCCAAAAAGAATTCGTGATCTTTTTGTAACTTCACATGATATAGAACCCCGCTGGCATATCATTTTGCAAGCCGCATTCCAGAAATACACTGATAATGCAGTTTCCAAAACCGTTAACTTCCGCAAAGAAGCAACCGTAGCCGAAGTAGAAGAGGTGTTTCGTCATGCCTATGAACTTAATTGTAAAGGTGTTACGGTTTACCGTGATGGTTCCCGACAAAATCAGGTAATTACAACCGGTACTACCGGGGGAGCTGTCTCTATTACTGATAACACAGCCGTTGGAATCATCCATCCCCGCCCCAGACCGGCAGTAACCCATGGCAGAACATATAAAACCAAAACCGGTTGCGGTACTCTTTACATAAATATCAATTCCGATAGCTTTGGATTTTGTGAAGTCTTTACACAAATGGGAAAATCCGGAGGTTGTGCTGCATCTAATGCTGAAGCTGTTTCCCGCCTGGTATCTCTGGCTTTGCGTTCCGGAATCGATCCCAAATCCATAGTGACACAGTTGCGTGGTATCCGTTGCCCGATACCAACCTGGCATGATGGTGAAATGATTCTCTCCTGTGCGGATGCTATCGGACGGGTTCTGGAAAAGGCGATTACAGATATCCAGGGGCCTCAAGCATCTCAATCACAGATCACATTTTCCAGCCTAGATATGGGTTATTGCCCGCAATGTCCGGAATGCGGCGGTATAATGGAAAATGAGAGCGGATGTGCAGTCTGCAAGAGTTGTGGTTATTCCAAATGCGGATAAAATAAATAGACAAAAGAAGTAATGACTAATCTTCATTACTTCTTTTATCCTGCACTCCTATGTTTAAATTTGGCCTGAATTAAAAACCTAAGCAATTATGTCTATAAGCTCTCCAATCATCCGGTCCTGAACTTTAATTATCCTGAGATCTGCAGAGTATGAGTGCTGATTTTTAACAATATTTGTCATACTTTCAGCAAGATCGGTTTGATGATCAGTATTCCGTATGGACTTTATTTGTGGACCTACACCAGAACTTGCTTCACCTTGTATCCCTTCTTTTGCATAAAAAGGCTCTGTATTAATATTAGCTACATTATGAGCAGTGATATCCTGCAAAATCGATATTGATGTCAGCCCGTTAAGTGCGGCTCCAGTGGAAATATTCATTTCTCCTCCTTTCTTAAGGATAACCGGAAAGTCCTTTTTTTTCAAGAATTAACTTATTCCGGAAACTCTTTTGCTATCTATGTAAATGAGGTATTCACATTGCTGACTACTTTTTTGGGTTGCACTTGAAAGACCCCTTTTTTTCAGACGCATTTTTAGAAAAATGTATGACTAATAAAAACGATTACTCTGGTCTCTCAGAATGGAAGTACCATTTTTACCATTATTTATTCGATGAGAACTCTCCTACCGGGAAAATTTTCAATAGTTTTCTTCTCCTTAGCATTCTATTAAGTATACTGGCAGTTATTCTAGGAAGTATGGAAGGACTTAAGGACCGTTTTGGCCATTTTTTTGAAAAAGCAGAGTGGTTTTTCACAATTCTTTTTTTTATAGAGTACATCCTGCGACTTATCTCTGTAAGACAGCCTTTAAAATATGCCTTCAGTTTTTACGGAATTATCGATTTTATGGCTTTTATGCCACTTTTTCTGGAGCTAATCAGCTTTGGTGCTCATAATTTCATAACTATTCGTGCCTTCCGGATATTAAGAATTTTTCGTTTATTTAAACTCTACAAATATCTTTATGAAGCAGATATTTTAAAAAAGGTGCTCAAGGCCAGTCTTAAGCGAATAATCGTTTTTCTTTTAGCTGTTTTCACCCTGATTATTCTGATTGGTACTCTGATTTACGCCATCGAAGGGCCGGAAAACGGCTTTATCGACATTCCCACCAGTATTTATTGGACAATAGTTACTATTACTACAGTTGGCTTTGGTGATATTGCTCCTCAAACATTTCCAGGTAAGTTTCTGGCATCGATAGTAATGCTTTTAGGCTATGGGATGATTGCAGTACCAACCGGTATTGTAACTCTTGAATTCAATCGTTTCTCAAAAATGAGATCAACGGCAAAAGAATGCCTATCATGTGGTGGACACAACGATTCTGATGCAACTTTCTGCAAATACTGTGGAACTCTCCTCTAAAATTGAAAACAGAATGGTTTATATTTTGGATTAAAACTCTGCCCTTTTTATTTTAACTCATCATTTGCCAGTCCATTTTAATTACCTTGAAAGAGTCCTCCATGCAAAAAAAACCTTCTTCAAAAAGTAATGAAGTAAGTCGGGATACACTGGTTTCTTTTATCGACAGCATGCTAAAGACCAGCCATTACAAAGATTACTCCTGTAATGGACTTCAGGTACAGGGTACTCCAACCATCAAAAAAATAGCATTGCTGGTGGATGCATCATTGCAAGGATACCGGCTTGCTCTCAAAAAGCAATGCCAATTGATTGCTGTTCATCATGGCATTATCTGGGATGGAATCAGATCGGTCAGCGGAAGCTCCTATAATCATCTGAAATATCTGTTAGAAAACGACCTTAACCTTTATGCCTCTCATCTGCCCCTTGACCTTCATCCTGAAATAGGTAATAATGCTCAACTGGCTGCAATGCTGAACATGAGTGAGTTGAGACCTTTTGGCAATTATAAAGGAATCGAAATAGGCTTTGAAGGTGTCTTAAATAAATCTACAGACCTGGATTCAATCGTTCAAACACTCTGCGAAAACCTGGATTCCCAATGCACTGTCCTGCCATTTGGCAAGAAAAAAGTCTCTAAAGTTGCTGTCGTTTCTGGTGGTGCTGCAGACTTATTGACAGAAGCAATCACAAAAGGACTCGACTGCTACATTACTGGTGAACCAGCTCATTATAACTACCACGAAGCACTGGAAAATGGCATAAATGTTATTTATGCCGGCCATTATCATACCGAAAAACCTGGTATTTTAGCTTTAGGTAGACTGCTGCAGGAAAAATTCGGGATACAAACAGAATTTATCGATGTTCCTACACCCATATAATAACAACTACCTGAATCTGAGGTGATTTTTTGGTGATTATACCATTAATTTTTATGTTTAATGGTAATTTATTTATTTTGTCTCAAGCGATAAAATTAAAAAAGAATCAAGCTGGAGTTTATTAATGGCTATCAGAAAAATTAAAGTACCGATAATTAACTATTCCTCCTCCCAGGGAAGAAAATATCTGCAAAAAATAAAGACATCCCGAATTACCAGTAATAAAAAAACCACTTCTCTGGTGGAAAAAATTCTGGATAGCATCCGGGAAGATGGTGACACTGCGCTGCTTAATTATACCGAAAAATTTGATAAGGTTAAGCTTACTGCCAAAAAGATGAGAATAACAGAGAAAGAAATCTCTTTCAGCGCTCAAAAAATCCGTCCTGAACTCAAGGCTGCAATAGATGAAACCGCTAAGCGGATCGAAACCTATCACCGTAAGCAACTCAGAACCGGTTTTGAATTCAAAAGTGAAGAAGGACTGCTTGGCCAGATTATTCGACCTCTTTCCAGAGTAGGCGTATATATTCCCGGTGGACATACTATATATCCATCCTCTGTTCTCATGGACATCATACCCGCACAGATCGCAGGTGTTAAGGAGATCGTGGCGGTTACTCCACCTAGAGAGCAGCTTGATCCTGGTGTTGCGTATGCATTACAGCTATTAAATATTAAAGAAGTTTACCGTATTGGAGGAGCCCAGGCAATTGCAGCGCTAGCTTATGGAACAAAAACTATAAGGCCGGTAGAAAAAATCGTTGGCCCTGGAAATCCCTTTGTAGCAACCGCCAAAAAACTGGTTTACGGACTTGTTGATATCGATTCGGTGGCAGGACCCAGCGAGGTGGCAATCATAGCCGATGATTCTGTGGATCCAACCTGGGTTGCACTGGATCTTCTTGCTCAAGGAGAACACGGCTCCGGCGACGAACTGGCTATTTGCGTATGTGAAGATAAAGAGCTGGCCCAAAAAATCGCAGCAGCGTTAATAAGGGAAATCGAGGCTTCTCCGGTAAAAAAAGTATTTCAGGCGCTTCCTGAACATGCCATCTCCATCTTTGTCGCTTCATCCAGGGATGAAAGCATTGCATTGGTAAATGATTTCGCCCCTGAACATCTTCAGATAATGACCAGAGACTATAAAAAAGACCTTAATAAAATCTATAATGCTGCAGCAATCTTTTTAGGCCCCTATACTCCGGTTGCCTTGGGAGATTATTTTATAGGGACCAATCATGTCCTGCCTACAGGTGGTGCAGCACGTTATGCTTCACCTCTGGGAGTGGAAAGCTTCACCAAGAGAATCTCAGTTGCAGAAGTCACTCCTGAAGGATTGGATCTTTCAGCCCCATTTGTGAGTACTTTTGCCAGAGCGGAAAATTTTGTTCATCATGCACTCAGTGTTGAGAGAAGGGGAATTATTCAATCACAGCAGAATAATTAATAAAATATATGGTGCAGAATTCATTGCTTTTGGTACTAACTGCTTCCGGGCTCATCGGGCTACTGTTTCTTTACTTTACGCTCAAAGCTATAAGCAGATTTAGAATTCTACCTGCTTTTCAAAACACTCTTCTTATGCTTTTATGCTTTTTGGTAGCCACTACAGCAGGCTTGTTTTTCATTATTAATCATAGTTACCAGCCTCTCACCAAAGAGACATTGGCTGCCATTATAGAGATAAAGCCACAGGGAAAACAACAGTTTGTCGCCCAGGTTACGCTCCCTGACAGTACTAAAAGTGAATACAGCATTTCAGGTGATATAATTTACATTGATGCACACATCCTGAAATGGCATCCTGCTCTCAATCTGATAGGCATTCATACAGGCTATAAACTTGATCGTATTGGGGGCAGGTATAACACATTGTCCGATGAGCAGAAAAAACCTCGATCAATCTATTCCCTTGGAAAGAATACAATAATTGACAGTTACTCACTTCAAAAATGCTTTTTCGCCTTCAAACCGTTGCTGAATGCCCAATACGGTTCCGCAACTTTCATCGGTGCTCAAAAAACAAAAACATTGCATCTCATGGTTACCACGAGCGGATTATTGGTTCGTGAATATAACCCAGTCTCAACTTAATGCCTTTTATAGCCATTTTATCCTATATGAAAATTCAAACCAAAGAAAACAAAAATCCGAAAAAGTGGATAATTATTTTATGTTATCTGACTGTTTACATTGTTTGGGGTTCAACATATCTTTTTATCAGAGTAGCAGTTACAACAATACCTCCTTTTTATGTTGTCGGATTACGGTTTTTTGGCGGAGGTGTTTTCTTTCTCTTATTAGCACTGGCAAGCAGGCGCTTAAAGCGGCTGCCTACTTTCAAAGAGTTTTGCTGTTCATTCTTTCTGGGATTTTTCCTTCTTCTTGGAGGAAACGGACTGGTAACTGTCGCAGAAAAAAATGTGGATAGTTATCTTGTCGCTCTGATACTTGCTACAACCCCGGTGGTAGTGGCATTTTTCGACTGGTTATTGATAGGTAAGAAAATCTCATTCTCAGGGATAATCGGTATTTTTCTGGGCTTTGGTGGTGTTTGCACATTACTTTACAATGGCAGTTCATTCAGCATGAGTTTTACCCCGGATATTCTTTTAGTAATAGGTGGACTTGTCTCCTGGGCTTTTGCTACCAGCCTGGGACATAAATTAAAAGTATTTCCCGATATTTTTGTAAACACTGGGATTCAAATGTTTTCAATAGGTTTAATTTGTTTGCTTACTTTGATGCTTGGGAAACCGTCTATTCAGCAACTTTATCCTTCTTTTTCTCTTTCTTCAATTTTGGGTTTACTCTATCTGATGATAATCGGATCTGCTGCTTTTTGTGCCTATAACTATCTGATTCATAACGAACCTGCAATCCGGGTGGTAAGTTATGCCTTTGTAAATCCTATAATCGCTACTCTTCTGGGAGTGGTTGTTGCCAAAGAAAAAATAGTACCCTTTCTTTTTCCTGGAATTATTTTAATTTTATGCGGTTTGTTTATCATGCTTTACGGCAATTTGCTGTTTAAAGCTATAAAGGCCAAAAGAAAATTGGAACCGGATTTCTTTTGACCGCCTTTAAAAAGCTTACTTTTTTTCTGTCATTTTATTATACGTCACAATCTCCTTCATGACTCCCTGAATTATTGCCGTTGTACCTTTGGACTCCGGTCCTTTATACAAATTCTTAATTCCCATAACATCTGTCATTTTGATATTCTGGAAAAGATCCAGGAACGATCGCTCTTTAAAACTCTGATCTTTTTCTCGGGAACGTTGAATGTATATATCCTTTAATGTACCGGTTGTATCGATTCCTATTACAAATTCGATAGCCCCATACTCCCCTTTTTGTGAACCTGCTATTATTACTCCGATCTGTTTACCACCTTCTCCGTTCATCTTAAAATACTGAAACCTGTCACGTTGCCCTGGCAGCAGTTTGAATCCAAGCTCTTTTTCTATAGCTTCACATTCCGCTGGTGTTATTTTAAGGTTTACTGTGACATAATCTTTTGCATCTGGAAAAATCCTGGACATGGTTCTTTCCGGATTGCGCCATACACACAGATAGACATCCTGAGCAAATACTGCATTGAAACTAGAAAGTAAAAGAAAAAACGCGATATAGCTGCAGTGATATATGATGCTTTTGTTTGCCCTTAAAATCATATATGTATCCTCCTTTGAAATTAAACCAGGGTGGTTTGAAAGAAAATCCAGCGAATAATGCACCGCTGATATCATTGTGCGAATACAGGAGTTTAAGACCGGTCGAAAGGTCGAGGCGCTGATGAAGTGTATAATCTATCAGATTATAACCATTGACAAACTTGTGTTTATCAACTATTCCTGCATTCACCTCTGTTCTGATGACGCTTTGAGCTAAATTCAGTGTGGCATCCATTCCACCAGTTATCCTGGTAATTGACGAATGTTCCATATGGGATGTTTCTGTTCGCCCTGCGCCTATGGAAATTCCAATTGAATATTCCTCTGCTTCACCCAAAGTAATACCAACACGGCCAGCACCAAAGCCCTCTCCAGGAAACGAAGGTACCCGATGAATTCCGTATCCCTGGGTTAAAGAAACACCGTAATCAAAAATGCCTGCAACACCGGAAAACATTATGCCATTATCAGCATCAAAACCCAAACTTTCTTCAATGGGTTTTTCAAAAAGATGACGGGTAGTGCTGAAAGAGGTTAAAAGGCCATAAGGTAAACCTATTCTTCCTACTGTGATATTCCACAAACCCATAGGCCCCTTATATCTGAAATAAAGTTCATGTAACATGAGTTCAGAAAAATTCTTCTCAGCTTCGAATAATGCCGATATGATATAACGATCTCCGGAATTATCGGCAATAGATTTTCTGACCGATAATCCCGCTGCGTGTATTTCGCCTGAGAAGTCACTGGGATAAACCCAGTGGCTCCTTACATCAGCATCAGCTGTAATACTCCACGTTGCGTAAATCTCAAATGGTAATAGCTGTATTAATAAGAGAAATAACAGCGGTACAGCCTTGTCCTGCTGACATCCTTCTTTAATGAATTTATTTTCAGCTATCATTTTTCAATTTGCCATCTTCCATATAAACCGTTCTTGAGCATCGCTTAACCAGATCATGGTTATGCGTAACCACCACAATTGTGATCCCTTTTTGGTTAAGTTCACCTAAAAGGTCCATTATAGTCTCAGCATTTCGGGAGTCAAGGTTCCCTGTGGGCTCATCTGCAAGCAGAACAGGCGGATCATTAATCAGACTCCTGGCTATCGCCACTCTCTGCATTTCTCCACCGGAAAGTTGCCCCGGCAGATGTGACATCCGTTTTTTCAGCCCTACCATACTGAGTAATTCTTCAGCTTTTTTATCGTCTGGTTTTCCGGCGAAAAGCGCAGGCAACTTGACATTTTGAAGTACAGTAAGAGTCGGGATCAGAAAAAACTGCTGAAAGACGAAACCAATCGTCTTTTTCCTTAACGTGGTGAGTTCCTTTTCATGCGCCTTCATCGTGGATATACCGTTTACCTCCACAACTCCGGATGTTGGACGGTCAAGACAACCGATCATATTAAGCAGAGTGGTTTTTCCAGATCCGGAATGACCAATTATTGCCACATATTCGCCTTTATTAATAGAGAGTGAAAGATCTTGAACCGCATGAACCGTTTCCACACCCCGATGATAATTTTTGGATACATGCTCCAATTTAATTACAGGATTATTATTCATTTCTCAAGACCTCCATTGGTACAATTTTAGCAGCGCGTAAACCTGGATACAATGAGCATGCCATACCTATTAATGTACAGACAATAAAAGCCAGTAAAATGATCAACAGATCGGGTCTGGCTATAGAACCGGAAGGTGTATAGGCAATAAAAAGCTTACGCATAAAATTACCAAACAATGGACTGAGAGAAGCTCCGCTTATCGCGCCCAAAGCACTTCCAGCTAGACAGATCGCCAGTGTTTCCAGCGATATCAGTTTTAGAAGGTCTCTTTTTCCTGCACCCACACACTTAAGATATGCAAACTCCTTTTTTCGTTCCAGAACTGCCATAAGCATGGTATTAATTATTCCGAAAACCGAAATAAGAATAGCTACAATGACCATCACAAACATTATCACTCTGGTGGAACTGAAAAACTGAAGAATTCCATCACTGAGCTCCTTGGATCCAATAACAAAGTAATCAGCAGGTATAGCGGCCCTAAGCTGATTTCTTACTGCATCAAGCATGGAAATATCTTTCAATTTGATTGCTACAGCTGAAAGCTTCCCTTCACGATCTACCATTTTCTGTGCGGTTAACAAAGGCAAAAAGAAAGTTCCATCATCCTGACTGTAGTTCCGTTTCAGAATACCTGATACCACAAATTCACGGTTGAAATGCTCAGTGAACATTTTATCACCAACCGAGAGATTCTCGATCCGGGCCATTTCTGCACCAAGAATTACAGATGTATCAGATGTAAACCATCCTCCAGATGCATACGTCCAGTCCGGTTTGACAGAACTTACTTCCTCAGTAACCCCCATGAATATGTCGGTACGCGAACCGTCATCAGTCGTCACTGCAAAGAGTTTAAACGGCATCACAGCTTCAAGATGAGGGACAGAATTTATTTTGGTGAGTATATCTTCTGATACGTAAAGCGGACTCAAGCCACCTTGGGCAATAACCGATGCTGCCTCGATAGGACATCCTTCTTTTGTAATATACATGTGAACACCGGTTTTATTGACCAGATCTTCAGTTACTGCCGATGTATACCCTCTGTCCAGACTCAACACTATAGTAAGTGTGGCAGCTGAAACTGCCAGACTCAGACCCGTCAGAATGCTGCGAACCGGATTTCGACGAAGATTGCTTAAAGCTATCGTTGAATAATTCATGAAATCCTCCTATTCTGTACGGATACCCAGAGCAGAAAAAACCACATTTTCTCCACTGGTTATGTTGGCATACACAGTAACCTTTTTTCCAGTCTCCAGCTTAGGAAGCTTAAAACCCTGGGGAAAAATTGTAACCTGATTAGCTCCTTCTTTGAAAAAAAACTCACAAAATGACGGACATTGACCAGAGATTATTCCGTTCACTACAACTGTTTTCCCGTTATAACTTGCTGGTTGAGCTAATATTTCAGTCAGCTTTGTAGGTTTTATATCAGCAGGAATCTCCTGACCTAAACGAATACCTCCAGCGTTTTTGCAACCAGAAAAAACCAGAACGGAAAATAGTATAAGTGTAAATAATCCTGATACCCGACAAATCTTTTGCTTATTCATAATATCTCCTTGCGCAAATAAGTAATAAGTTTATAAACTTTGACAGAATATAAAAATTAAATATACGGTAGAGCAAAACCCAAAAATCCAGTCAGATTCATTGGGAAATGCGCCTGTTTTCCAACAAGGAGAAATCAAATTCTAAGAATAGTGGTAGGGATGTGGTTTGCCAATGGTGGGCTATCGCCCAGTTGAGGAATTATGGTATGATGCAGAACTAGCAATTCATCCGGTATTACCGGTAAGACTAAATTAGTGGAACTGAATAATTTATAGATTTGTGACACTAATCCGGGATAGACAAAATTACTATGAACTTCATTGCTGGAAGCAGAGAAACAGCAGGAGCAATCATCAGAACAGCATCCATCTTTTTCATGACTCTCTGCTTTTTCAGTTTCCGGCAATGTAACATGTTCGCTGCAGTGGCACTCGGTGATTGCAGATAATACCAGGGGAGGGCTGAAAAGAAAAACAATAAGCCAGCAAGAAAAAATTAATCTCAATGTTTTTCTATTATAGTGCTTCATAACCAGAGTACGATTATGGGAGATAAAAAATTGAATCGCATAAACCGGTTTTGTTCCCATAGTGGCCAATCCCAATACAGAAAGATAAAGTGTTTTAATACTAAATATAGAATATGAGCAAAAATAATGAAAATTAGATATATTACCTAAAAACCTGAATGTTAAATAAGAACTGACTATGAAACATCTATTCAAAATCCTACTGGTTCTTTTTTCCCTTTTTTCTATCTCTTTTAGTTTTCAGGAAATTAGCTCTGATTCACTTTCCCAATGGCTCCAAGGTAACACTTCTACTGATTTTATTCTTATAGATATCAGAGAAACTAATGAACTTAATACTATCATTGGTTCTGAGAACTGTGGAGCCTATAATTTTCCTTACAGATCTGGCGTTTTTGATGAGGTAGTTGAAAGGTTGCCCAGAGACACTTTAATAGTAATATACTGTGCCTCCGGCAATCGAAGTGGACAGGCAGCTTCAGAACTAGAATCAGATGGTTTTTCTAACATTTTATCTTTGCGGGGTGGAATGTACTCCTGGAATGGTCCCACTCTTCCGGGAAATCAGATAAAAGCACCTGAGCTTTTTCCAGAGATTATCTGTAAGCCACCCGTTAAAACTTTACAAATGAATAGTTTTAAAGCTCCATCGCAAAAACTATCACCAAGTAATAAAATAAGGGAAATTAATCTGCAGGGAAAGGTATGCAGTTCAGTGGCTCCCGGAATGATTATTAAAACTGATAGCCGGTTCATCATACTCAAATCCCAGAAAAAGTAGCTTGACGATTTTATTTCCTGATATCAATTCCGCTCTGCATATATATTACAACATGAACGGAACTTAATATATGCTTAAATAATTCCATTGTCTTTTACTTTTAAAAAGAACCTATAAATGATGAATCAGTATATTGAGGGAATATTCAATTATTGTGATCGCTGGTGCGAAAAATGTGCATTTACCTCCAGGTGCCGTTCATTTGCTTTTGAAAGTAAACTTATGGAAGCATCAAAAGATGACAACAGGAATAAAGATGCAATTTTAAAACTGTTCGAATCGTTTTTCGATGAGATTTTTCCTGACGAAGATAACCCAGACTTTTTTGAAGCACTTCAACCTGAAGAAAAATCGGATTTTTACTGCTCTGATTTTTCTGAAAACAATAGTGAAAACAGGGCAAAAGAGAGTTGCTTATTCAAGGCATCACAAGCTTATGCAAATGACACATATAAATGGATTGAACTTTATCAGAATGATCTGATCCGCTGTGAAACAGATGAAAAGAAAAGTGCAGCAGATGCTATTGAAGTGATAAGAAGATATGCCTTTTTCATCTCAGCTAAACTGCTCAGAGCAGTCGATAATGATGAAATCGGGGAAATTGATGTAAATTCGGATGAAAATGGTTCTGCCAAAGTGGCACTTATTTCCATTAACAGATCGATTGCTGCCTGGTGTAATATCCGCTCTTTTTACAAAGGCGACAAACACATGTCGGCTAAACTCATCGGTCAATTAATTTCCATAAGACGTGCTGCTGAGCAAGCTTTTCCCAGAGCCATGGAATTTATTCGTCCCGGTTTTGATACGGAGTGAATAGATTATTACAATTCTATTTCTTCTGACTAGTTACCGGAACTCTCTCGGTCCATGCGCCATTGATATAATAACCACTGCTGAATTTCGATGCGTTATTATTAGAAGACATTCGTCCGGTCAGATCAAATACATTCAGTTTATTTGAGTGGTTTAATATTGTTCTGGAAAGAAATATCCTGCCAGGAAACTGTTTGGAAAAAGGTTTATGTAATGTATTATGATCAGCAATGTTAATAACGACCGCATTTGAATCCACTCTAATTATATCCCACATCTGACAGGTCTCCCCGTTAAATTCCCAGTGTTGAATATTCGCTCCGTCCTTTGTCTCAGCATAATAAACTTCAAGCATCCGGTTGTTCCCTTTGTTAACTACGTAGTAGCTTCCATTGCCGGCACCGGTTATCTTCCATCTCTGGTTTTTTCCGCCCCAGTATGAATACTGAAGGACATTATTACTTGACATATCTGCATCCAGTACCAGATTACTGTTACGGTTAACAAACTGGTAAACTCCACGCTCCACTTCCACGATTTTCCACTGCTGACTATGCACTCCATTATCTGTACTCTGCTGGACATTTGCATTATTTGAGACTGATGCATTTTCCACTTCCATCAGCTTTCCACTATGTCTGGCCCTGATTTTATAAAATGCATTCTCATCAAATATTTCCGGACCCACAGGCTCTACCCCCACCGTATCCTGTATGATTTTCTTCAAAGTACCATCACTGTTATATTCAAGATAATTTATCTGAACCGATCTTTCCCAGGGCGTTCCCCCGGAAAGATAATCTGTATGGTAAACAAAGTACCATCGACCTCTGAATTCAATAATACCCGAGTGGTTAGTCCCTGTCCCGGCATAACCATTAAGCGTTCCTTTATAAGACCATGGGCCCAGTGGATTTGAACTTGTGGCATAATCGATATTGGATGGCCAGTTATCACCTGAACTGTTATAAGCTGCATAAGAATAGTAATAGATATTGTTTCTTTTATGTACCCACGATGCTTCAAAAAAACGGCTTAATCCCTGAGGCGTAGTTATCTGACCATCGATTTCAATCATATTACTTTTTAATTTGGCTTGACGCACCACACGATCAGTTCCCCAATAAATATATGCCTGCCCGTCATCATCTATTAAAACCGAGGGATCTATATTATCATCACCCGGACAGGCCCCCGGAGTTTTATTTGAGATTAATGGCTTACCTAATGCATCTTTATAAGGCCCCAAAATACTGTCGGCAACTGCAACACCAATCTCTCCTGAATCACATATATAAAAGTAGAATTTTCCATCCCGCTCAACACATTGAGCTGCCCAGGCCTGATGAGGATTCAGCCATGTTACATCGGCTACAGACAGAACTTCTCCATGATCTGTCCAGTTTACCATATCAGATGATGACAGTACGTGCCATCCGTTAAGTGTCCAACCACTCCCGCCTTCATCATGACCGGTAAAGATGTAAAACCTGTCATTATAGACAAGTGGAGCCGGATCTGCGGTATATATGTGCCGGACTAAAGGGTTATCTGCAAAAATCAGACTAAAGTATGCAGCTGATAAAAGGATGCTAAATTTTTTGGATATCATATATTACCTTCCAAAAATTTTATTCCTGGTACTGTTTTCTTTACCACTCAGACTTCTCTGTCCTGGATTTGGATCAGTATATTTCATTATGCATTTTTCAGCGAGTGCAGATAAAAAACACCCGGCCAGAAAAATCTGCCGGGTCCAATACTTCATTGAATTCAGTCGAAAAAATAGTTCCTCTTACCAGGATAACTATTTACGGGCCATGAATATCCCATATTCCCATAAATTTTTCTTCATGGCAAAATACTGATTCCAGAGTGCATCTGTGGGGTACTGGGTTATTCTAAAAACCCTGTCTATAAGGTGTAAAGGCAAAAATGGCAGAGACACACAGAGCATGATTCGTGAGGTTTTCTTTACATGGGGAGTAACATTACGATAAAAAGTCTCTTTGAACCCGGCCTCACGACCATATTTGCTGAACTGTTCAGGAGTTCTCAGATCATTCACTATCCAGCCATCCATCCAGCGTTTCATCAGCCAGGCATCGTTTCCTTCATAGTGCTCTCTACTGGCAAAGCCATCTCCTACAATTAACCTTCCATTCTCCTTCAGCACCCTGAAAGCTTCTTTGATAAAATCTCTTTTAGGTTCAGCATAGCAGATACTTTCCAGTCCCCATACCACAGTGAATGTCTTATCAGCAAAAGAAGTATGCATGTAATCCATTTGATGAAAATCCACCAGATGGCTTACCCCTGCTTTTTCTGCATTTCTACGGGCCAGATCAACCTGGCGAGGTGTTATCGTGATTCCTGTTGCCTTACAATTAAAGGTTTTTGCCAGAAAAATACTGGCTCCACCTACTCCACAACCTGCATCCAGAACATGATCATCACTGGTAATCTGAGCTGTTTTTGCCATCACCTCATTAAAACGCAAAGATGCCTGTCGTTGGGTTTTTACATCTTTTTCCCAAAAACCATAATGCATATTGGGACCCCAAAGCTTATAGGCAAATTCATTCTGGTGATAATAATCAATAATGTGCTGCTTCGTCCATTGCATAGAAATACACTCTCAAAGTTTGGGTAAATTACTTTAAGGACTTTTGATTTTTACATTAAAAATAGTTGAAGGCAAGATTAAAAGTAGTGAAATATCAGCCATTTCAGCTGAATGATCAGGGATAATTCTTCAATTTTCCAGTAAATACTATAGACAACAGGTATTCATCTAAGCTAAAATTTCAGAATATCTCTATCCTTCACGATTGGGGAAGTCCGTATGTGGTTTAAAAAAGCGAATGTTAAAATGGGAATCCGACAAAAATTGGTGCTGGTTATTTTGGTTATAGTATGCACCAGCTGTGGAATAACTACTACTTATTCCGTGTTTAAAGCTATTTCTGCTTTAAAAAATAATACAGGAGATGCCCTCGTTGAACTGGCAAAACAGGGAGCAAAAAATATACTCGCAGTTATAGATAAACAATTGTTGATAATATCGACAGCTGCTGAAAACGAACATATTCGTTCAATGGACTGGACGCAGCAGGAAATGGAAATGGAAAAGCTGATTAAGCAGCATGCTTTCCAAAGCATGGCTGTTGTGGATAAAAATCGTATGGCAAAGTATCCGGGTGGTGAAACTGCAGATTTGACTAATAGAGACTATATTGAAAAGGCTTTTACCGGACAGACTTGCATGTCATCAGTAATTATAAGCAGAGTAACCAACTCTGCAGTGATAATGATGGCATCGCCGGTTAAAGACAGCTCTGGTGCAATTTCAGCAGTTCTAATCGCCAGATTATCAGCAGGTGTACTAAGCGACATAACCGATGATATCCGTTATGGAGAAAAAGGATACTCCTATATTATTGATGAAAAGGGTACTCTAATAGCTCATGACAACCGGGATTTTATCATGAATCAACGTAATTTTATTATTGAAGGAGACACCAACCCCACTTTTGCCAGACTTGGCAAAATGATGAAAAAAATGGTGAAAATGGAAACCGGTTTTGACGAGTATTTTTTTCTGGGAAGTTATCGCTTCTTCGGATACACACCAATTGGAAAAACAGGATGGTCTATTGCAGCTGGTGCTATAAAAAATGATGTATTGGCCAGTATTCCTGAAACTTTAAGAGCTATTCTTTTTCTCTCCGGAGTAATTTTAATTGGTGCAGTAATAATTGCCTGGTTTGTTGCTGGCTCTATTGTCAAGCCATTAAAAATCACTCTGGAAAGGTTTAAAGATATTGCCGAGGGAGAAGGGGATTTGAGAAAAAGATTAGAGATCAATTCTGGCGATGAGACAGGAGAAGTAGCTCGATGGTTCAATCAGTTTGCCGCCAGAATTCAGGATCTTATTAAATCTATAATTGCTCACTCTAACCAACTTTCTACCGCATCGAATGAACTTTCAGAAAATTCAGCCCAAATTTTAAATAATACTAACGAGGTTTCTGATAAAGCGGCTGTGGTAGCATCTGCAACTGAACAGACCTTAATGAATGTGACTTCTATCTCCTCCGGTGCAACAGAGATGTCCACTATGATTGCTACTATTGCTGCCGCTGTAGAAGAAATGAATGCATCTCTCAATGAGGTGGCCAGAAGCTGCCAGATGGAATCTTCCATTACTGCCAATGCCGATTTGCAAGCAAAAAACACTCAGGAGCAGATGGAAAAACTGGGTAATTCTGCAAACCAAATCGGGCAAGTTGTCAAGATCATAAAAGCAATTGCAGATAAAACCAATCTTCTTTCACTTAATGCCACAATCGAAGCAGCAAATGCAGGTGATGCCGGGAAGGGATTTGCAGTGGTGGCAAAAGAGGTGAAAGAACTCGCACGTCAGACTTCGGAAGCAACTTTTTCTATTGGTAAACAAATCGGAGAGCTGCAACAGGTTGCAAGCACCTCTGTTGATAATATTAAGCAAATAACCGCGATAATCGATGAAATTAACAATATCTCCAGATCTATCGTTAGTGCTGTCGAACAGCAGAGCGTTACAGTCCAGGAAATCTCTAAAAATCTTAATGCAACCAGCTCGACTGCCTCTGAAATTGCTAAAAATGTAAGTGATTCCGCCCATGGTCTCGAAGAAGTTGCATCAAAAATTAAAGATGTAGACCGGGCCACCAAAGATAATTCCAAAGAAGTGGGCATGGTTTCAAAAAACACGCAGGATCTGGCAAAACTGGCCATTGTACTTGAAGGGCTGGTTAATCGTTTCAAGGTATAAGCATTACTAAACAGAAGAATTAAAACTATTCTGATGCTGCAGTCTGTGCCCTGAGAAGATCGTTAAGAGTAAGGATTCCTTCGATGGAAGATTTATCCTGATTTGCTATTATAAGGAAATTATGGGGAGAACAGATAAACTGATCTGCTGCTTCCTTAACAGTTGTATCCGGATCCGAAACACAGGCATCCGATGGTACTATTTGCTGGCCACCTGACAATGAACTGATTATTGCTTCCCTTGTCAGTATCCCTGTTATCTTTCCATTTTCAACATATGGAAAGCATTTGTATGGTGTAGACGATATAATAGACTTTAGATACCTATAATCTGTGGATTTTATGATAACAGGTTTTTTATTCATTATATTGGATACCGGCAGATTCTGCCAGCTATAGAGATCACGTGGCGGTTTGATTTTCAACAGCTCGTGTCCATCCTGTAGTAATAAATCATCATAAAAATTATGTTTTATTCCGGCAAACCTGGCTACAAATTGACTGATAACAGCGCTGAGCATAAGACCCGGAATAATTTCAAATTGATGGGTCATTTCAAATACAATCAGTGTAGATGTTAATGGTGCTCTTATGACTGCACCTAAACATGCACTCATCCCCACAGTCGAAAGTATAACATGATCATTTGGTGAACCTGGGAACCATAGAGCTGCCACCGCAGAAAGAAATGCACCACACATTCCTCCGATAAACAGTGTGGGTGAGAAAATTCCGCCACATCCTCCAAAACTGTAGCTTACAATAGTTGCTAAAAATTTTCCTAATACCAGTATTCCCGCAATCCACCATACTGTACCATTTACCAGCGACTCTGAAAGATCATCATATCCAAGCCCGAAAATACCTATCTTTCCGGTCACAAGAAAAACTGTTATTCCAATAATCCAGGTGATAAGTCCCCCAATACAGGGATTTAACCATACCGGGAACTTTCCTGGCTTACGAATCAATGGACGAAAATGTAAAATCAGCTTCTGAAAAATCACTCCTAAAACCGATGCCACCAGAGCAACCAGCGGTATCAGAAAGAAATTTGTTACAGAGCCGGAGTTCACCTGGGGAAGCAAAAAGGCAGGCTGTTTACCAACCAAAGTATACACTGTTAATGCTCCGAAAAGGGAAGCAAGGACCACTCTCCCCAGATATCTTGTATTCAGATCGTTAATTAACTCCTCAACACTGAATGTAATAGCTGCAAGCGGGGTATTGAAAGCAGCAGCAAGACCAGCTGATGCACCAATTGCTGTTGCTGCCCGACGCTGCCGTTTGGCAGAACCGGTATAACCAGATAAAAATGACGCCACACCGCTACCCAGAAATATCGTTGGACCTTCTCTACCAAGACTTGCTCCACCCCCTACGCTTATTATTCCAGCAATAAATTTGGTAATAACATCCCTTATTGGAATGTATCCAAGCTCTTTCCAGTATGCTGCTTTTACCTGCGGTATACCGCTGCCTGCTGCGCTGGGAACTTTTCTAAGCAGTAGTGATACCAGAAAAGAAGATGTCATGGTAAATAAAAAGCTCAACCCGATAAAAGTTGTTTTGGAAGCAGTGGATGCCTTTACATATAGTATTTTATAAAGAAGATTAATAAAAACCATAAACAGTACCGCCCCACTCGCTGCAGCCAGACTCAGTATAGCTGTTTGAAGAACCTGTCGGGCGTTAACAGGAAGTTTTATTATTGACATAAGTCCGGATTTGAATTTGGCTGGATTCATATTTCTGTTGGATTGCCTGACAGTTTCTCCGGATCAACCGGAGGTGGGGAATGGGCATCTTTGAACTGTTTAGAATCAGGCATCTCAAATTCGAGTATTTCTGTCTGCTTATCAGATATTTTCCCCTGATAACGTTGTTTTTCTGCACCAGAGAGTGATGAAATCTCCTCGTGGATCTCTTTCATGAAGGCTTCACGGGTCACCTGCTTCATTCTCCGCAGTATCCGTTGAATTTCCAGTACACCTGCAACATTCACTCCTTTTACTACCGTCAAATAATGAACATACGCTAATATATCGATATCTTTCATGGAGTACAGACGGCGTTTTCCTGTTGTTCGCATGGGAGCTATTATCCCTCGCTCCTCATAAAAACGTAGCATTCGTGGTTTGATTCCCAGCATATCTGCAGCTGCACTTATTGGAAATATTGGCTGGTCCTGGTCAATATCAAGTAAGGTAGGCATTTGCATAAATAGAGTAGGTTTCCTGAATAACTTCAAAATAAAAAGAATTCAAAAATATATTATGCAACAAATTCAATTCAAATTCAAATTACCATGGAATTGTTAAGAATGTTGACACTCTTATGGTATTTTATTATTTAATAAGTATTCCAGAAGTTCTTCAGAAAAAACACTTCTCTGGATTCAACTCTTAAACCTCGCGACTACAAAACCTTTATAATACTCTTTTTAAAAGGAGATTGGCATGCAATCTTTAACCAATTTTTTTCTTACTGAAAGAAAATCAGTACCTGTTCAGAGCAGTCATCGAAGTTCGGATACGGAGACCCAATGGTTGCCTTCGCAGATACTAACCAAAGATATCACTGATCTGATTGAAGAGTTGCAAAGAGCCGATACCATTGTTTTTAAAATTCTATCTCAGAATATCTCTCTGCAGAATGCCCGTGAAAAACTGGAAATATATTTAAACAGTAAAGAATCAGACTGTTTCAATCCCGATTCATCATTTTCCACGGCTAAATTTAATGCAACTGAATACAGCAATGCCAAAGAATGTATAAGGGTGTTTAAAAATATTATCCGCGTGGAAAACGAGAACCGCACCGGATTTTCTGCATTACAGCTACTCAGAAACGCAGTTCAAAACAGAAATCAAAATTTAATATCCCCTTCATTTTTAAGTGAAATTATCTCACTTCTGCATGGAATCAATGGAAATGGTTTATCATTTCTGGTTAACGAAAATCAACAGGATCAGTTTTCCGGACAAGAGTCTTTTCTAAACTCCCAGGCACAATTAATGAACGAAAAGTTTTCGATCTTTACAAAGGGAACTGACTGTGCAATGGCTTCCCGCCAGAAAATGGTAAAGAAAAGAATTCTGAAATACTATAATGCCCATGAATCTGATTGGGGTGATTACCATTGGCATCTCTCTCATATATTCCGAAGCAAAAATGCAATCTCTTCGATTATTCATCTGGAAATGGACGAAATAGCTGGTCTGCAATGCGCAGAAAAAGAAAATATACCTGTCCAGATCACTCCCTATTATTTGAGCCTTTTTAATCCTGATGGTCGTGACAAAACGGATCGAGCCCTGAGAGCACAGGTTATCCCTTCAGCAGGCTATTGTAAAACAGTAGCCACTAACAGAGCTATTGGAAAAAACATGGACTATATGGGTGAAAGTTTAACCAGTCCGATACCAGGAATTACAAGACGCTATCCGTCAATTGTCATTCTAAAAGTATTCGATTCCTGCCCTCAGATCTGCGTTTATTGCCAGAGAAACTGGGAGATTAAAAATCTTGAACAGGCTTTTTCTGCCCAATCCAGAATTGATTCTGCAATTAATTGGATAAAAGCTCATGATGAGATTACTGAAGTTCTGGTTACCGGTGGTGACCCCCTTACATTAGACAACAAATCTCTTCACAAAATTCTTAACAGAGTAGCAGATATTGAACATATCGAACGTATAAGGATTGGTACACGCACCCTGGTTACTCTGCCATGCAGGATAGATGAAGGTTTTCTGGAAATATTAAAATCATATCATAAACCTGGACACCTTGAAATAGCTGTAATGACTCATGTGGAACACCCGGCCGAGTTAACACCTGATGCTCTGGATGCAATTACAAAAATCCGTCAATGTGGAATAGCTGTTTACAATCAGCAGGTTTTTACATATTATAACAGTAAAAAATTTGAAACTGCCTACCTCAGGAAATGTCTGAAAATCAGTGGTATCGATCCATATTACACCTTCAATACAAAAGGGAAGGAAGAAACTTCTGATTTCCGGGTGCCTATTGCCCGTCTATTACAGGAACGGAAGGAGGAAGCCAGGTTGCTCCCAGGTGTTATCAGGTCAGATGAACCGGTCTTTAATGTCCCCCGGATCGGAAAATCCCACCTGCGGGCATGGCAGGACCATGAACCTATCATGATTTTGGCCGACGGAAGACGTGTTTACCGTTTCATACCCTGGGAATCCAGACTGACCACGTCAATCGATTATTTGTATACCGATGTTTCCATTTACGATTACCTTAAAAGACTCTATCAGGAGGGCGAAGATGTGGATCAGTACCGAACAGTCTGGTACTATTTCTGATTTATCGAAAGCATCAAATGTATATCAGAAGTTAAGCTATTAGGTTTCTCAACCTGATAGTTGCATTTTCAGGCGATTACATCAGAACCAACCAGAACATATGAAGGAACTTCACGTGCTTCCTCTGCATCCGCTTCTGCTATATTAAGAAGATGGTCCTTCACCCGGCGATATCCCGCAAGGATATCCGGAAAAAGTGTACAGATAAGAGGATCCAGCTGGGTTGTTGACAATTTACTTAAGTGGCGTGAGCGCATGCGCCGAAACAGATGAGTGATCGCTTCTGCCCGTGGTTTTGCGGTGATAAGTACATTGGTGTTTTTATTTTGATGAGCCTCAAAAACCAACTTATAATATTCTTCTACAGCAGTATGCAATTCCAGTATGTCTTGCATCTCCTCTTTATCTAATGCCAGTTTGGCATTCTCCAGGCGCAGATGCAATTTCAAAATAACCACTATGTAATCACTTACCGATTCGTACTCATCCGAACGGCGCAACTGCTCCTGAGCCTCTTTGGTAATAGTGGAAATCAAACCCTGGGAAAGAAGCTGAGTCAGGAAAACAGTAATCTCCTCCTGCATTCTGTCAAGTAACTCCTCCTGACTGAAAAGTGCATTTATCTTTTCTTTTCTTTCGGGTCCATTACTGGTAAGAACATCACGAAGCATTACCAGCATCCTGCCCACAACCTCTCCCATCCGTATTACTTCACGCCGGGATTGTTCTATAGAAATTACCGGGGTTTCCAGAAGCCGTTTATCCAGTTTTGTTAATGCAGGAATTTCAGCAACTGAATTTTCTTTAAATACAACATACAATAACTTGCTTAACAGTTGAGTGAAGGGTAAAAACGCCATCACCAGCAAAACATTAAAGATTGTGTGAGCTAATGCAATTTTAGTGGCTATCTCGGCACTTTCATGAATAATAAAACCCAGAAGCTTTAAATAGGGGAAAAAGAATGGAACAGTACATATCACGGCTAACACTTTAATCAATATATGAGCGTAAGCCACTCTCCTGGCTCGCATTGAAGTACCAAGTGAAGCTAGAAAAGCAGTTATGGTAGTCCCGATATTCTGCCCCAGGACCAGTGCTACGGAAGTATCAAAATCGACCACTCCTGCCCTTGCCAGTGTTATAGTAATGGCTATTGTAGCGGAGGAGGACTGAATTATGCCAGTTACCAGAGCCCCAATCAGCACACATTTTAGCACACCGAAATATGTCTTCGGGGAAAAACTGGAAAAAAGCGCTATAAAACCTTCGTGATTTCTGAATGGTTCCACACCATTTTCCATCAAAAGTAACCCGAAAAAAACCATTCCCAGTCCCATAATGAGCATGGCAATAAAACGGTGGCGCTCATTTTTGGTAAACATGTAGAATAAACCGGCGATTCCGGTTATCATCAAACCATATTTAGTAATTTTTACTGCAACGATCCAGGCAGTAATTGTAGTGCCGATATCCGCCCCAAGAATCACTCCTATTGATTGTTGAAGCGTCATTATTCCTGCATTGACAAGACCCACGAGCATCACTGTGGTTACAGAGCTGGATTGAATTATAGAGGTGACAAAAAGACCAGTTCCACAAGCAGCCAAACGGTTATCGGTAACCATCGAAATCATCTTGCGCATCCGCTCTCCGGCAACCGCCTGAACTCCATCGGAGAGATATTTCATTCCAAGAAGAAATATGCACAATCCTCCGATGAGATTAGATGCCATCTGGATTATAAGACTGGTAGTAAAGGTTGTACTTTCCATAATTTTCTGTCACCCTTAACATTTATTTAAGCGATTAATTTAATTCAATCTATTCCATTTTTTTCAGAGAAAAAAATTTACCTAAGTTCCTGTAATAAATTGGATCAATAACCATAACCTGTTGAATATTAATAATCTTATGACTACTTTAACTTCATCTTTTACTATACCTAAGCGGATTTCAGGCTTAAGTTTTGAACAATAAGATAAATGAATTTTCAATATTTGCCTAACATTTTTCTCACTTTCACAAAACAAAAAAAATGAACTTTTTAGGTGAAAACTGCAACATTCTTGGGTTATAATCAACCGGTTTTAATTTACAGATGAGTATTAATGAGGTAAAGCTGTTGATTGAAAAAGATCCCTTTCTCCACGCGACCTTCTATAACTATTTCTCCAAAAGCCAAAAATGCCGGATTATCAATATTAATTTTTGTAGCGACTAAATTTTGACCTCTCTTTATTCTATAATTAATTTAAAAACATCCGTTTTTATTTTCGAATACTATTACCCATACAGCCAGACAATAATGATCAGATTCAATATTGGGATTTCATGTTCTACCTGCAGTTGTTTCTTTTTTATAATATTAGGAATATCATGTATTTTTGATCCTCACATTCCAATAAGAAATAATCCACCTGTATGTACAAACATGCAGTCAATTGATAAAACTGTTTTTTACCCGGAAAGCAGTATCTGCACGCTACATATATCTGACCTGAATGACAGGAATTTACAACTTTCTTTTATCCAGGATGACTCTCCTGATACATTATCCTGTTTTTGTTCCTATCAATGCATAAATGAATCTTTTGATCTTAAATATATCTACCTATGGCTAAATACTAATCAACTGAAAACCTATACCGGCTCATTGCTTATTAAAGATTTCCATCAGGAACACACTATTATTCCATATAGAATCAGATCCATATTTCTTGAGAATTTTGATTCTTTTCCCCTTTCAGCTAAAAACTGGACATATTACAGCAATCCCGAAGCAAAACATGTACAGTTTGACTATATAGATCGCAAACTTCAGTTCATTTTCGATTCGACTTCACAGGAACTTTCCACTGGAATTCGATCCAATTTCAAAATTTGCGGTGATTTTACTGTAAGTATTGAGTTAAAATTACGTGATGAAATGAAGGACGGGTTTACGGTGAATTTTTTTGTTTCCAACAGTCCAGATACCGGAAAGTGGGATGGTGAAATAGCCGGCATTTCCATATCAGGTTTACAAAGCAGTATGAAACTTGAATGCAAATCTATTGAACTGCAAAACTACAGCCGTGTGGAGAAAATGACATCAGGCGAATTAAAGCTCAGCAGAAAAGGATCATTGATGAGCTATTATCTTAATGATGGTATAACCACTTCTGACTCTCAACCAGTTATAACTCATTCATATCTGCCGGAGGATTCAGTTTACATTCATTTAAAAATGACTGTTTCAGATCTCTCAAAGGTGCGCCATTGTTGCTGGAACAATTTAGCAGTAAGCGGAGGTGTCTTCTCTTATTGAATTACCATTTGTCTATTTTAAGTCTCAATTTTGAGACTATATCCCAGCATCAGGACTTATCATTTATAAGCAGATGCTTTCGGATTTGATTATTTAAAGCTCATATACCATTTTCTTATTTGCCACGTTGCAGCAATTATTGGCATGATAGTTGATGCCTTCCTCCTGAGAAAACTTAGCAAAGGAGTTAATATGCCATTAAAACTGTTTTTCACAACACTTAATGTAATTTTTGCATTAACAATTATCAACGAAGCAGCACTGGCAGATTCCAGTCTGGTTGCCTATTGGAATTTCGAACATGTTGACGGCAACACTATTGTGGACATAACAGGAAATGGTCACGATGCAACTTCACCCAATATCGAAACAAGTGAAGGCATTGCCGGCAGTGCTTTACTCATTAACAAGACGGGAATCACTCCGGTAATAGCAAATTCACAGGAATCCTTTTACATTCCCAAATTCACCATCGAATCCTGGTTCAATCTCAGTTCCTATCCCACCGCTACAGGTGAGATCTATAATCAATATAAGATCTTTGAGTATACAAGCCTTAACGGTTCCAATTATACTGGTTTCTCTCTGTTCATTGAGGATACTGTCCCGGCAATATGCGTGGGACTTCCCAAACAATGGATCAACTGTTTTTCCCCTGTCCCTGTCAGATTAAACAAATGGTATCATGTGGTAGGGACCTGTGAAGATACTATATTGAAGCTATACTTGAATGGAGAACTGGTTCAAACTGTCACTTTTACCGGTAACTACGTGATGCCTGAGGCAGATGCAGCTATCGGATGCCAGATTCGCAGCGATTATGTCGGCCCACAGTGTTGCTTCAGAGGTATGATTGATGAACTTAAATTTTATAGCCGTGCACTTGATTCAGCTACAATTAAAAATAATTATAACAGCTTGAAGCCTTTGTCAAAAGTAGTAGCCCACTGGAACTTTGAAACCATTGACAACAATACAGTTCTGGATGTCACAGGAAACGGCCATAATGCATCATCACCTAATCTCAGCTTAGGGAAGGGTGTTTCAGGGAATGCATTACTGCTAAACAAGAGAGATATAAAACCAATCATCAGTGATTCCCGCATCCCTTTTTACACACCACAATTCAGCATAGAATCATGGATCAATCTAAGCTCATATCCTGTTGCCACAGGTGAAATTTATAATCAATTCAAAATTTTAGAGTATTCCAGTCTTAATGGTACTAATCGTAATGGTTTCTCTTTATTTATTCAGGATAGAGCCCCTGCGCTGGCAATAGGTCTTCCCGGACAATGGATTAATTGTATTTCACCCTTACCTCTTAAATTGAATCGGTGGTATCATGTGGTAGGAACCTGTGATGGTTCAACCCTGAGATTTTATGTGGATGGAGAACTGGTTCAGACAGCGAAATTTTCCGGTAATTACCAGATGCCTGAGGCAGATGCGGTTATTGGTTGTCAGATACGAAGTGATTATAAAGGTCCTCAGTGTGTCTTCAATGGTATGATTGATGAACTCAAGCTCTATAATTATGTTCTGGAGGAATCTGTAATAAACCAAAATTACAGCTCTTATGTGCCAGATAAAAAAGATCATTTTGAAATAAATTTTGGAATGAAATCTGCTTATGCAAAGCCTGGTGATACTGTAAGCATTCCTGTTTTCATCACCAACTTTGAGGATATCTCTTTTAGTTCATTTAACTTGAAAAGCTCCTATGATAGCAGTAAAATCAGCTTCATTGGTGCCACAAAGGATTCCGGTCTGATCAGTAGCTGGGAACTGTTTGCAGTAGCAGAAACAGAAAAAGGCTCTCTATCAATAGCAGCTGCAGGAACGACTTCACCTATTCAATTCGGTGAAGGTGAATTATTCAGATTCCTTTTTAAAATAAATGATGATGCTTCAATCGGTGATTCTGCAATCATTAAATTCTCTGATGTTCAAATTGATGAGAAGAACACTTTAATCCTGGCATCATCAACTCACTGCAAAATATATATAACCGCTGATTTTTTACTTTATGGCGACGTTACCGATGATAACAACGTAACTGTGACCGATGCACAGAAGGTCCTCTCTTATGTAGTAGGTTCTTTAGAGCTCCCTGATGTGTGCTGCCCTAATTTCACCACAGAAATTGCTGATGTCAGTGGCAACGGTAGTATTACCAGTTATGATGCAGCGCTGATTCTGCAACACAGTATCGGTCTGCTGCCCGAGTTTCCCTGTTCGATGAAAAAGAGACTGGCAAAAGCAGCCTTATCAAAGACAAAACAGGTGCTTGGCGGAAAAGTTTCTATGGTTTATTCAGATAACGGTAACACCATTTCTTACCAGATTCTAGGATCAAATCTTAAGGGCTTCATTTCAGGTGATTTTTCCATCCAGTTTAACCAGGATTTGAATAATCTTTCAAAAGGCGAGATTACTACTTCCCTCAGGCAGTCAACACTCACCTCCAAAATCGATTCCCTGCAGCAGGTCATTAAAATCGCACTGACAGTTAATGATGATATTGATGATGATGGTCAGGTTGTACTGTTTAAAATTGACCTGCCTTCAAAATCAAATATCTCACCTGCACTCTTTAAAATTCAATCAATATCAATTAATGAAGGTTTGATTCCCAGTACATTTTTCGATAATACTACTCCAAGTATACCGGAACTGGTTCATAACAATACATCATCATTTCTTTTTAAGACTACCAGAAATGCAATTTTATTAAAAGCCGGTAATTCCACAAAAACATCTGTAAAAATCTGGTCTATCGATGGTAAACTAGTTAAAACAATAAACCTCGAAAGATTTCAACAAATTTCCTTGTCTACTGAAAATTTTTCAAAAGGAATGTACCTTTTTCAATCCAAAGCTGATTCTGATATCTATTCAGGAAAGTTTATCATAGGTAGATAAAAAAGACGCTTCTCTACATTAACAGGTTCACAGCTCACGGGCTGTGAACCTGTTTAGCAAAGCAGAGCAAGTCTCCTCAACCTGTAACCCACTCCTTAGAAACTGCTGAAATCAAATTGAAGATATCCGGGATTCGATGATCCCTGGTAATAAATTCTATGAAACAGTCTTTTTTTATTAAAGAAAAATTACACATTATACTATTACCGATTATTTCCCCTGGCAACTGAAAAATCCACACAAAAATTGATTTATCAGTTGTTTTTTATTTCTTTAAGTTTATCTATTATATTGACATGATCAAGCAATAATGATAAATTTTCAATCTGGAATAAATACCATTCCGGAAAACCATTCCCCCAAATTCCTCAATATAAGGAGTAAAGATGCTTCGTACAATCAAAACATCCATTCTTTGCGGTACATTAATTTTTTCATCTTTCGTATTTGCGGATGACGAAAAGGATGACACTTCACCCATATATCCCGGTTATGACCTGTGCGCATCAGGTTCAGTTGAAGTAACCACCAATAGCGGAGAAGTCATCAAAGGTGTTAATAAAGCCACTAACAAATTCAAAACCACATATAAAAATATGAAAATCAAAGATCAATCCGGAACTATCCATAAATATAAACCAATTAAAGATTTAAAAGAAGTAACCGTAAAGTCCTGGAGTGTATGGAAAGGCGCACTGAGAAGACCGGATCGTGATATCAGATATGTTACAGTTGATATCATCGGCAAACCAGGTAAGAAAACCATGATTCAACAGCTTAATTATGAAGGTACTGATAAAATAGTTGTTTACAATGATCCTCTAAAATCAAAATGGAAAACCATTCCTGTAGCTAATATTACATACCTCAGTGTTGAAGGATTCTACATTTCTCTTAACGGTGGTGAACTTTTCCCCATTGATGGTAAACTTTACAAAAATGGCGGTTTTGAGAAGATTTTCGGAAACTGCGAAGCTGTAACCAGCAAGTTCAGCACACCCAAAGACCGTGATTTTCGTAATTTCCGCAACCATCTGAAAACATTTCTTGATTCGTGTAATTAAGCCATTTTTAATTAAAACCATATGTCCGAACCGGATAGAACTCCTGTCCGGGCATATGATAAACTTAACTGATGTGAAAAGTCTTTTTTGCTGTGCGGCCTGGACAAGCATGGATAATTACGTCAAAGCACATTTTTAAATATGGCTTCCTGAATCCGTCTTTCTTTTATTTATTATGTCAGTTGTGAACACAAAAAGTAATGCTATAAACTTACTTCTTCTCTGATACCATTGCGCTTCATCGAATCCTGTTGCATTCGTTTCAGGAAATACCTTATTCCGTGCCTGAGAAAAAAATCTACCGATTTTTGAAGAACCACATTTTTATTTCGTCCGTAGTATTTCCACAACTCTGGAAACCATTTGGCATTATGTTCCCAGCAGGCAGACAGTAAATTATCATGAAAAGAAGTAAGATCTTTTTTAGTAAATGGTTTCTGATTCTCCAGACGGGTTGTCTGCATAGGGGTAAAAAAGAGAGGTATTATGACACTCTGGTACCCATATAATGATCTTACCAGTTCTGCAGTCTTCCGGACATCCTCATTTGTTTCTCCGGGTAATCCCAGAATTATGGTCGCACAACAAACAAAATGATTTTCATGACTGATTCTGAAACCTTCACGCACCACATCCGGCCACTCTTCCGGTTTAAAAGGATACACTTTACCTTTCATCAACTTTCCAATCAATTCAGGGCTGCCCGTTTCGATACCAACCTGATAATAATTTACAGGGTGTCTGGGGGTCCCTAACTCAAGGGTTTTTGCCATTTTCTCAATTGTCGATGGAGAGCTTACTATTGAGGAAAGTGAAACATGACTTATACCTACAAAATTAACCCCGGGTACCTGATATACTTTTTGTATCAGTTCTATCACTGCATCTGAGTTAATAGAGAGACCATCCGATTTATAAAGCAACATATCCTCACCATGAAGTATCACCCCGTCATTTCCTGCATCTATATTTACCCGCACATCTTCAAGAACTCTTTCCAGAGGCAATGATCGCACTTTCCTCACCGAAGGTGCACAAAAAGCACAACTTCGTGCACATCCCCTGGTTATCTCTATAAGTCCTATTATAGTGCCACCTGCAATTCCCCTGATCTGCTCCACCGGTGCAACATCCCCATACACCACATCCGGTAACTCCCCTTTTTTTCCATCCAACACTGATTTGAAGAGTTTTGGTGCAGTTATGTCCCCTTCACCCACCACAACGCAATCGATTCCCAGTTCCAGACGTTTTTTTGGATTCTCTGCCACCTGCCAGGCACCCGGTCCACCCAGAAAAACAGTGGGTTTATGACGCAAAACCACCTTACTGTGGAGTAGCTCCCGTAGTTTGTAGGCCATTCGCGCTTCACCCCCCCAAAGATCTCCAAATGTGGTGGTTGCCGGCCCTAAACCCAGAGGATCATTGGAACTAATCGATAATATCTTTGTAGATGAATCAACTACCCGCTCAAGATAATCCGGATGAGCTACTATTATGTCTTTTGGACTGAACCCACAGGATAAAAGCGCTGACTCAATACGTCTCATACCACAATTTGCATAAAGCAAACTACCGTTTTTTCTGACAGGTGCACTGGGACAAAAAAGCGGATAATAAATCCAGTCAGGAATAGTTCCCTGGGGAATACAGGCACTGAAACCTAAAAACATTAAACCATGATACTCACTGGCCATAGTTCGATCACAAGTCAAAACCACCGGATACCCCATGATTACCCTTTCAGAAAAAAATCATTACCTCTTAATAATGATAGTTAAAATAGTTGCAAAATAATGGAAATACAATGCTGCTTACCAGCAGTGGCAAGTGTCCTTTACAGTATCAGATGAGTAAGCTTACTTTGGTTTATTAAACTTTTCCGTGTTTTCCGCTCTTTCTATTGACAACGGCTTTCCGTAAAAGATATAATCCTGAAAACCAAAAGAAAGGTCAAACCATGTTGTTAAATCGATTCAAAATTCAGACAAAACTGATTCTGGGATTCAGTATAATGATTTTTTTTGTGATAGTAGTCGGAGTGATAGGGTATTATAAATTTTCCAGGATTAAAGAGGATCTGGATATCATTTTCCTGGACACTATGCCGGGTTCAACCTTACTGCTAGAAGTAGATCGGGATCTTTATCAAGCACTGGTGGCTCAAAGATCTCTGATTCTCAGCGAACCTCACACCGAGCAGTTCGATCATTTTTTGAATGAGTATGAATCAAACCTTAAGCAAGCCCAAAATCGATTTGAAAAATTCGTAGCTCTTGCATCCAGCAGCCAGGAAAAAACCATTATAGAAGAATATAGAGAAGCCAGACAGAACTGGCAACAGATTTCAACCGAAATTATTGATCTTTGTAAAGACACTTCGGAAACCTCTCACAAAAACGCCACTAATCTGTGTTTAAACCAGGCAGCTGAAAAATTCGAAACCATGCGCAGTAAAATCGATCAATTAATCGACATTTCATACAATTTTACTGATGAAATAAATAAAGAAGCTACAAATACCTACAGATCAGGGAAATACATTCTTTCTATAACAGTTATTGCCGGCGTTTTATTGGGTATTTTGTTTTCTATTCTTATCAGTACCGGAATTTTAACATCTATTAAAAGTGCTATCAATAGTTTCAAGGATATAGCCTCAGGTAAAGGTGATCTGTCTAAACGGATGGAAATAAAAACCAGCGATGAAGTGGCTACACTGGCAGAATGGTTCAATAAATTTATCGCAAACATGCAGGAAAATATTATTGAATTTTCAAAAAATGCCAAAGCTCTTAATGAATCCTCCCACTGTTTGTACCAACTTGCTTCTCAAATGTCTGATGGTGCAGGTAATATGACCAATCATACAAATAATGTTGCTGCCTCCGCAGAAGAAATGAGTTCCAATCTATCCGGAATAGCTGCTACTATGGAACAGATAACTTCCGGATCTTCGACCGTTGCCACAGCAGCAGAAGAAATGAGTTCCACAATTAACGAGATAGCCAAAAATGCTGAAATTGCCAGAAACGAATCGATGTCCTCGGTACAACAAGCTCAAAACGCCTCAGATAAGATGCAGGCTCTGGCAAGCCATGCTAAATCGATCGGTAAAATCACTGAAACAATTCAGGATATTTCTGATCAGATAAACCTGCTTTCATTAAATGCAACTATCGAAGCAGCTAGTGCTGGAAGTGCTGGTAAAGGGTTTGCGGTGGTGGCTAGCGAAATAAAGGAATTATCCAAAAGAACAGCTAAAGCTACTGATGATATTGCCGAACAAATCAACAGCATCCAGGCTACCACAGTAGAAACTACCTCTGAAATTGAAAAAATACTGAAGCAAATCGACAACATCAGTAACACAGTATCTCAGATTGCCACATCTGCAGAAGAACAGAATGCAGTTACCAGAGAAATCGCATCCAACATCTCTCAGGTTTCTTCAGGAATGAAAGAGATCAACCAGAGAATCAACCAAACTTCAAGCGTGTCTCAAACCATCTCAGCAAATATTTCAAATGTCAGTTTGTCAGCAGGATCGGTCTATTCCGGATCCAATCAGCTGAAAAGCTCAGCAGATGAACTCAACAAAACTGCAAATGTTATTGAAAATGTGGTAAACAGATTTAAGACTTGATTAATGCAGTGTGAAAAATCACAACTTCTAATGGTCCGTATCCAAGCCACCTGCCAACTGCTCTCCGGCTGATTTGGCAGGTAATTTACTTCTAAAACATTTCTGAATTCAGTCTGTTTTTTTCAACATTTCCAGATGATTATTACGCTTGTGCTCATTCCTATGTTCAGGACAGTATTTTGGATAAACAAACTGCTTCGGATATACCTTTATTTCAAACTGATTGCTGCAACCTTCAAGTGCACAATTCACCATTAAAGTCTGAACAACCGTATGTGAATGCTCAATTACCATATTATTAACTGAAACATCCTGAACAACCGGTTTTTCCTTTGGCCGTGATGCCGGATCACGGTGCAAATTACAGTATTTAGCGGCATGAATTCCAAAAAAAGTATTTTCACATCCCGCTTGAGCACACTTCTTCTCCCTCAGTTTTGGTTTTCGCCTTCCTTTTGGTATCTGCATACTTTCCCCCCTGCAAAACCCATTTACTACAAAAACTGTGTGGCTGACCCATATATCCTTATCAGATTGAAATGAAAATCAATAAACATTTCCATTATTAATTCTCTCTGATATAAGAGCCAGATAGGTAATTATACGATAAAATACGTTTTATGACAATGGGTTAGCTATCATGCAGGGGAAACAGTTTTTTACCTTTAGTTAACATCCAAAACAATGGGATGAAAACAAGCACCTATAACATGAAATATCATTAATCTGCCTGATCTGCCCACCACACCCTCTCCGGGTGATGGATTGGCAGATATCAGACAATTTCAGATATTCCTAGAATATAAACTGAATGTTATCTATTCTTAAAAATCCTGTATCCGGGCCATTCGGCAATTCTCCCTGACTATCAAACATCGCCGAAGGTGTGAAATTTATTCCTGAAAATGCCTTTAAAACAGAACTCAACAATTCAGGATCACCTGACTGGCTCCAAGTCGGGTAGCTGATTTCATCCATTCTAAAAGTATATGTTTTAGGGAAATCATTTACATAAACTGCCCATCCATAGTATTCGCTGGCTTTACTATACAAACCAACCCATAAATAACGCTGCTTGTCAGCGCATAAACTGATTTTAATCTCCTTGCAATTCTCAATATTACTTTTTAACACGGAAAAAACAGTTCCCCTGATCCATTCAGAATAACTGCCCTCATCTTCCATGGGGTTAAAAATGAACGAGAAAAGCAGATCTGCAGTACCCCAGATCGGATTTTCAGTTGAATGTGTTATACTCCCGTCTATAATTTTAGGTTTGTTAACATCACTGAACGGATACTCTCCTTCTACAGGAGCAAACTCAAAATTATTTGTACGATCAAAAGCCAATCGGCCTTCTCCGGTAAAAGGGATGGAAAAATCTGACGTGTCAATAATATCCGGAATTTCATTTACATATTCGTAAAAACGATTGTGCAGTGATCTGATATTTCTTTTAAGAATTGACACCTCATTTTTCCAGATCTTATAATTTATTGCAGAATCATTTTTAATTATGGTATCGATAAGAGAAACGTAATTATCAACTTTGTTTATCAATTTTTCCGGTTTATAAATCTTCCTCAACAGTTCATTCCCGGTTTTCACAAACTCTTCCCAGTAATTTGCAGCAGTCATCGCTGTAAATTTATCACAATTTGAAGGCCTTACGTAGGAAGTAGAACTGAAAACCGCTATAGGTCCACAACTTTGAGCCTTCTGATTCCAGTTGGGAACATCTGCATCATCAATAAAGGGGTCATTTCTCTGAAACGTATTATCCAGGTCCCATGGAATAAGCCACATCTTTCCATCGGCTTTCTCCTCCTCATAAAAGAAAAAATTATGGTTTCCCAACCAATTATCCACATCATACCAGCCGGTTATCCCGTCCCAGTTTTTAATAGCCCTATCAACAGCCAAATATCTCATCAGATAATTAAAATCTATGAATGGTTCCACATTTTTATTGAAAGTTTCCACAGTTGATGTATTAATAGCATTATAAAAATCTACCATTCTGGAGACTCTGGTACTGTCATTATCATCATTGTTAGTTTCCAAATGATGATAATAGTAGCTGAGAGAACTCTCGTAAGGCCAAGCTTCTTTGTAAAGGTTCCCGTCTCCTCCCTCAGGCCATCTGGATTTGGTAAAACGACCATCTACAGCTTCTACTGCAACGTATATTCCCTGAAATACTCCGTTGACATAGATTTTGGCATAGGAGGTCCGTGAACCGTAGATTCCCATATCCCGATACATCTCATAAGCAAGCATGTCACGCATCTTACTGCCATCAAAAGACATGGCGTGCAGATTCAATTCTTTCATTTCATAGAACCGTAATAAACTTTCAAACTTGTTAAATTTTACCTTTAATGAAATTTTATTACATTCCTGCCTGTCGGAACGTTCACCGGTAACACTATCAAAGCAAAGTCCAAGAGAATAACTGGATCCTTTATACCTCAAGCCTACTTTCCCTATAACCTGACCGTTAAAATTCAACTGGGCAGGTATGTATTGCTCAAGCAAGGCTTCTTTTTCCATTTTTAAAGAATCTTCAGCTGTGATAGTAAAATTGAAAGAATGCACCTGATTTGGATCAAATATCATACTTCTGGGATCATTTTTCATTATGACCACCATATTTTCATCAGGATCTTGAACTTCATAATCGACAGGGAAGTACTCATCGTGGCGAAAAAGAAGCTTAACCGGTTGAGAAACAGATGCTTTTTGGCGTAAAGAAAAATCCCTGTTTATGCTGAGTAAAGCTGATGGCATGCTGCTATTTATTTTAAAATTATGATACGCACCACTATTGCTGCGAAGAGATAACAGATAAATCCCCCTGGCCATTAAAGGAACTTTAATACTTTTACTGTTTAAAGTTATGTCTGTCTTAAACAACACTCTTCCATTCAAATCATATATGGATACCCTGTTAATGGATGATGCATTGGAGAGATTGATTAATCCATTACGGTGATTCCAGCTAATTTTTATAGGTTCTGCCTTATTTACCACCTTTAATGTTCCGGTCTCACTGGAATCCAGAAAAAATTTACCCTCCTGATCAGTATATGTTCTGATTCGTGTGTGTCCCAATGAAACTAACACTCCCTGGACCGGCTTTGAAGACTCCAGTCCATATACAATTCCCTGGTATTCACGCGCCCCGACCGAACAAACACAGCAAACAATAGCCATTAGCAAAAAATCTTTTCTGATTAGCATATTAAACTCTCTGGTTAGGTGGTTCAATTGGTGTTGTTATGATGATTTCATATGAACAAATTTAGTGATAAGAAGCTGATGATCTTCTGAAAAAGTTATTACATTTTATGATTATTGTATGTTAAATAGAAAAAATAAACATTTTTATTAAAAAAGTACCAGTTAAGTTTTTTACCGGTTACCATCTCCCTTTAATTCATTATATCATCGGGTGATTAATATTCTCCAGAATGCAGAGGCGTTGCCTTTGGCCAGGCTTTCTTGTAGCAGATTAAAAAGGTGGTTAATTCAGAAAAATGTCCTGCTTATTTAGATAAAGTTCAAAAGTGGAACTATTCATTGTGGGAAAAACCGGCATTAATGATGCCGGTTTAGTTTTTTATTTCCCCGGTACTATCTCCACTTTAACCCATCCTTCTTTGCGGGCATCAAATTCTTTATAGGCTTCATAAACAGAGCTCATGGGTTTAAGCTGAGACAGGATCTTCAGTGGATTTACTGCACCTGTTTCCACCAGGTCCATAAGTTTTGGAATGTACCGGCGATGATTGCAATTTCCCATTTTAAGGGTCAGATTTTTATTCATAGCCTCCCCGATAGGGAAAAACTGAGCTGTATTTGGGTAAACTCCGATAATAGCCAGAGTACCAGCTTTATCGATAGCTTTAATTTCCCAAATAAGTGCTTGAGATGGGGCATCACCCGGTTTCCAGTTCTGAGCAGATAAATTTGCTTTTGGTGCTACTTGCTTTAATTGTTCATCAAATTGATGAGCCATCATGTCCGATTTTTCTTTTGCGGGACCACTGTGAGCTCTCTCAGCATCTACACCTACGGCATCAATAACCCTATCCACCCCAATCCCGCCAGTTAACTGTAATATGATTTCTACCGGATCTTCCTGCTCAAAATTGATTACCTCTGCTCCCTGAGACCTGGCCAGCTCCAAACGTGAGTCGACACTATCCACAGCCAAAACCCTTCCTGCTCCAAACAATCTGGCGCTGGCAATTGCAAACTGACCCACTGGCCCGCATCCAAACACTGCCACTGTATCTCCAGGAGTAATCTCTGCCAGTTCAGCTCCAAAAAAACCGGTAGGGAAAATATCGGACAACATTAATGCCTGATCGTCGGTAACCGAATCGGGTATTTTAACCGGCCCCACATTGGCATATGGAATTCGAGCCTTTTCAGCCTGCAAACCATTGAAAGAACCACTGCTCTGTGGTCCTCCAAAAAATGCTGTACCAGCTCTTTTTCCATTAGGGTTGGCATTATCACATTGCGCATAATATCCTGCTCTGCAATAGGAACAATACCCGCAGCTGATTGTTGACGGAATAACCACCCGGTCACCCTCTTTTAGATTTCTAACTCCCCTTCCTACCTGCTCCACGACACCTACTGCCTCATGACCTAAAATCAGCCCCGGTTTCAGGGGACCTAAACTTCCCCTGATCATATGAAGATCTGTGCCACAAATTGCACTGGCTGTAATACCAATTATTGCATCTGTAGGATCCTGAATTTTTGGATCCGGCACATCAGTAAGAGAGATATCTCCGATACCTCGATAAACTACAGCTTTCATGTAAACTCCTTTTTAAAATAGAGAGGCTGCCAGTTAATCTGCTGCACAATACATGCCAGAGATGAAGGATCGCCTGGGGTGAGAAATATTAATCATTCAATTGCAGCTTGATAGTTGAAATTGTATTCGGAAAGGAGGTTTTGTTATGATTTGGAATGCTATATGAAACGAGAATTTTTTTAGAGCTCTACAGCCATTCTCATTTGCAATAGAGCTTGTAAATAAGATCGGGTTATACTATTATCCGGTTGGAAAATAGCTTGAAAAGTGTTAGCCGTGGATCAGATCTTTAAGGAAATCTTTAAATAATAGTTTAACCCCGGGCGATGGAGAATATTTCATCGGGTTTTAAAACTGATATTCCGGCCTGTTCACCGATTATATCTACCCTCAAATATTTATCCGGTTTCTTAAGATCTACTTTCTGAGAAAAAGGTTCGGCCAGTTTGGTTACTATCTGATAAACATGATGTGCAGGATATTTTCTTTTTTCCAGGTCCATTGCCCAGGTTTCATCTTCATTTATCTGATCTTTTATTTTTTTGACCGTCTCTACCATCTGTTCGAGTTCTGAATTGCTCCAGATATCCACTGGAACCCACTTTACCGCATGCTGTACTTTCTGGCTATCCTTACGGAATAAATCACGAACCTTGGATATTACTTCCCGGGAAGGAATAAATGTCCTTACGCCTATAATCCCTTTTACATCGGTTTTCTGAACTACTGGATCTTTATCTCCCATCTCTGCAAGTAACCTTATAACTTCATCTCTGGCTTGCAGAAACTCATTGAACCTGTAAGATACCAACAGGTTATATGAATACATCCTGACTGCCTCCCTAATTTGCAAACTTTGCTCAGACTGATTTCTTTGTCATCAGCATGACTGAGCTACAATTATCGTGCCGATATTTTCGATTTTGAAAACTGACGTGTATACTACAATATCATTACACCAATGTGTTTTTATCATGACACTTGTGTAATTAATCTTTTCCTTTTCCGGACGATTTTTCCTGTTTCGGATCCCGGTGGTGAAAATATGAAAAGGAATTTTCCCATATTGCGCTTTTTTTTGCAACTTTGCACCCAAGAAGCTCAGATAACATTGTATAGCATTTAAATCAAAGGGTTTTATCTTATCCTATTTTGGCTAACCTGGCTCCTATCATTGCCACATGTCTCCCCTGAAACCTGGCCCCATCCAGTTCATTTGCCGTAGGTTTACGTTCACCCTTGGTGCCTGCTACCGTGGAAGCCCCATAAGGAGAACATCCGGTTATCTCATCATTTCGGTTTTGACCACCAAAAGAGTAGGGTAGGCCTACATACACCAAACCCAAATGAAGAAGCGTGGGGATAAAGGTAAGAATAGTAGATTCCTGACCACCATGCTGAGTAGCACTGGAACTCATAACACTGGCAACCTTCCCTACCAGCGCATTACTTAACCACAACGGTCCGGCGCCGTCCAGAAAAGCACGCATCTGTGCGCACATATTACCAAAACGGGTTGGTGTTCCAAAAATAATCGCATCGTAATCACCTAACTCCATTATGTCAGCCACCCCATCCTGTCTGAAAGTCCTGGCAGCCTCTAACGCCCCTAACTTCTCCAGCAAATCATGAGGCAATGTTTCTGGAACTCTGCGCATGGTGACCGCTGTGCCAGGAACCTGCCTGGCCCCCTCAGCTGCAGCTTCACATAAACTAAAGGTATGCCCATACATGGAATAGTAGATTATCAGCATGTTCATCTTCTTCCCTCCTGGTATTCTTTTTTTTACATAGAGAGTAGCCGTGGTGAACTAAAGCTATTTTTATGCCATTATGGCTGGTTCAAAACCCAACCGTTTCAGAAAATCTCTGAACACTTCCTTTTTAACTATTCCACCCGTGGCTTTACTATGCCCAAAACGACACCTCATATTTTGAAAAGTACCCTTGCGGCTTCCTGAATCAAGTACGATAAGATAGTCAGGGGTTTCATTTTGCAGTGTTTCAATTGTCATTTTTGAAAATGGATTCTCTCCTCTTCCCAGAGGAAACGCAGATACATCTGTCAGCCCCCTGTACCGAAGACATCTGTAAATCATAACCGCTGAGCATACTCCATCGGCATCCCCATGGTAAAGAATGATCACTTTGCAATGTATAGGAATATCCCTTATGAATCTTTCGGCGGCACTCTGCGGATCACCACTCATATTATCTCCGGAAAACTGCTTCGGACCTTTAACAGCGACTCCTGTTTATCTTTGGTCTCCAGCATGATATCCAGATCCAGATCCTTTACTTTTTTGTAAAAGTCTGAAAACTGTTCCAAATCAATCCCCTCAGAGTGAGCCCCCCGATGTTTTCCTGGTGCCTGATTGGAATAGTGAATCTTCTGCCGCTCTAGCTTGGGCCAGGTTTTTCTGAATATCAGAATTGTATCCCTCAAATCTAATTTCTCAAAACTTGGAAGACACTGATGATGGAAAACATCAAGTAAACCGGGAAACCCGGTTTCTTTACAAACAAAGTAAATATCATCTGCACTGAAATTGCGCTCATCATTCTCAAGTACCAGCCTCTTCCTTATCGATTGACTCATCCTGTTCAAACGTTTTATGAGTATAGAGGTTGAATACTGCCTGTTCTGGTATATACCACCTCCATGAATAATGATCTTATGTGAACCGTCCAGTCTCATTAAATCAAGCACTGCACAATGATACTCCAGATCTTTGACCGAACGTTCATAATAAACTTCATGTGGCGTGTTTAATACTGTGTATTGACCAGGATGCATTGAAACCCGCAGTGAATATTTCTGGATAAAGTTACCGGCTTCCTGCAGCTCTTCCTGCAATTCCTTTTTCCAGATTCCCGAGTTGATAGCGTGAGAGCCAAAAGGTATAAGACCTGAAGTTATCCTGAAAAGCTTTATCTGATGATCAACATTCCACTGAAGAATTATCCTTAAAGCCTTAATATTTTTTCTGGCTGTTTCCAGCATCCGCTCTTCGGAATAATTTGCTAAACGAAATGTTTTACTGGCAGTCGGCAAAACGGTATTTATACCCACATAACCCAGTCGAATCATAGGATGGCTTACCTTCTTTAACTAAGCTAAACTGCAATAACTTAGCCACCCAGAAAACCTACTCCCAAAAAAGAAATCCAGCTAAAGCATATATCAATGCGGCATTCCAGTTTATCGCTATTTCGTTAGTACGACAATCCTCTGCACTGTCCTGATAATCATTTGCACTCTCGGCCGGTCCACCTACCAGATAACCAGGCCAGGGCATTTCTATTTTATCTGCAGCTGATCTTCGATCATGAGGAAAAAGAGGTGGATTAAATCCTATTCCAGTTACAAAAGACCTGCAATAGCGGTTTCTTCCAAAGATAAAACCAAGCCCATTCAATGCCGTGTTGAGATATTCACTGTTGGCTTTTATGGTAAATGCGGCTTGCAGCACTAAAACCTGATTCAAAAGGTTACCGTTTGCTCCCCAACAGTAAAAATTTCCCAACGACCGGTTATATCCATGCTTATCAGCAATTCTTACCATTGAGTCTGCAACTGAAAGAAGCTCAGTTGAAATCGCCTCAACCAGATCCCGATTTTTTCCTGTTCTACTGGAAAAAAGATATCTTATCATTCCAAGATTCTTTGTATCTTTCCAATTAAAAATAAGATCTATCCTCTGAGACTGTTTCAGAGCATTACTTTCAAAATCATTTAAATACTGGATTTCTCCGGTCGATTCCCACATCTCTGCCGCAGCCCAGAGTCTGTGAACTTCATCCTCTGCTGCATACATACCCGTGTGAAACTGGCTCTGGTCAGGAGCAATGTCAAATGGATGCTCTATCAAAAAATGATAACTTTTTATAGCTGCATTTAAGCATTTGTCTGCATATCTGTTATCATATTCTTTAAATGCTCTGTATGCCGCAGCCATAATTGAACAGAAATCTGCAGTTGCTGTAGTACCCCAGGAGCAGAAGTATCGCTTATCTTTTTCCTCCTCAGGCATAATAAACCCACAAAACTCTTTTGTACTGATTTTATGAGAAACTGCCCCATTTTCCAGCTGCATCGAAAATAGCCAGTCTATCTCCCACTTTATTTCTTGAAGATAATGGGGGAGATTTGATTCAGAAGTTTGATCAGGAAGATAATCGATTTTTTTTATTCTCTCTTTAAATTGCTCCCAAGCCATAAACATCAGATAAAGACTTATTCCGGCATTGACTACATACTTGTTATAATCCCCGGCATCATGCCAACCACCTGCAGCCGGTTTGTTTTTTTCATAACCATCCAGAAAATCAGTCCCTGCATCTTCCAGATGACATGGAGCATGGCTGAAGGTAACTCCCTTATATGTAGCATTTACATTAGTACCACATCTCCACAAATACATTCCCAGCATAACTGTACGAAACGGTTCAACATAAATATTATTTCCAATTTCAAATTGAATGGAATTGCCTATCTGATCTACCCTAAGATAATAGACTCCCGGAACAGTAATTTCACTAAAATCAGCCGTAAAAAGCTGCTCACCAGTATCTTCATTATAAAGAGGTCCGCTTGTTTCTCCTCTGAAAACCTCCTGGTTGTTTCTCGCATTCACAACCCAGAAATCTTTGCAAGACACCGCAATAGAAGCTCTCTTCTGTTGAAAAGGAAGAAATCCAAGGGAATTTAAGCGCACCAGTGTATTCAACTCATTTTCCAAATATATTTCCTTTGTTAAGTTACCATCTACCTCTATCATGCCTCAGATAAAATGCTAATTGGTATACCTGGGAAAAAAAAATTGTGGTTCAAACTTAATTAATAAGTCTCTCTTTTATTAATAGGTAAATAACATCAAAATAGATTCCCGTTCTTTTATTGTCTGCTATCATTGCTTTTTATGCTCCTACTCAAAAGACCTCTTTAAATGTATTTTTATATTATCCGTATTCTTTCAAAATTTACCCGGAAATGGAATAATGAAAAAAACTATAAAGCACTCTATCTCTTTGTGCCTTGGCAGTTCCTGTTTTGCCAACGGCAATTCAACCCTTCTGGCCCAGATTCAAAATTTTCTCAACCAGCATCAACTCACCGATATTGTGGAAATAAAAGGTAGCCTTTGCCAGGGACATTGCATTGATGGCCCAACAATCACCATCGATGGTATTCTATATCTTCATCTCTGTTCCAAAACACTGGATGAAATTCTCAATAAACATCTTTTTAATCCTCTGGAAACTCACTCATGAACAATCTCAATCCTATTTACACCGAAAAAACACAGTGCCAGGATTGCTATAAGTGTGTCAGAGAATGCCCTGTTAAAGCTATTAAAATTCAAAATGGCACCGCCGCCGTTATCCCAGAAATGTGTGTTCTGTGTGGACATTGTGTGGATGTTTGTCCGGCAAAAGCTAAAAAAGTAAGAGATGAACTGGAGAAAGTGGAGTCTTTACTGAGTTCAGGAAAAAAAGTGTTTGTCTCCCTGGCTCCATCTTTTATAAGTGAATTTAATGATTGGAAACCAACTCAGCTGATCGCTGCTCTTAAATCACTAGGATTCTATGCAGTCTCAGAAACCGCGCTGGGTGCACAACAAGTCTCCGCCCATGTCGCCCAACAGCTTACACTCCAAAACGGAAAAATTTTTATTTCATCCGCTTGTCCTGTGGTGGTTGATCTGATTACCCGTTACCTTCCTCATTTCACCTCCTCCATTACAGCTCTTCTTTCACCTATGTTGAGTCATTGTAAATTATTACGCAAAAAGTTCGGTAATGATATTGGCATCATCTTCATCGGCCCCTGCATCGCTAAAAAAAGAGAAGCGGACGGACATCCAAACTTGATAGATGCAGCTATAACTTTTTCAGATCTCAGAAAATGGCTATCTATTAAAAAAGTCGACCCGGCAACATTTGTCCCCACCGAAACAGATATCTTTGTACCAGGTAATGCCGAGGAAGGTGCATTATATCCGGTCGATGGGGGAATGGCAGCTACCATAAAAGCAAACTGCTCAGTCAATGATTCCTCTTTTATGACCTTTTCCGGTTTAAAGAACATCATTAATGCGTTGGATGGCCTTCAGAATTTGAGTTTAGATAGTAATATTTTTATCGAAGCGCTCGCGTGCGAAGGTGGTTGTGTGAATGGTCCCCAGGCAGAAAACCGTAATTGCACCGCCATAAAACGTTTTAAAATTGTTAATTTTTCCCATTATCCCAGAAAAAAAATCCCCAGATCTCCTTCTATCCCTATAAATGATTTTATTCTGGATGCTGCCATCGAATATAAAGTTTTCGATCAAAACGAGATCACTAATGCCCTGCGTCAGGTGGGGAAAATTCTACCTCAAGATGAACTTAACTGTGGAGGATGCGGTTACGATAGCTGTAGAGACTTTGCACATGCTCTTCTGGTCGGTAAGGCTGAAAAAACCATGTGTGTCACTTTTATGCGAAAACTGGCTCAAAACAAGGCTCGCGGACTGCTTCGTACTATGCCTTCAGGTGTCATTATTGTAGATGAAGAACTTAAAGTCATCGAAATGAATAGAAATTTCGCCAAACTTTTTGGTCCTGATACAGTATCTGTTTTTGATTCAAATCCCGGAATGGAAGGTGCTTCTCTGGAAAAGATCGTCCCCTTTCATGGGCTTTTCACTCACGTGCTGCAATATGCTGATGATATAATCCAAAGGGATATCCGTGTTGGAAATCGAATTTTAAATGGATCAATCTTCACCATCGAACCGCATACCGTCATTGGTGGCGTTTTCGCTGACATCACTGCTCCATCAATTCAAAAAGAACAAATTATTCGAAGATCCCAGGAAATAATAAACAAAAATCTAAACATGGTTCAGAAGATCGCATACCTCTTAGGTGAAAATGCTTCTGAATCTGAAACTGTATTAACTTCTATCATCCAGTCCTTTTCTGGCGACATGAACAACACTGTGGATTAACCATGAGCAGATCTCCTTTTGTAGAAGTCGGAGCTGAATCGAAAAGTAAATTCAGGCAGAGAGTTATCGGTGATACCTTTCTCTCTCAGAGAATTAAAGAGGAGAATCGCACGGTTGCAGTACTCTCTGATGGTCTGGGAAGTGGCATAAAAGCCAGTGTCTTATCCACTTTGACTGCTACTATGGCGTTAAAGTTCATCACCAACCATCTGGATATCGAAAAAGCTGCTTCTGTCATCATGAAAACCCTTCCAGTCTGTAAAGAAAGAAGAATAAGCTATGCTACTTTTACAATTCTGGATATCTATCCGGATTTGACCGTTAATATTGTAGAGTATGATAATCCTCCATTTATTCTGGTGCGCAATGGACTCGTTGTTCCAATCTGCAAAAAAGAAATTATTATGGAGAATGAAAAGAGCCGCAAAACTACTCTGTTAATTTCCAAGTTCCAGGCACTCAAAGATGACAGGATCATCTTTTTTTCTGATGGATTGAATCAATCAGGTATGGGCAAACATTCTACCCCTTTTGGCTGGGGCATCGATGGGGTCAACTCATCTGTTCTCCAACACATAAATGAAAACCCCTACATTTCTGCCCGGAATCTGGCAAAAACGCTGGTTGATAAAGCTTTGGAAAATGATGGATGGCAGTGCGGAGACGATACCACCTGTGGGGTAATCTATTTTCGAAGCCCCAGAAAAGTGCTGGTGGTAACCGGAGCTCCTGTCGATCAGGCTAATGATAAGCAACTTGCTTCAGTTTTTAGCTCCTTTGAGGGGAAAAAGGCAATCTGTGGTGGTACTACAGCTAAAATACTGGGACGGGAGTTGAACAAAGCCATCTCCGTTGACCTAAGAAATGTTCACCCGGAAGTTCCTCCTCATTCAATCATGGATGGAGTCGATCTGGTTACCGAAGGGATCATCACGATGACCAAAGCTTTGGAATATCTGGATAAGGGAAATATTGTGGAATCTTTCAATGCTGCAGTTCAGCTCACAGAATTATTACTGGAAAGTGATGAGATTACTTTTGTGGTGGGTACCCGCTTGAATCAGGCAAATCAGATCCACCTAAGCCAGAATATCGAGCTTCGTCAGTCCGTGGTGCGAAGGCTGGCGGCCACACTCGAACAAAAATACTTAAAATCTGTTTTTATAAGATACACCTGAGTTTCCTTTCTTCTATTTTTCCTCTTCTATTTTTTTTATAGCCATATAAAAACAAATATCGAATAATCTATTCTGTTAAATTTTAAAGCGCAATATAGAATTTATTTAAAATTTCAAGTTGCTGACAAAGTAGATTTAAGCGGTTCATCAAGGTTACTGTTTTAATTATTATCAAATTCCATAATCTCCAAGGAGTCTTTCTATGGTTCGAGCGCTGTTTGCTTTTCTGTTTCTATCTTTCTCCATTTCTGCCGCACTTCCGGAGGGTATTTCTTTCAGCCCTTATGGAATGGCTCAATATCGATTGCGTTATGAGTTTCTGTCAGAAAGCTTTAATGGCTATTCCGCTTCAAGTGGAAACTATTCCAACACCATCGGATATAAAGTCGGACTTAAGGCAACGCTTAATTCTCAGGTTAATTTTCAGTTTGAAATAGGTAATGACTGGGGCTCAACCGAAGCCGTGTCTATCGATAATAGTAACCTGCTTAACAACAGAGCAGCTCTTTACCCTTATTTCAGTCTGGCTTTTGTTAACTGGGACCCCGGATACATGCATATCCAGGTTGGTAGAGTTCCCATTAAAAACACCTCTGTTACAGACATTTTAGGCATCTCTCTTTACAGATCCAATAACGGTAAAAAAATCCGATATGAGTCATGTTCTCACCAGCCCTGGGTTGCATCCACTAATGGTACTTTAGATGGGTTAAGGATTGGTGCTCCAATCAGCAAAAAAGATTTCAAATTGGGGCTCGATCTTTTCACCACAGTGATCTCTCAGAGAAAAGCACCTCTTAGTGAGGATTTTCTCCAAAATGCTGATGGAATAATGGTTATGATGGAAATGCCTATATCCTTCAATGGCTTAAATCTTCTACCTCAGTTTATAGCAATTCCTTATAGACATTATGACCGGGTCTCCAAACAAAAGGATCACGAATTTTTTGGTGGTATGGATGGGGATATAAAAATAAACAATAATTTTTCTCTAAGATTTGGATACGGATGTGCGATTTTTTATCAAAATGTTCTTTCCGATACCTCCAGTTCTGAGGATGTAACCATAAAGCAGATTGGGATAAATGGGGGAGTGGGTGCCTCTGTAAACATTGGCCCGGGTAGATTTGACCTCGACTTCAAAATAGGTTCTGATGATGATAAAGAATCTCTGATGGATAAGGAAATATATCCTTATATTGAGACTTTATATTCATGGATGCTCAACAAATATTTTATTATCAGACCTCGTCTGAGAATTTTTATCACCACTTCAGAAATTGAGAAAACAATTGTAAAAACCAGGCCTGAACTGATTTTCAGCGGATCATTTTAATTCTCTTTTTATGTAAAGACGTTTCTCAATTGACGTCTTTACAGTTCTATCCAGTTTCTCCTATCAATTTAATAATCCATGGGCTCTTATTACGAAGACTCTGGCATGTCTTTTGTAATCAGATATTACCATGGACCGCACAGTTTTTTTTCTTCTTATTATTATCATTTGTTGCAGAGCACATAAAAATAAAGATTCCGTTTTCATCCCTTATGGGCTTGCCCAATACAGTTTAGTATGGAGTTATTCATCTGTTTCTGATTCACAGGCAATAAAACATTCAACAGCAGACCATCCCAATAAAATTGGTATATATTTTGGTTTCATCGTTAAAATTAACCCTAAACTGCAGGTTCAATTTCAGTTTGGCAACGACTGGGCTTCCATAAACAAAGCAGATTATCCTTTTGACAACTCTGTTATGGTCTCAAATAAATATTATCCGGTATTTTCCTATCCCTGCTTTCATCTGGCATACATTCAATGGAAACCGGGTATTTTTTATCTGCAAACAGGTAAAGTTCCCCTCAGAAATTCAGGGCCTCTCGACCTTTTGGAACGTTCCCTGGCTGCAGATAATTATCAGGGTGCTGCATTTATCGGCTGGTCTGATGCTACAAACAATTCCCTATTGGGTGTTAAATTTGGATTACACTTATTTAAACACTCCTTTTCACCGGAATTTTTCGCGACAGTATTTCAAAAGTCAGAATCCAGGTTCCTGTTTAGCAATGCTGATTCTTCCATTTTCCTTTACGTTTTAAATCTTCCCTTTCGCTGGAACAACTTTAACCTCAGCCCGCAGTTCGCTTTTATTTACAACAAAAACCTTAATCAGCATCCGGAGAGAATAAACCACGAAGCTGGTTGGGGCTTCAACTCAAATTTTATTCTGAATAAAACCATCCGTTTTCATCTGATGAGTGCCTGGGCTCGCTTAATAAATTATAACAGCAAATCTCCGCGCTTTAGCTTTTCCTCTGCCGGTAATTACAGCGGTTTTGAATGCATGGCAGGCACAGCGGTTAATAGTGGCAACTTTTTAATAGAATTTGATATCAAATACAGCAATGCTACAGATATAGCACACAAAAATTCCAAATCCCATTTTCTTTTTTGTGACATTAAATCCAGCATAGCTGCTCACAAACATATCTCAATTATTCCCAGATTCCGTTTTTTTCATTCCATTTTCCCAGGTTCTACTGAATCCAGGAATTTTCTATTTTGCCCGGAAGTAATTTTCCGAAGCCATTTTTAAAATTTTCTAAATTACAATACTACCGACCAGGTAATCGAAATCAAGTAAGTATATGGGTATGGCGAAATATTGTTTGTATTTTCTTACAAATTTAATTATATTAAGAAACTATTTTTTTCCCAGTCAGGGATATTATCTGGGCTAGTAACTCAGTGGTAGAGTATCGCCCTTTTAAGGCGAGAGTCGAAGGTTCGAATCCTTCCTAGCTCATTCCCCAATTTCTCCTGCCCGCCAATTCACCAAAAAAAATGAGTTTAGTATGACTATAAAGCAGTTATCCAATATCTGGTCTTCATTCTCTTTTTCTCAAATCGATAAATATCTGGCCCAAAGACCTCACTTCGCACTTTTTTCTGGGATGGCAGGATCTAGCGACGCATTCCTGATTAGTGACCTCTTTTTCAAATCTGAAAAAACCATCATGGTTTTAACTGAAAACAGCAAAAAAGCTGAAACTCTGGTGGATGAGTGTCGCTCTTTTCTGGGTGATGAAAAGGTTATTTTATTTCCATCCAGAGATGCTATCCCCTACAACATGAAATCTGCTTTTGGTCCCACTGTGGAATCTCGTTTCCGGGTCTTATCAAATCTTCTGGATGATAATCATAAAGTTATTGTCGCTCCATATACTGTTCTTCATCAGAAAATTCTACCCAGAAAAACTCTGTTCAGTAAGATTATCCGCATTCAGGTCGGCGACGAATTATCCATGGCTAATCTCGCTTTATGGCTTAATGACATTGGATTTCATCGGGAAACCCATGTTTCTGATATCGGTACATTCAGCATCCGGGGCGGTATAGTTGATATATATCCCTTTTTGAGCGAAAACCCTGTGAGAATTGAATTCTGGGGAGATTTTGTGGACTCAATCAGAGAATTCGATGTATTTACCCAGAAGTCTCTCTCACCTTGCAATAAAACGGAAATCTTTCCGGTTAAAGAGTTTACCTTCAACGACTCTCAAATAGAACATGCTCTGAAAAACATTGAAGATTATTGTATTGAAAACAGGCTGGACCAGATGGTGGTGCATAAATTGGAACATCAGTGGAAAAGTGTAGGGGACCTGGAGGGTATCGAATGGTTTATCCACTGGTTCGACCAGCCCTATTCATCTATTCTTGACTATTTACCTTCTGATACAATTATCGTTTGGAACGATGTTATAAATGTCAAAAGAAGACTTGATCAATCCCGCCAAAATTATCAAAGACATCTGGAGCGGGTCCCTGAACTTTTCCAACAAACAGTTTCCTATCCTGATAAACTGCTTCACAAGGATGATTCCATTGAACAGGATTTAAGCACCTATGATTGTGTTTTTATTGAAACCCTGGAAACTCCCAGAGACACTGTAGATTTCAAAGCCTCTTTCTCAGAACAGCCACAGCTGCCCCGTGAACTGGATGCTTTGACAGATAATCTTAAGTACCATCACAATCAAGGCTTCCGATGCATCCTTTTGTGTCCAAATCTGGGTCATGCCGAAAGAATGATGGAACTGGTTGGCGACAATTGTCCTTTTCTGGAAATTGCAACCGGTTTTCTTCTGCATGGTTTTCTTCACAAAGATGAAAACATCCTTCTCTACACTGAATCACAGATAATAAACCGGGTAATTCGTCCTCTCAGGGTTAAAAAACAAAAAAGCGGCATTCCCATCACCGGATACGATGCTCTTAGTCCAGGGGATTATGTTGTACATGAAGATCATGGTATCTCCAGATTTATTGGTATCGAAAGAATTAAAACCGGAGAGAGCCAGAACGACTGCATGGTTCTTATTTACGCCGACCATGCCAAAGTCTATGTGCCGGTTGAAGATTTCCACAAAGTCCAGAAATACGTGGGTAAAGATACGGTGGAACCAGTACTCTCAAAAATTGGTACTTCCGCCTGGGAAAGGTTGAAAACACGCACCCGCGAATCTCTTAAGGAAATGGCTCAGGAATTAATAGAGCTTTACGCCAAAAGACAGTACCTGGAGGGTATCTCTTTTCAAAAAGATAACATGTGGCAAAAGGAGTTTGAGGATTCCTTCATCTATGAGGAAACCGCAGATCAGCTCAAAGCAATTCAGGAAATCAAAGAAGATATGGAATCTTCCAAACCTATGGACCGGCTTGTTTGTGGTGATGTAGGCTTTGGAAAAACTGAAGTTGCTATGAGAGCAGCTTTTAAAGCAGTAATGTCGGGTTATCAGGTTGCTGTCCTGGCCCCTACTACAATCCTTGCTGCCCAACATTTCAGTACTTTTAGTGAAAGAATGTCAGATTTTCCGGTGAAAATAGCCACACTGAGCAGATTTCTAAAACCCTCCGAGCAAAAACCTGTTGTTGAAAAAGTAAAGGAGGGTAAGATTGATATTCTTATCGGTACTCACAGAATTCTCTCAGAAGACATTGAATTTAAAAATCTGGGACTATTAATAATCGATGAAGAGCAACGCTTTGGAGTAAACCACAAAGAGAAGCTAAGACAATTGCGCTATAAAGTAGACACGCTTTCCTTGACTGCCACTCCCATCCCAAGAACGCTTCACATGTCGTTGATTGGTGCCCGTGATCTCTCTATTATCAATACTCCGCCCAGAAACCGTTTACCTATAGAAACAAAAGTTGCTGAGTATCATGATGAACTGGTAAAAAAAGCGGTGGATTATGAACTCCAGAGAGGCGGTCAAATATACTTTGTTAATAACCGCATAAAAAATCTGGAGGCCATCCAGGACAAACTCGAGCAGATAGCACCCAAAGCCCGTATAATTGCTGCTCACGGGCAAATGGATGAAAAAGAACTTGAGTTGATAATGAAAGAATTTATCGCCGGACGTTATGACATCCTACTTTCAACTGTAATTATCGAAAACGGCCTCGATATACCTAATGTCAATACTATTATCGTAAATAGAGCTGACACCCTTGGATTATCTCAACTATACCAGTTACGGGGAAGAGTTGGTCGTTCTTCTGAGCAGGCATATGCTTTTTTCCTTACTCCTCCTTTTAACCAGGTCAATGAAATTTCCTTGAAAAAGCTTAGAGCCCTGGAACAGTATACCGATCTGGGATCTGGATTTCAAATAGCCATGCGTGACATGGAAATTAGAGGAGCAGGGAATATACTGGGAACCAGGCAGCACGGATTCATCGCAGCTGTAGGTTTTGAGCTGTACTGCAGACTTTTGCAGGATGCCGTTGCTGAGATTAAGGGTGAAAAAACCGAAATAAAAACTCCTGATGTCAAACTGGAAATCCCGCTGGAAGCTTATATACCCACAGAGTATATATCTGATGGACCTGCCCGAATATCTCTCTATCAGGAAATTTCAGCTGTTTCAACTTTGGAAGCTGTTAATGAGATTCAAAATAGTATGCATGACCGGTTTGGTCCTCTGCCAGATAGTGTGAGTTCGCTTATCCTTCTGATGAAAGTTAAAATTTTAGGCCGGCGGACCGGCAGCTGTAGAATTGCTATTAATAAAAATAGTGAGCTGGTTCTTTCTTTTCAGGGAGAACAACAACAGATTAAAAACAATATCCAGTCGGTATTTCAATCTTCGAAACGAGACTTTCAGGTTCAATACGATGAACCGATTTCCCTTCGCACAAAACTTGCTGCTACCGGGAAAAAGGAGATGGTCCTTGAAACAATCGATATCCTGGGCAGAATAAATATATCCGACTCTGAAAATTTGGAAAAACTCTAAATGGTGCTTCGATTCTGAGAAAAGAATAATTTTAATCGAAGAAATATTGAAAATGGCTTTTAAAAAAACCATCATGTATCTTTTTCTGATATCGGTTTCTTCTTTATTACAGAATTCTCCGCCATTAAAAAATCAGCCGGTTGAGCATTCTTTCTACCTGTTAATGAAAGGTATATATGTTTGAAATAAAGACCAAATATTTGATTATTCCAACCGTATTTATCATCTTTATTTCCCTAACCGGTTGCCAGAAAAAAAATAATAGTCCGGTCATTGTACGCATAGGCAAGTCTTTATTAACTATTGAAGATCTTTATAAGAGTATTCCTCCTGAATATGCAGACAGAATATCTCCCGAACAGAATGTTAATTATGTCAAACAGTGGATCCAGACTGAACTGTTATACCGTGAAGCATTACGGCTGAAATATGACAAAGAGACTCATATTCAGGAAAGACTTGAAAAAATGAAAAAAGATCTTCTCGCTGCAGAAGTCATTAACAGGTCTTCCAAACTATTCAACAATTCTGTAGAACAGTCCAGTATCACTGAATACTATAATCAGAACCAGAACAAATTTATCAGAGATAAAGAAATGGTTATCTATCAGGAGATTGTTGTCGAAGATGCTAAAACAGCTTCTCTGATTAAGCAGAATGCTAACCTGCACAATTTTTCTGAATATGCTGAAAAATATTCTAAAATTCCTTTTTCTGATACTCTGAATATTGCTCCTGTACCAGTCGATGATATTCCTTCAGATCTCAAAAACGCCATTCAGTACACCATGCCGGGAAACATTTCCACCCCCATTAAAAGCGAACTGGGTTATCATCTGTTATTGATTATTGAAAAACTACCCAAAGGAAGCATCTGCAGGGAGGAGGAGGTACGAGAAGAAATTCTTACCATCCTGTCTGCAAAAAAACAGAAAGAAAATATTGAAAAAATGATCTCCGGTCTGCGTCTTAAAAATGATATGGAATACAACATTAATCTTATTACCGGAAGCAATTCCGATAGTGCCAATATTCAATGAGGAGAATCCCGATAATGCCAGTTATCTTTTTATCCGCTCTGATGGTTGTTTTTCTCAGCTCGTCTTCTTTTTCCCAGGACCGGCTCGATGGCATCGTCGCTGTCATCGGAAACGAGATAATTTTACAATCCGAACTTGATGCTTACACTTTGCTGAGAATGGAAGGCATGGGTATAAACAAAGATTCCTCCGATGCTGCAAAACTAAGGAAATCTTTTCTTAACGAGCTCATTGATGGCAAAGTTTTGCTTGCCTATGCTAAAAAAGACAGCACTATCACTGTCACTGAACCCGAAGTTGAACAGATGCTCAATAACCACATCTCCATGCTTCTTAAGCAAAACAATCTTAGCCCGGACCAGCTTGATGCTGAACTTCAACGCCAGCAGGGAATTTCCCTCTCTAAATTTAAATCCGAAGCCCGTAAAGCCATTAAGGAACAACTCTATAAACAAAAAATCCAACAATCTTACCTCTCCTCAATTAAAGTTAATCGTAAAGATGTAGAAGCTTTTTACAAACAATATATTGACAGTCTTCCAAAAGCAGGCGAGAGTGTTCTTTTATCCAGAATTTCTATGAAAGTAGCCTCATCCAATTCAGACCGGCAGGTCGCTTTTGATAAAATTAAAACTGTAAAGCAGAAACTGGATAATGGTGAGGATTTCGCTGAACTAGCCAAAAAATATTCTGACAGCCCTGACGCTGCACAGGGGGGTGACCTGGGATTTATTGCTAAAGGTTCTCTCAGCGAACTTTCTTTTGAAGAAAAAGCTTTCAATCTGGCACAAGGACAGATCAGTGAACCTTTTGAGACCCGGCTTGGCTTTCATATTATCAATGTTTTAAATAAGCATGATCAAAAAGTTCATATTCGTCAGATCTTCGTCAAAATAGCACCAGATGAACAACAATTCAAACATGTCAATTCTACTCTGGATTCTTTACGAACCAGCTGTAAATCCAAAGATGATTTCACCAAAGCTGTTAATAAGTTCAGTTCAGATCTGGAAAGCAAAAACCGAAATGGTTCTATAGGTTGGATTTCTCTGTTGGAACTTCCTGCAGCAGTAAGGATCGCCGTTGATACTTTGGAACCAGGATCTATAACCAAAGCAGTAAAAGAAGACAATGTATATTCTATATATCGCATTGATGATCGTGTTAAACAACGGACTTTAAACCTGGAAAATGATTTTGGTATTCTCTCTGAAAAAGCAAGAGATATTCTGGCCCAAAAAAAACTTATTGATCTGGTCTCACAATGGAAACAACAACTCTTTATTGATATTAGAATCTAGAATAGGTTCCAAAAATAATGAAATATCAGTCATTAGCACCTATCTACGATCGACTTATGAACCATGTCGAATATGATGAATGGGCTTTGCTTATAAAAAAAATTCTGCACAAATACTGCCCTGTCAAAAACCCTTCTGTTCTGGAGTTGGGTGGTGGTACTGCTTTGCTGGCCCAGCATCTTAAACAACTAGATATTTGCTATTACGGTTCTGATCTGAGCTTCTCCATGTGCCAGCAGGCTCATAAAAAATCTTTTCCTTTTTTCTGCTGCGATTGCCGTAATATTGCCGTAAAGAAAAAATTTGACCTCATAATCTTTCTATATGATGGAATAAATTACCTTCAATCTCTTCAGGAGTATACTCAACTTTTCCATCAGATTCACAACTGCCTTCATGAAAACGGGCTGTTTCTCTTTGATATTACTACCGAAACCAATTCTTTGCGGCATTTCTATGATTATCTTGATTTCGAAGATTATGACGATTGCTCCTTTGTACGTCACAGCTATTATGATACCGAACGCTTTACCCAGTACAATGATTTCACTATCTTCCAGAAAATCAATAACACTGATCTTTTTAATAAATTCAGCGAACTCCATGTTCAAAAGGTATTCCCTGCAAAAACAATCGCCGAAAAAATTCCTGCATCAAAATTTGAAATTATCGGCATCTGGGACAATTTTTCTTTTAGAAAGTATTCCACTAAATCTGAACGTATCCATTTTTTAATCAAAAAATCAGGATAAATATGATTCAGTTTTCCCATGTGAGCAAAAGTTTCGATTCCAGTTATGAAGCCTTAAAAGATATCTCATTTTTTATAGATAAAGGCGAATTTGTCTTCCTGACCGGTGCCAGTGGAGCAGGAAAAACTACTTTACTCAAGCATATATACATGGAAGAATATCCCAGCAGTGGCGAAGTTTTTGTCTGTAATTACGACTCCAAATTTATCAAAAGATCCCAGATACCTCATCTAAGAAGAAAACTGGGTGTTGTCTTTCAGGATTTTCGCCTTTTAAATGATAGGAATATCTTCGAAAATGTCGCTTTTTCTTTAAGAGTTATCGGGAAAAAAGAAAGAGATATCAAAAAAAAAGTATTTGAAGTTCTCTCTTTAACCGGTTTGATTCATAAGTGTTTCCATTTCCCCAATCAACTCTCTGGCGGTGAACAACAAAGGGTCTGTATTTCCCGTGCTATCGTCAACGATCCCTGGGTCCTTTTAGCTGATGAACCTACTGGCAATCTCGATCTGGCTGTTTCCAAAGATATCTTTTCTTTGTTGCAAACTATCAACAGCTGGGGTACTACTGTGATTATGTCTACTCATGATTTAAATCTCATTGAGCCATATCATTATAGACGGCTTGTCCTCTCCAGAGGTTCCCTTATCAGCGGGGGGGATGCCTCAGTTAAACCTAAATTCTCTGGGAGTTTCCTATGATTATCGTTACCGGCTGTGCTGGATTCATCGGTTACCATCTATGCAATCGCCTCCTGGCCCAAAAACAAAAAATTATCGGTATTGATAGTATAAATGAATATTATGATCCGGAACTTAAAAAAGCCAGACTCGCACAACTTTTATCCTCTACTGATTTCTCTTTCCATAAAATCGACATTTGCGACTTCGAATCTTTGGAGAATGTTTTTATTTCAGCCAACGCAGATTTGGTCTGCCATCTTGCTGCACAGGCAGGTGTCCGTTATTCTATTACCCATCCTTTTGCCTATCAAAAATCCAATAATGAGGGTTTTTTAAATATTCTTGAGCTATCCAGACGTTACAATATTAAAAATTTCGTGTATGCTTCATCTTCTTCAGTATATGGTAATAACAGTAAACTTCCTTTCTCTGAAAACGATCCGGTAGACCATCCCATCTCTCTTTACGCGGCTACAAAAAGATCTAATGAATTGACAGCCTATTGTTATAGCCACCTCTACCAGCTTAACACTTCTGGTCTGAGATTTTTCACAGTCTATGGGCCTTGGGGAAGGCCGGATATGGCTTTATTTATTTTCACCAAAGCTATTATTGAAAATAAACCCATCGATATCTTCAATAATGGAAAGATGATGAGAAATTTTACCTATATAGATGATATAGTAGAGGGTATTATCAGAGTATTATACACTACTAAACGTTATGAAATCTATAACATCGGTAATGATAGAGCAGAGAACCTTCTGGATTTCATATCTCAAATCGAACTATGTGTCGGCAAAAAAGCTATTAGAAATTATCTTCCCATGCAAATGGGGGATGTTCCCTCCACTGTTGCAGACATTCAAAAAATCAAATCTCTGGGTTACAATCCTAAGACCAATATAGATGAAGGAATAAAAAATTTCGTAAACTGGTACCGGAGTTACTACGGAGTTTAAGAATTATTCCATCTCGACTTACGGCAAAACCTTAGAGTATATTTACCATCTACCCCTTAATTTTCTAAAGGAGCTATATGTACAACCCAAAGATTTGTGTTGTTGGATTAGGATACGTAGGTTTACCGCTGGCCATTGAATTAGCTAAACATTTCAACGTTTTCGGTTTTGATATTAAAGAATCCAGAATCGATACCCTCCGTTCAGGTATAGACCCTACCGGTGAAGTCGATTTTCAAACCCTCAAATCCTCCTCTTTGAGCTATACCTCCGACCCGCTTTTGATAAAAGAAGCTGACTTTTTAATAATTGCTGTTCCTACTCCTATTGATGAACACAAATCTCCTGATTTAACCCCTCTTTACCGTTCTTCAGAAACTGTTGGTAAAAACCTGAAAAAAGGTGCTATCGTGGTTTATGAATCCACTGTATATCCTGGTGTCACAGAAGATGAATGTGTTCCGGTTCTGGAACGGTTTTCCGGAATGAAATGGAAAAAAGATTTTTTTGTGGGATATTCGCCTGAGAGGATAAATCCAGGAGATAAAATACACACAGTATCTAAAATCACCAAAATTGTTTCCGGTGATTGTGCTGAAACCCTGGATAAAGTTGCGCATGTCTATAGCACAGCTGTCAAGGCAGGTGTTTATAAAGCCTCATCAATAAAAGTAGCAGAAGCAGCTAAAGTTATTGAAAACACTCAAAGAGATATCAATATCGCCCTGATGAATGAACTGAAAATAATTTTCGATAAAATGAACATATCAACCAGGGAAGTTCTTAAAGCAGCTTCTACCAAATGGAATTTTCTTCCTTTTGAACCTGGTCTGGTTGGCGGGCACTGCATTGGTGTTGATCCATATTATCTGGCCTACAAAGCTGAAGAAATAGGACATCATCCCCAGATCATTATGGCCGGTCGACGTATTAATGATGCAATGGGCAGATATTTCGCCAGAGAACTGATAAAAAAAATGATTCATAAAAAAATTACCATTATGAATGCTGATGTCCTCATTCTGGGTATCACCTTTAAAGAAAATGTACCAGACATCAGAAATTCTAAAGTAATTGATATTATTAATGAACTCAAAGATTTTGGAATTAATGTTCATGTATGGGATCCCGTAGCAGATCCAAAAGAAGTCAAGGAGGAATATGGAATCGAGCTTATTGACAGTCCTCTCAATAAAACCTTTCATTCCATCCTCTTAGCTGTTAAACACGATCAATTCATTAATATGAAGGATAATTTCCAGAATCTATTATCAGAAGATGGTTTGTTTTATGATATTAAAGAGGTTTTCGTAGGATGAATTCACGGCTAATCTTTTTTTTCCTGTTATTCTCTGTCAGTTTTTTGTTTTCAGCAGATAATAAATCCAAATCCGATATGCTTTTACTTAAAAAAATTGGCAGCAGTCTTCCCAAAGATCAAATTCAGTATTCAGATGATGTCAGCCGTCTGCTAAACCGTTATACTATAAAAAATGATTCTACTGAAACTGACACAACTGACAGTCTCTCTA
>JAEZKP010000087.1 GCA_023436145.1 Fibrobacterota bacterium | reverse complement strand
GGTGGTTGTAGCGCAGTAGACACACCCGTTCCCATTCCGAACACGGAAGTTAAGCACTGCAGCGCCGATGGTACTGTGTGGGAAACTGCATGGGAGAGTAGGTCATCGCCAGGATTAATTTTTATAAAGCCTCTGTTTTTTTAAAGCAGAGGCTTTTTTTTTGTGTTCTTTGTAACAACAAGGAATAACAGTTTTTTTAATCATTAAAAAAATAGAGAAAAAAAACTCCCCAAATATTATAGTAAATTAGAAAATTCAAAGAATGTAATAACAAATCAGGTAAATAATGGAAAAAAAAGATCTGTTAATGCTGGTTGAAGAGATAAATAATAAGATGGGGAAAGAAACATTGTCTGATAAGGATTTATTACTTTTAACTGCATTTGAAATATCACGCACATTTACCTACGACGAGAAAAAGAAAAATAGATAAAAAGATGGTATGAAAAAAACACTCGCTTTACTTCCAAACAACCTTGGTGATGTTATAATGACGCTTCCTGTTCTGGAAGCTCTGAAGAAAAAATATCCTGAACAAAAATTGTCGTTTTTTGTGGAAGAAGGTTATGAAGGGGGCCTGATAAACTTCAAATACTGTGATAATATTATACCTTTCAAAAGAAAAGCTATACGCGACCTGATGAAATCCGATGCATGGGAAAGTGGTGTTGAAGCCTTAAAATTGTTTGTAGAAAAATTAAAGGTTGAGGAATTTGATCTTATTATAAACCTTAGTCAGATCGGATACATCTCCTGTTTTGTGTCGCTTCTTAAATCAAATAATATTATCGGTCAAAAGTTTCTGGTTCAGGGTAATCATTGCATAGAGGATAACTGGTCAACGTATCTTTATGCAATTCCTTTTGGCAGACATTTCAATTCACTTCATGTAACCGATATTTATAAAAGGATTGCAGGGGTTTCCGATACACCTTCAAATGCAGGTATCTTTATAAAAGATGATGAAAAGAGAAAAATAGAGGAGTATATAACTTCCAGAAGAAAAAATAGTGATTCTCCAATAATCGTTTTTCAGCCAGGAGCAGCTTACGATTCCAAAAGATGGCCTGTAGAGAACTTTATTTTACTAGGGAAAAAGTTAATTGATGATGGCTTTACAATATTCATTACCGGTGATTCAGCGGAGAGAAATCTTGCAGAAAGACTTCAATATGAATTAGGAGAGAACTGTATTGCGACATCCGGAGAATTGTCGTTCAGAGAGAGTATTGTATTGTTGAGTTTTTCGGAATTTTGTGTTACTTCTGACACTGCTATAATGCATGTCGCGGCATCACTATCTAAGAAAGTGTTCGCATTGTTCGGGCCAACAAACCCGGTGGAAACCGGTCCCTATTCAGCTGGTAATATCATATTTGCAGGACGGTGCAATAACCGGCCCTGTTTCTGCATCGAATGTAAAACTAAATTATGCATGAGAACGATTTCTCCTCTTACTGTTTATTCATACATAATAAATAAACCTGATTCGAACCCCTCATGTGATATTTACAGAACTTCAATTGAAGGTGGTTTATACTGCCTTCTCACTGTTGTTGAGCACGGATCATCTTATTATTCCAAAACCGGATCAATGATAACACGCAGAAGTCTGGGAGAAGATGTCTCAATTGACATTAATTCTGCAGAATATGAGGAGATTTGTGAAAAATCGAAAGATTTCATCAAATCTGTGTTAAAAATGAAAGATTATCTTTATTCTTACATTACCAGCAATTCAAGAGAATACATCCAGCTATTCGAGTCTGCCAAGATGAATCTTAATGTGGCTGGAGGAATAAATGAGTTTTGGACTGCCATGTTAAATATAAGACTGAACAGTGTCCCGGTTCTGAACCCTTTATCTGCTGTCAGGGAAAGTATAAATATTTGTGAAAATATTACAAGTCAGATAGAAACAGCCTTGTCCAGATGATATGCAGAATATGCCTGAATCATTCTTCAAAAATAGATGTGCCTGTCCAGCGCAGAAAATTCTGTTATTGTGACAATTGTGGTTTGATTTTTGTACCTGAAGAGAATTGGGTCAGTGTTGAAGAGGAAAAAGAAAGATACGAAAAGCATAATAATACTCCGGAAAATAAGGGCTATGTGAAATATCTGGGGCAAGTTGCCGAAATTGTAGGCAAACTGAAGAAAACTTCACCACGTATATTAGATTTTGGAAGTGGAAAATCAGCTGTATTAACAGGTATTCTCAAGGAACATGGGTTAGATTGCACAGCTTATGATCCATTGTTTGATATCAATACGGATATTGACGGGCAACTTTATGATATTATTATATTATGTGAAGTTATTGAGCATTTGAGGAATATAACTGACGAGCTGGCCCGGATAAAAAAGCTTCTAAAAGCAGATGGAACTCTGATCATAAGAACTCGCCTGTATCCATCTAAAGCAAAAATCGCAGAATGGTGGTATGGTCAGGATAAGACTCATATAAATTTTTTCAGCAGACGAACAATAGATGAAGTAGCCAGGAAGCTGGAACGGTTCAAAATAACCTCAGAGGCAGAAGACATTTTTATTATTGAATAAAAATATGGGTTTGTTTCACCTCGGTAATTCGTTCAATAGAGAATAGTGTACATGTAAAAACAATGAATCGGAGAGGTCTGATTCAGACCCTGACAACTATTCCTAAAAGTATGGAATGTTACACATTTCAATTGGGAATTGGCTTTAAATAGTAGAGGCATTCCCATATCTTCCTGTGCGGAAATAAGACACACCCGGGAAGCTGATGAGATTGAAAGGAGATGATCATAAATGATTGTAAATGTTGAAACAATATTCAAGATTGATTATGACAAGTTCATTGATTTAATCGGTCAACCAGAATTGTTGATGCATGTAGCAAGTCCATTAATGAAATTTATTCCGGTAGGTTTCAAAGCTTTTCCCAAAAGATGGGAAGAAAAAACTTATCCGGTCAAATTGAAGGTTTTCGGGGTTATTCCCTTTGGAGAGCATAACATAGTTATTGAAAAAATAAAGAAAGACAGTTTAACAGAATATGTTTTGAGAGATAATGGCTTTGGAAAAATAATCAAGAGATGGGATCATTGGATATTGATAAAACGAATCGGAAATAATATCCAATATATAGACAGAATAGATATCAAGGCAGGAATTTTGACATTTTTTGTCTACATTTTTACTAATATATTTTACAGATGGAGACAAATGAAATGGAAAAAACTTATTAAATATGGATTTAAAGGATTACAGAAAGACCCAAACTAAATCCCATGGCAATAGACCACAGCCGGTTGCTGTTAACATGTTATACAATATTTTGGACAGAATAGAAAAGGAGTATTAGAAATCATTATATGTCCTTTTCCAAAAATGAACATTTATAATGTTTATCCAAATCGTAAGTACAGAAATCCGTCTCCTTCATTTTTCTTATACTATATTATTATAATATCAGCCGGAAAAGCTCCGGATGCTTTACCTTATAGCGACCATAATTGCCATTTGGGCTCCATTCTTAATACTCCGGATTCTTTTCTGGTGCTGAAAGGGGAAAGCTGATCCTATAAACAACCCATATGAAGGTTTGCTTGAAAGAATGCTTTTGTGTGTGCTTGCGGGTAGAGGCTAAAAGCTGGCGGAAATTTATTGCACTACATGATAGAATTTAAATGGATAAAATATTGTAGCTGTCACAAATAAATTACTCATAAGGAGTGAAACACATGAAAGGGAAAGTAATACCCTTGATATTTTGAATCATTAAAGGTAATGCAGAAAGCCAGTGGTCAGAGTGGGCAGAAAATAAACTTTTATAAGGATAGGTTTGTCATTACTGATGTTCAGATCAATTACGATACTCTTTCTTACTTTTAAGCTCTTTGGTTTTGATTTCTCTCAAAAAATTGAGATCGACACCAGCCTACGTATTTTACATCCGTCGCCAATGTATCTGACATCCGGTGATGCATTGAAAGGGCATAGAGATTTTGAAAAAAGATTAAAAAAGGACCAGATAGATATTGTGAATGATTATTACCTCATATTCAGGTATAGGGACAATTTTTTTATTTCCCGATGGATCAAATTGATAAATGAAAACAATGGAAATCCATTGATGAAAATATGGTTTATAAATGCAATCAGTCAAATGAATGATTCAAAAAACCTGAAATATGCAGCAATATTTAAAAATTCTTCAAATGCTATAATCCGGGAGTGCGTTGCAAATGCATACGGATTTCTTGCTGACTCAGATTCCATACCTGGACTGAAAGAATGGCTCAAAAAAGAGGGTAACGGATATGTATGTAAAACAATTGAAGCATCGATCAAAGCAATAAAAAACGGTGGGTTCAGAAACAGGATACCTTATTTACCAAAGTATTACAATGAGAAACCACTTAAGCTCGATTATATTTACAATAGAAAAGTAAATGATGATCCTTCAATGCACTACTTTGAAGGGGATACTACAGAAACTGCGATTCAATGTGACAGCTTTATCTATCCACATCAGCAGTATGTATGGAAGCTAAAGAACTCACCTAAAAGAGGATATTTCGGAAGTAAAACAGGAAGGATTTATCACATAGGAATAGATTCCGGATGGCTTCTGGAAGGTTTACCTGTCCATTCAATCTGTGACGGTATAGTAAAAATGATATCACATAATCTATCCTGGGGAAATATTGTCGTGGTTGAATCAGTCGTTTCTTCAGCAGACACAATTTGCGCCATTTATGGGCACCTTTCTCCATATAATAACCTGAACGTTGGAGATACCGTATATATGGGGGATAGAATAGGACAAATCGGAAACTCTGTTACTTATGACAATGGGGGTTATTGGGCACATGTCCATTTCGGTATCGAAAAAAGGTCTTTTTCAAACGCCGACATATCTGGATATGACATCGATACTGTTTTCTATGAAAATCCGATTACTTTTATTGGAGAAAAACAAAATCAGTGAAGCAGCCATTATTGCGCAACGTTGGGAATCGCGAATATAACAGGTCTTGATAAAATATGATAAAAGCATTGATTTTCGATTGGGGCGATACTCTGATGAGAGATTTCCCGGAGTACAATGGACCAATGTTTAACTGGCCTGAAGTTGAATTAATGCCAAATGTATATAACACTCTACAGATATTAAGTAATAAATATGTATGTTGTGCCGCTTCCAATGCAGGTGATTCTGATAATGCATTGATGAGAAAGGCATTTGAGAGGGTTGGAATAAATAATCTTATACATTATGCCTTTACATCTAAAGAGTTGGGGTCTACTAAACCAGATATCCGGTTTTATTCCAGGATTATTGACAATGTCGGATTCAGATCTGATGAAATTGTAATGATTGGAAATGATTATGAAAAGGATATCAAGCCTGTAAAACTTGCTGGTTTGCACACAATCTTTTTTTCAAAAGGAGTTGGACAGGTCCAATATGAGTATGCTGATTATATAACGGAAGATATTGGTCAGTTGATTAATATTATTCCAGTAATGGAATCAAATTCGCAAACCTGGAGATAAGATGTGGGGCTGAAAATCTGCTGTTTATATATTTTATTATCCACGGAAAAGCTATTGGTGTGATCCCGCTAATTACCGGCAATAAAAACCGGACCATTTTTAAAACAGGGAAATTTTTTCCAAAAAAGTGTAGTACGTTTTTAAAATAAGATCTCCGGCCATCACCGAAAGCCAGAGTCCAGCTCCCAGAAACGGGCCGAAAGGAATATGATGATCGGGATCCAATTTTTTTAATGCAATAAGTGTCAATCCTATAACTGAGCCGAAAAACGCTCCGAAGATAATACTCATCAGGGAAAATTTCGCACCAAAGATTGCTCCGGCTGCTGCCATAAGTTTGACATCACCAAAGCCCATTGCATCACCTTTCTTCAAAATCGCGCTTCCGATCCACCCAATCAGATAAAGCGTACCTCCACCAAGCAAAATTCCCGCAAAAGATTGGATCGGGGTAATCTCACCGGGAAGAAAAGAGAACAGAAGTCCCGATACAATAAAAGGAAGGGTGAATCCGTCAGGAATGATGTAATGTTTTATGTCTATTACCGCCACCGGTAACATTAACAATAGGAAAATATATCGCAGAAGAGATACCGGGAAACTTAACCAGTTGAAATCGGATATGGTTTTACTGAATAAAGTAATGCATAGTACCAGGGAGCACACTGCGGCCATCAACTCTATTAAAGGATAAACCCAGGAGATAGAATTCTTACAGTTATGGCATTTACCGCCTAAAAGCAGGAAACTTACTACCGGAATATTCTCCCAAGGCTTTATATTTTTACCACAAGCAGGACAATGGGATGGTGGCCAGAGAATTGATTCCTCACGGGGAATTCGCCAGATCAACACATTGAAAAAAGACCCAAGGATCAATCCCAGGCAAATACTGAACAAATAAATCAAAAATGAACTCCGGTTTAGAGATCCAGTTTATTTCGGTTTTTATTGTAGCACGGATGATTTAACTTTTTCAACCTTATTCTTTACTTTTTCTTTATAATTCGGATCAATAAGTTTTCTAAGGTGATTACGGGTTTTGGTCAGTTCGGTAAGTCTCATGGTGGAGGGAAGGCTCTTAAATACCTGATATACAGTTGACTTACTGAAATTGGCCTCTGTTCGATGGAATGTGGAAATAGAAAGGCAAACTATCCAGGCTATTAAAACAGTTTTAAGAAAACCCAGCAAGGCTCCAAGTAATCTGTCCAGCCATCCAAGAAGTGTCAGATGAACTATTTTTTTTAGCAACCAGCCCAGAGCAATAAATGAAAGTGCAATCGCTATATACAGAATGGTAAAAGAGAGTGCATTTCTGATATAGGAGGGGAGCTTAATAAACTGGAGAACAATAGAAAGGTCGTTATAGTACAAGAATGCTCCGAAAAAACCTCCAATCATGGCAACCAGCCTGATTATTTCACCAATAAAGCCTCTTTTTATACCTATGAAAATAAAGATCAATGCAAAGACTGAGAAAACAATATCAAGAGTATGCATTTAAAGTTCCCAGTAAGGATCTGATCATTGGTGAAGATAAAAGAGCTGACAAGAGGAACAGAAGATTTCGGTACAGAGGGAGTAGTGATTCACAGTAAGTTTGGCGGGTTGCCCCGCCAAGCCAATTCATAAAAGTTGAATTATTCTTCTTCCAGTATACCAACCACATGTTTGTCTTCGATTATAAAGACTTTGCTGTTGCCTTTTTTATAGGTCCATTTTTCTTGCAGAGCCCATGGCTGCTGTATTTTTTCGATTAATGGAGGCTCACCTAAAAGAAAGAACAGGGTTTCCTGCTTGATTCCAATTTCGAAGCGTCCATCGTATATACAGGATTTATCTAATTCCGGAAGATCGGGATGAGCTTGAATGTAGGCATCAATTTGAGTCTGGTCTGGTTTAATAAGTTCCTGTGAACCACACCCGGCAAGAATCACACAGGTTGCTAAGATCCATTTAAGCGTTTTGAAGTTCATGCTCAAACTCCTCTTCAGTTGAAAATATTTTTACTAATTTGTTGAGTCCCACAACCTCAAGCACATCACGTACATATTCGTTTGGTTCGATCAACACCAGGTTGCCACCCTTTTTCTTAAGGGTATTATGACAATATATCAGCACATTCAAAGCTCCACTGTCCAGATAAGTCACCTGTGCCAGATTCATGGCAATAAAGTAACTGTTTTTCTCCAGCAATGTGTTGATATAAGACTTTAATACAATCGAATCCTTGAGCCGGTCGATCTTACCAACAATATCAATAATGTGATACTGCTTTTTTTCCCTTCCGCCAATATCCATATACTTTGCCTCTGCATGGATTTAATTTCAGAAAAAAACGGGTAGTTCCGTATAATATAATATTAATAATGTCATTTTGAAAATAAAGAGAACACAGCTGTGCAAAAAGTGTAGAATTATTGCTCTGAGATTACCTATGGAAGCACATACACACTGTTGCGTCCCTTCTTCTTTCCTTCCAGAAGTGCACTTTCCAACCGTTTAAGAAACTCGTTGGAGGAATCCTCTTTACTGCATTGTCCAACCGAAAGAGTGATAGTCACTCCTCCGGATAAACCCTCAAGCCGCTTTGTCCGTTCATGCACATTATTTCGAAGCCGCTCTGCCAGCTCCATCGCCTCTCTTTTATTAGTATTGGGCAGAATAAGCATGAAACGGTCTCCAGAGTAACGACTGAGTATATCCACATTCCGTATGGTTTTTTTAATGATTTTCACAATGATTGTAAGAACCTGATCCCCGATCTTATGGGAGAGCAGATCGTTGACTCTACGGAATTCATCGATATCCAGAAGTATTGCAGACAAAGCATGCTTATATCTTTTGGAACGCAGTATTTCTTCTTTAAGTTTTTCCAGATGATACCCTGGAGTGTAGACCCTTTCAATCCATTCTTCGTCTGTCTTGGCAACCAGCTCTTTATCCGGTTTCTCAATAGTCTGAAAAAGAATCTCTTCTGCTGCATTCTGTTGGGAAAAATAGTCCATGGCGGCGATCTGTATTCCTACTGTACGACCAAGTTTCTGCTCCATTCCTTTTTTGTTTTCTAGTATATGGCGCCAGTGCATTACAGCTTCCCGATTGGGAAACGCTTTGCCGGTAAGTTTCTGTAGAAGCATTCCGAAAGGGTTTGGCTGGCTTGAACGCAACTCGATGAAAATCCGTTTTATCAGATCCAGTGAGCTCTGATCCTGCTGCAGAGGAACCTGGATTAATTCTCTAAACCCTTCAAATGGCATTTCATTATTCATATTTAAGCGCTTTATGAACGATACCTGAAATCATACATATTCATAAATAATTGATTACTGAACCCGTTATCAATGAAATTAATCATAATCACCTCTTTTATCTGCGTTTTTTTAAATTTATCCCTGCAAATTAAAGGCCTTTTGGGGCAAACGTACAATCCCTCAAATTGCTTAAGGGAAAATAATTTCTCCAAGATGCTTCTGAAAATCATAACTGCTCAGCTCAAGTTGGGTATTATTCTTTTGAATAGTCATGATATATTTTTCTTAAGCTAACAGAGAACAGGAGTTACACTATGAGTCTGTATGAAATCAAATGTCCAATGTGTAAAGGTACTTTGTGGATTGATTCCGCAACTTTGAAGGTGGTGGATCATAAAGCTGCAGACCAGCCTAAAGCCAATTTTGAGCAGTTTTTACAAGCAAGAAAAAAAGGGGTCGCCTGGGATGACAAATTCCAGAAAGCCAAAGAAGAGGAGGCCAAAAGAAAAGCTGAAATCGAAATGAAATTTAAAAAAGCTAAAGAAGAAGATGATGGTTCCATAGAACCATTTAAATCACCTTTTGATTGGGATTAAGGAGTTTTCTATCAATATGAAAGGAATCGCTATCTTGACTATCTTTTGTGCTGCACTCTCCTGTGCATCCGATTACCCTGATGGCCTTTATGGAGAAATTATTACTTCCAAAGGTAAAATAGTCGTCTCTCTGGAGTTCCAGAAAGCACCAATGACTGTAGCTAATTTTGTGGGCCTGGCTGAGGGAACTATAAAATCATCTGCGGGAAACGGGAAATTTTATGACGGTTTGAAATTTCATCGGGTAGTACCCGGGTTTGTTATTCAGGGTGGTGACCCCAGAGGTAACGGTACCGGCGGACCGGGGTACTCTTTCCCTGATGAATTCCATCCGGATCTCAAGCACACCGGCCCTGGAATCCTCTCCATGGCTAATGCTGGCCCCAATACTAATGGCAGTCAGTTTTTTATCACCCTGTCTGCAACACCTCACCTTGACAACAGACATTCTGTTTTCGGTAAAGTAATCGAGGGAATGGATGTAGTAAACAAAATAGCCGCTAATGATACCATTAAATCGGTGAAAATAATCAGGGTAGGTAATGATGCCAAAAACTTCAAATCTGATCAGGAAAGCTTTGATTCTATGGTTAAAAAAATAAACGAGAAGAAGGAAGCCTTTTACAGAGGACTCCTGGAAAAAGCAGTAACTACCGGATACGGACTCAAATATATCGTGGAGAAAGAGGGAAATGGAGAAAAACCAACCCAGGGTACCAATATAAAAGTTCATTATACAGGGATGCTCACTGATGGTACAAAATTTGACAGCTCCAGAGACCGCAATGAGCCTTTTGAGTTCGAGGTCGGTGTAGGAATGGTTATCAAAGGGTGGGATCTGGGATTGCTGGATATGTCAAAAGGTGAACGCAGAATTTTGATAATACCCCCGGAGTTAGGTTATGGAGCACGTGGTGCAGGTGGTGTTATCCCTCCTAATGCAACACTTATTTTTGATGTGGAATTACTGGATTTTTAATGAGTGGGCTGCTATAAGCAGCCACAGTTTCCTTCCAATACTAGTAAAGCTACCTATTTTTATAGAGAAGCCAGGCAGCTCTCAGAGCAGCCTTAAGGCTCTCATCTGATGCAATTCCTTTTCCGGCCAGATCGTAGGCTGTTCCATGCCCAACCGAAGTTCTTATTATTGGTAAACCAATGGTTATATTGACTCCATGTTCAAAATCCATGCTCTTTAAGGCAACAAATCCGTGGTCGTGAAGCATTGATACTATACCGTCAAACTCTCCTTTGAAAGCTCGCATGAAAACGGTATCAGGAGGGTAGGGGCCTGATACATTTATTCCCTCCTCTAATGCCTGTTTTATTGCGGGGTTGATATGGATTATCTCCTCATCACCAAAAAGACCGTTCTCTCCTGCATGAGGGTTTAAACCTCCAACTGCTATTCGTGGAGATCTGACACCCAAACGCTTCATCGCTTTCTCCAGCAGTATAATGTTTTTTAACACCCACTGCTTTGAAATCAGACCGATTGCTTCTTTTACTGAGCAGTGAGTGGTTACATGGGCTACACCCACATTTCTTAAAAGAAAAAGCATTGAATAATCTTCAGTCTTTGTTCTGTGGGCAAAGATTTCGGTGTGGCCTGGAAAATTGATTTCCGCCATGTGAAGAGATTCTTTGTTTATGGGGTTGGTTATAACTGCATCAACCTGACCTTTGATTGCCAGGTCAATTGCTTTTTGTATATAAAGGAAGGATGCTTTTCCGCAAAGCGGTTGTGCGGTTGCCAACTTGTACTGGTCAGAAGAAATGATTTTCAGATCCAGAACGTTTATAGCAGATTCCCGGTAATCTTTCAGGTCTGATACCGAATGGAAAACCGGCTCCAGTTTAAGAATTCTGGCTGCGTTTTGCAAAACCGCCAAATCTCCAATTACCACTACAGGAAAAGTAATTTCCCCGGAGGTGAGTGCCTTAATGGTGATTTCAGGACCGATTCCTGCCGGATCACCCAAAGTCAGTGCAAAAATCATGATACCATCTCAGATTAGAGTTTAAGGATAGAGAAATACCTGATCAGTGCTAAACCTTTTTAAAAAAAATGCCGATAAAAAAGATATGAACGAGATAAAGGATTATATGATTTTTAAAGCATTGCAGATGTACAAGGAAATATATCCTTGCCCATCAAAAATGGATTTGGGGGATTGCTTTACGACTGAAGGTGATCTGGTTCTTTTCTGGTTTAATACTTCTGATGAAAGCACACATGTACTCACTGCTGCACTGAAGTAATTTTAACTGTCCAGTTTTTCCTTTTTCCGTAACACATGAGCAATGTTTTCCAGAGCCTTATCTCTGCTTATGGCAGCAGCCTGATTCTCCCGTTGAATCCGCTCATATATCTCTTCCCGATTCACAGAAACATTTCTGGGAGCTTCGATGCCCAGCTTTACATGTCTTCCGTCCAGATCAACAATTTTAATTGTGATGTTATCTCCGATACGGATAGTTTCACCCAGTTTTCTAGTTAAGACCAGCATCGTTACTCTTTTCTCAGAATGGGTTCCTGCGTACTGTAACGCTCATCATCGATAATGATCTGTTTACCGATTTTTTTCTGACGGTTAATTACCACCGGTCCGATAAGATTTGCCGTGGATTCCAGAGGATTTTCACGTATGGTTACAATGACATAGAGAAGTATGTCTTCTGGTTTGTCGATGGAAAGTTCTCCCAGATGCTCCTTAATAATGTTTGGTGAATAATCCGGCAGAAACAGGAGAGGGTTAATGATGGCAAAGCGCAGGCGTGAGCCATCAACACAAACCAGCCATTCAAAGGGTGCAAATTCTGGTATGGTAACCACAACAAAATCTTTATTTTTTTCAAAACCCGGTATCCCGGATGGAAAATTTATGATATCAGCTTTGGAATATACTAAGTCCTTGAAAAAATCACCCATAAAAATAACGGCTCCAAACGGGTTGGTGAATTGTAATACTCAAAAATGGTTTATCGGCTCGCAATCAGTCAAGCAGGATTTATGAAATTAAAAATTTAACCGTAATTTCGCATTCAACTGCGGATTTCAGGCCAAATTGCAGACAATTGAAAAGATACACTAAAACGATCCCAAATCATCATCCGGTTCCCTAAAAATATAAAATCAGAAATCAGAAGGTCTGATTTTTAGATCAGAACTCTGAAATCTGAAATTTATAGGACATTATTGAAGTAGACTGAGAATGTTCTGTGGAACCGAGTTAGCTTGTGCCAGCATTGCAGTGGCCGACTGCTCCAGAATTTGATTTCTGGTGAACATACTGGTTTCCAGTGCAAAATCGGAGTCACGAATAACCGATTCAGCAGCCTGCATGTTGGTTTCCTGATTTTCCTGGTTTACCAGTGCGTGTTCCAGGCGGTTTGTCATGGCTCCCAGAGTGGCACGCAACTCATTTACACTGCGCAAAGCCCCATCCAGAGAAGAGATGGCGTTAGTAGCATTAACCTGAGTGGTCACATCCAGATCTGTGGAGGAGACTCCCAGAGTAGTAGTGGTCATCGGTTCAATCTGGTACTGGATTGTATCTGTAGCACTTTCGCTGTTGGGACCGATATGTAATACTCCACCCGGAGCAGTGCCCCATGGAGCAACACCATTTAGAAGAGGTTGGCTGTTATATTGAGTGCCAGCTACTATTCTATCGATTTCCACCTGCAGCTCACCAACTTCGATCTGAATATATCCCCGCTCAATGGAAGTCAAAGTGTCATTGGCAGATTGAATTGACAGCTCACGCATTCTCTGAAGCATTGATTCGACCTCTATCAACGCACCTTCTGCAATATTTAACAGGGCTATACCATCCTGAATATTTCTGGCACCCATATTAAGTCCGCGAACCTGGGTCCGTAATTGTTCGGAAACGCTGAGACCGGCAGCATCATCGGCGGCACGGTTAATACGCATTCCAGTTGACAGCCGTTCGAGTGACTTTTGCACACTCCTGTTTGACTGGCGCAGAGAATTCCCTGTAATCATTGCTGGTACGTTATGGTTGATACGAGGCATAATGCCCTCCTGTAAATTTGGTGCTTCCTTGCAGATGGTTTCAGCCCCAACTGCCTCTCTGTGTCATCCTGACGTTTTCAGCTTCCTTGCGTGTCTGCTATATTATGCAAGATGTATGCCAGAAAAAAGTTCCGTTTTTTTATATTTTAAAGCAAATGTAAAATATCTGCCCGGCAATTTTTTCCCTCCACTAGAGATAATTTACCAGTGATGGCTGAATCAGTCTGGATGAAGCTTTGAGCGCCGCATTGTAAATATTCTCAGTTAATAAATAACGGCTTATGGTCTCTGCCATTTCTGCATCTACCAGTTCTGATTGCAATGCTGTAGTCTCGGTATGCTGCGATTCGTTACGAACCATAGTGGTATCAAAGCGGTTGATTCTTGCACCATTTTTACTCTGTGCTGCAAGTATGGTGTTAAAGGCAATATCTATTTCGGAAATCGCAGATTCGATACCTGCATGATTGCTGCGGAGAAGATTCTGACCAAAACGGATCATGGTGCCAATCAGGTTGTTTCCACTGGCAATGTCATTAGTTAATTCATCCGCTGTTATGTTTATCTGCATGGTAATGCTGCTCTCGATTGTGCGTTCGATCGACCCCCAACTGGATATGGGGCTGCCGTAAATGTCTCTTCCCTGGGCCAGATAGTCAAAACTTAGCTTAACCTGTGAGGCATCGTAAGCAGGAGATCCAGGAGTAACATCTATCAGAAGTGCCGCAGAGAGGACTGTCAAGGTACCTGCTTCATAATCAACTTCATAATCCACTCCCTCCACATATGAAGTACCGGCTATCTGCAACTTAAAAGTTCCCGGAATAATATTCTGAACCGGTGTATTATCAAAGCCATTGAACATTTGAACTGTAGAGCCTACAGCAACAGCTGAACTGTCAAAATAAGCCATACGTAAATTCGTATAATCTTCAGCCGTATCAGATACCGAACTGAGATTTTGTAGTGGTGGAATTTTTGTCTGGCTTCCACTAAATATATAATCTCCTTTGTATTTGGTATCTATAAGTGCCACCATCTGACGGAGCAGTTGTTCCACTTCTTTATTTATGTATTGCCGTTCTGTATCACCGATGGTATCAGAGGAAGCCTGGATAGCCAGCTCGCGTGTTCGCTGCAAAAGTGTGTTCATGCTTTCCATTGCAGTACCTGTAACGTTCATGAAAGCAAGACCATCACTGATATTTTTTTTAAACTGTTCGTATTCTTTTAATTTGGTCTCCAGCTTCAATGCATTTGCCACATCGACCGGTTCATCAGAAGGTCGCATAAGTCTTTTGCCTGTGGCAAGCTGCTCCTGAAGATTGCATAAATCAGAATAACGGTTATTGAGCACATACTGCATCGAGCGGTTAAGCTGATTCATTGTTACTCGCATAGATACCTCCGCCAGAAATTCAAATGTTTAAAAGCGTATCCAGCATCTCATCTGCAATGGAGATAAGCCGTGCGGCAGCCTGATAGGTATGCTGGTATTTTATCAGATCTGCCATCTCTTCGTCCAGAGATACTCCGGCAATGGCATCCTGGTGTGTTTCATATTGATTGATCAGAAATATTCTGGTCTGCAAATTCGAATCGGCTTCATTGCGGCTCAGCCCAAGTCTTCCGATCATCGAACTGTAATATTCGGTGAAACTGGAGGTACCATTTCCATGTACATCCATGTTCATGGTCAATTCACTGCGCAGATTGGCAATTCTGACTGCGTTACTGTTATCACCGGGGCCGGCAAATCCTCCCGAACGGTAATTGAAATCAATCTGTAAATCTTCACCATCATATCCACTATGAAGCATTTGAAACGTTCCATTGACATAATCGATATGATAGTCAGAGCCTTCCACCAGAGTCGTGGTACCAGTGGAGACTATCACTGTTCCATTGAGGATGTTTCTTGCTTCTACCAGAGGAACTGCTGAAGGATCACGATAAAGCTGCAAAGGAGTTGTTCCGAAATCATGTGTTCCTGCGGCCAAAAGATTCTGGCTTGCAGGATGAGTTTCTCCGCCTGAAGCTGCAGCTATATTGTTAACATCTGTCAGTATCGATGCACTCAGCTTTATGTTCGATGCACCGGTAACACTCGAGTCAAAAAATTCTATTCCAGTAAATCCTTTGAGATTGTATCCTGCACTATGCAGCTGGTTTACCTTTTCCACTATACCATTAGCTAAGATGTCTAGTTGTTTCTGGTATTCAGGTATTATCTTATCCCTGGATTCCATTAACCCTTTTATCTGTCCACCCTGAGGTTTGAACAGGTTTTTGGAATTGGAAAACCGTACCCCCGTTTCCAAAAGAGTAGTTCCATCAGAAAGCCGGGTGGTAGTAGTGGCGGTTTCCAACTCCTGGTAGAAAACCGGAGAAACAATTATATTCCCGGATGTGGTGACAGTAATCTGGCCTGAATCATTCTCCACCACTGAAATATCAATAATTTTTGATAGATCCTTAAGCAGAAGATCTCTTCTATCGCGGCTGTCGTTGGCATTCTGATTATTCAGTTCAACTGTTCCGATTTCCAGGTTAAGATTGTGTAATTCCTTGACAACCTCATTAATTTTATTAACCTGTTGCTGGAGTTCCTCATTTCTGGTCTGGCGGAAATTTGCCAGTTCTCCGGCCACGTTGTGGAAAACGTCAATGAGGATCTCTGCATTTGTCCTGACCATGGTCCTGGCGGAAATATCTGATGGGTTATTGGCCAGGTTTTGCCAGCTGTCAAAAAATTGGTCAACAAAGTGAATCACTCCGGTATCACTGGGTTCTGTAAATATGTTTTCAATGTTCTCCAGAGTGTTATCCAATTCCTCATAATAACCCACCTCATGGTTCTGGCGTCTTATCTGTTCGTCGATGAATAAATTACGCATACGTTCTATGTTGATAATTTCCACACCTATCCCGATCTGACCGTATGTGGAATCATAGCGGTAATCCGGCTGGAGATTGAGGCGTTTGCGTGAATAGCCCTCGACATCCGCATTGGAAATGTTCTGACCTGCAACATCCATTGCCAGCTGTGATGCAAACAAAGCCCGCGTACCAACATTTAAAACAGATAACAGACTCATGAGATTTCCGCCTTATACTACTTTGTTTATGAGATTGCGGCTGACAGGAATACCTGCCGATTTACCTTTTCCTCCATACTGGAAATTCCGGGTGGTGGGCTGCTGAAAAATCCTGACATTGTTATTGATAAAAGAGAGCCCTTCCTGCAAAAGGATGCGGTTGGAAGTATTGATTTTCGATATTTCCATAATCTGCTCCTTAAGCACCATCTGAAGCGCAGAAAAACGCTTCTGCCACTCTTGAGGCACTCTTGGAAGTATTGCACTGATCTTTGGAATCTCATCTTTTATCCCTAACAGGCCAGCAATCTCAGAAGTACACTCAATCCTCTTCTCCTCAAGTTTTGCGATCTGGCAAACCTGTTCATCATGAATCGATGTACAATTCTGTATCGATTCAAGGTCTTCCGCTTTGATGGCTTCATTGAATGTTTTTGCGGTTTTAAGAAGATCCTGATGGATTTCGCTCTCTCTGCTTAAGATCTCTGCCAATTGTTCAAACAGTTTATCCATAATCAATCCTTCCTTGAAAACCGCTCCCGCAGACTGAGTACTGCATCGACGTAGTTTACAGTTTCGGGGTAAGGGGGAATTCCATTATACTTTTTTACTGCTGCCGGACCTGCATTATAGGATGCCAGTGCCAGTTTTACATCACCATCGAACTGATCCAGCATCTTTCTGAAATACTTGACACCTCCATCGATATTCTGCCGGGGATTAAAAGGTTGGTTGACTCCCATCTCTGCAGCTGTACTATCCATAAGCTGCATCAATCCTTTTGCTCCGGCTCTGGAAATGGCATAAGGGTTTCCAGCAGATTCCCGGGCGATAATGGCAAACACCAGGTCTTTGTCAACTCCATATTTCTCAGCTGCATCAGAAACCAGAAAATCCCACTTTCTTGCTCTGGATAATCCATCACTGGATTGAGTCTTAAATTGATAGTCTGACGGTACAAATGAGTTATCCATTAAAGGCAAATCTTTGCTGCGCAGATTTCTAAGTTGATTTATTGGAGACTGTCCATTTTGCTTACCTTGTAGCTCTTTAAAAATCAAATCAGAAAGACCAAATGAGGAATGATTGCTTAATAGTGTTGCATATTCATCATCAAGCATCTCTGTGTACACTTTTTCACCCATGCTCATGGGAATAAGAGGGTTTTCGCCCACTGTCTTACGCATGGCTCTAAGCATCATCGATGAGAATAATGCTTCAAATTCCTGTGCAACTTTTTTTATCTGTTGCGGTGTGTATGCAGATCCGGTGGAGACTGTCTGAGTGTACATAAGGTTTCTGCTCCTTCCGGTTCCCTGGTGCTCGCAATCAGTATGCCATAAGGGTAACTGCTTGAAAAACAGATAGTTATGTAATAATCGGGAGTTGCGTCACCAGGAAAAATCTGCCGGTAGGGGGAAAATTTAGCTCCAGCAATATCAGGAAACGCTTTATTAGAAGGCCATACGGTTTTCGACCGGGACCTGTTTCTCTTTTTCTTTGTTGTTAAGTTGCAGAGAGTCTTTGCGAGGGGGAAGTGAACCGGTAAGTCCGAAGAACCCTTCATCATCAATGAGTTTATGCAAATAGAGGTTGTTGGCGATCACTCCCAGTCTTTTTCCCATGAAGTTGGTTTTATGAAAAGGAGTTAATTTTGAAGGCATAGCCAGCACAGCAGCGAGCCGTGCTGCTTCATTTCTGTTTAACTGTGAAGCACTTTTTTTAAAATAGTACTGACTGGCAGCTTCACAACCAAATATGTTTTTACCCCACTGGGCATAATTGAGATATAATTCCAGTATACGGTCCTTTCCCAGGTAGTGCTCCATTAACAATGCAAAGCCCAGTTCTTTAACTTTGCGTTCAAAGCTCTTCTCTGCACCCAGAAAAAGATTCTTAGCTACTTGTTGAGTAAGGGTGGAAGCACCCCGTTTAAATTCACCCTGTATTTTATTGAACTCGGATGCCTGGATAATTGCTTCCAGGTCAATACCAGGATGAGTGTAAAAACCATCATCTTCAGCTGCGATCACCGCTTTTTTCAGATGTGGCGAAATAGAATCCAAAGGAATGAAACTGTGAATGAGTGAATCAGGCGAACCCTCATCTGAGAGCTGTTTGCGATATCTGGTCATAAAGACCGATTCATCGGGATTTGAGTTCTTTAGCAACTTTACCTGATTAACAGGGGCTTTAGCAAGTTGGTAACCTTTGTAGATAAGAATTGTGGTTGTTATTGAAAAAACCACTGAATAGGTTAGTAACAACCCTGCAACTACTGCCAGGGTTATTTTAATGATATTGAAACATAACTTTAACGGATCGATTCGCATAGTCATATTCCCAGATAATTGATCCGGAATATAACTATTAAAACATATAGAAGCAAATCGGATCGGGCCATCAGAATCGCAGATAATCCTTTATAATGCATCTTTTATACGGAACTCAAATTCAAAGCCTTTCAGCTGATCGATCAGCTCGGCGAACTCTTCGATAGTTAACCTGGTATTTTCCACTAACAGAGCTTTATGATATTTGGTGTTCAGGTCACCATAATGCGATTCGATACGTCCACAGAGACTTTTTTTCTCAATCAGTTGCCGGTTGATAATATTGGAGTGGTACTTTTGATTGATCCCTTTTTTAATTTTTTCTTTTAGCAACAGTTCTGCATATTCCACATCGGCATTAAAAGAGGAGATCTGGTTAAAGGTGTAGCCGGGAGAATCATTAGCTGTGATTTCGATTGCTTCGGAAAGAAGTCCCGCTGGTATGGGGAAGGAGGCGATTTTAAAGTGGTATTCTTTATGGAATTCGTCTTTTATAAAAAAGTCATAACCCTCAAGCAGGGTATTCCGTATAAAGACATCGCTGTTTATCTTCACAAGTAACTCCTTTGCGACGTATTTTTGCGGTTAAATAGGTTAATACAATTATACTGTATAATAATATAAATTCTTGTCTGCTCAAAAAAAGAAAGAATACATCACTATTAACAAAAAATAACCAGGGACGTATTTTGGCTGTTAAGGATAAAAATCGGAGTGCCATTTTCTCAGATGGTCTACATGAGACTGCAGGTAGGCACCTTTTTTGTAGAAAAAGTCGTAAAAATCAAGGTCGAGATGATGCGCCTGCAGGTATACAATACAGAAAATAGACGGAACCGTTCCAGGGAACTTTCCGAATGTATCGAGAATGTATTGTGCCTGCAAAGAAACGCATTCACGGAACTGTTTATCGTGAATCTGTGCTGAGGAACGTACCTCAGCGGAATTTTTCCAGGGCCCGGGAGTCTCTCTATGGAAGGGGCCTCCTGGGCCGAATTTACGGTCATATATTGCTTCGACTGCCAGCTGCATATCGGGATAATGAGGAGGGCAGTACCCTTCCATTATACCGGTCAATCCGGTAACATTTGGGTAGGGCCAATTATCGTTGGTATCGTATCGGAATCCAAGTCCTCTGACTTCTGGTGTTCCACTTGCTCCAAGGACACTGAATGCATCCAGTCCGTTGAACATCCAACCTCCTAGTCCCATCGATTGAAGTGCCAGCGTTCCTGCGTAACAGCTGGTTGATAGTTCTGCGGTTAATTCGCCAAATGACCATTGCTCAACGAAAGTTAGTGGCCAGGTATTATCTGTGTTTACTATAGACTTGAAATTGGATATATGAGGGACCGCCCGCTTGTGGATATCATCATAGATTACCTTTCCATTTTGCAGCATATAACACAGGTTCAGCAGAAGATGCTGAGAGAGGTCACCAACTGGTATTATTAGAAATGTGCCCGGATGATTTACTACCCAGGTATTATGTGGTTCGGTATAGGGAGTTACTGGTGGTAAAGAGAGTCTCTGTGAACCGATTTTTATGGTTTTTCTTTTTATGTCATCTATTAGATCTGTGAGCTCCAGGGCACCGTTTTCCTGTCGCTGGGCGATGTTTATGGAATCGCGGTTGTTTAAAACGTATACTCCGTTATCGTCGGTAAAAAATGTCATACTTGTATGAAAACCGGCGGAACTGGGGAATGTTCGACCTGCTGCACTGGCAGAATAGTTGGATAAAAAAGGAGCATATAGCTGGGCTCTATAGATCATGTGATGCCAGCTGGTATTAGTGGCGCAAGCAACCAGAAGCAGATTTTTCTCAAGTTCGGAAAGAGGAAGCGGTGGATGTTTGGATTTATAGGTAAATACGCCATCGGGAATCTCGGCTCCCCTGAAAAATCTGCGGGATCTTCTACCCGAGATTGCTTCAAAAAGAGGGAAATTAATGGTATCGGCGAAACCTGGAGGAATTTTGAACTGATCCATAGCATTTCCTTAAATGGGGCAGATTAGTCAGATGTTTCTAAAGCAAAGATAGTACCAGCGAGTCTTCAGTAAAGAATGGTTTGATTGTTGCATTTACATTTCCCGAAGTTGTGTTCTGAGACCTATTCAGCAGGGAGAAACTGTTTTCCCGATGAAACGTTTTTTTCTCTCTCTTAGGGAATATTATAGAATATGTTTCTGGGGGCTTCTGGGGGTCTTTGGTAAACCGTTTTATATCCAGGATACTGTTGAGCAGATGAATCATTCGGGACCTGGCACCCTGGTAATTGCATTGATTACGACCTTTGTGGTAGGAATGGCACTTTCAATTCAAGTACTTAACCAGTTTGAAGGGTTAGGGCTGGAAAGTGAAGTGGGAAGAGTGATCGGCGTTTCGGTTATCAGAGAGATAAGCCCAATTACTCTGGCTTTGGTTTTTGCAGGAAGAGTGGGCTCTGGAATAAGTGCAGAGCTAGCCGCCATGGTTCAGAGGGAACAGATTGACACATTGAGGGCTTTTGGAGTAAGTCCCATTAAAAAGCTGGTCACTCCCAGAGTTTTAAGTTCACTTATTATGCTTCCATCATTAACTTTTATCGGGGATTTTATGGCAATAATCGGGGGATTTCTTATCACCACCGTTCAATATCACTCGGATCCGGAACTTTACTGGAGTTCTATCCGTTCCATTATGGATCTGAAAAATACCCTGTTTGGAGTCAGTAAACCGATTGTGTTTGGCTATCTTATTGCCACTATCAGTTGCCATGTGGGAATGAGATCGCAAGGGGGGAGTTTGGGACTTAAGAATGCAGCTACCAAAAGTTATGTACTCTCAACAGTAACCGTCATGATCACTGATTTTTTAATTACCAAAGTGATCTGGATATTTTTCCCTTAGCTCAAAGATGATTACTTTTAGAGATGTCTGGTTCTGGCATGAGCAGCGGCTTATAATAAAAGGAGCCAATTTTACCATTAATACGAATGAAAAGGTGGCAATACTGGGGCCTAGCGGTTCAGGAAAAACCACTATTCTTAAACTTATCTTAGGCCTTTCGGTTGCAGACAGTGGACAGGTGCTTATTGATGGTGAAGATTTAGCCCCTCTCAAGGAAAGTAAACTTGACAGAATCCGGCTTAAGTTCAGCATAGTATTTCAGGAAGGGGCTCTGTTTGATTCACTCTCGGTGAGGGAAAACGTGGCTTTTTATTTCAGGGAACATACCGGTCTCAGCTTCGAGCAGATTGATTTACAGGTGAATAAGCTTTTAAAGATAGTGGATCTGCAATCTGCAGCGGAAATGATGCCCGAGCAGCTCAGTGGTGGAATGAAGCGCAGGGTAGCTATTGCCAGATCTCTGGCTGTTTCCGGGGCAAGGATGCATCTTTATGATGAGCCCACCAGTGGACTTGATCCGGTAAATGCAGGAATCATTCGTAACCTAATTTCTGAGGCAACCAGTGGGGGTAAGGGTTTTATTATAGTTACTCATGAGGTCTTTGATGCACTGGCACTGGCCTCCAGATTTATGTTTCTTAAAAGCGGGCAGATCCTTTTTGATGGCAACAGAGAGGCTTTTTTGCACTCTGAAGTTTCTGAGCTTCAGGAGTTTTTAAATCCCTATCGTTATCTGCTAGACAAATTATAGATGAAAGAATTCAATTATGAATGAACCTACCCGCCATATTCTTTCCTGGTCTGAGTTGAAACTGGCAGTGTTTATTTCGGTCGTTATAGTGCTGGTGGTTTTCTCCATTTTTTTTTCCGGACTGGTAAGCTCAATATTCCGTCAGCATTTTCCCCTTATCATCACTATTTCCGATGTGGGTGGTTTAAAAGTGGGTGCTCCGGTGTGGCTTCAGGGGGTTACTGTTGGGAAGGTCAGTAAAATTGATGTTTTGTCTAAAACACAGGTAATACTGGTGGAAATTGATAAAAAATATCAGCCATTTCTGTACGCGGATGCGCATGCTGAGGTTAAGGCAGTAGGGCTATTGGGAAGCAAGTATGTGGAGCTTGTCAGGGGAACTAAATCCAGCGGTCCGGTAGATACAAAACAGAAGATTGAGGGCAGGCTGGTTGATCCATTGAAAACTATGGATGAGAATCTCAGCAGGACTATTGAGCAGATTTCTGCACTGATTGCCAGGTTTAATTATGGGGAGGGTACTGCTGCAGCACTGATGAATGATTCCTTATTGGCTGCCGATTTTAAAGGTACTATGAATAATCTTCGCGCATTGATTGAAGAGATCAGGAAAAATCCCAAAGAGTTTTTCAAGGTGGAGATTTTTTAAAATTGTGAATACCATTCAGGCTGGAAGGCATTTTAACCACCCCAACTCCAAAAAATCTCCAATCCCTGAAATCTCCAATGATCTCAACTTTTAACCTTCAATTTTGTCAATCTTTTAAATTTTAAGTTTCCTATCTTCAATTCAGTAATTTGAAATCTCCTCTCTTCCAGATCAGCAATCTGCAACTTCCAACTCTTGCAAATCGGCAATCAGCATTCTCCAACTCTTGCAAATCAACAATCATCAATTTCCAACTCTTGCAAATCAACAATCATCAATTTCCTGCTCTTGCAAATCAACAATCTGAAATCTGAAATCTCAAATTGTTATGATCCTTTTATTCTTTTTTTCTCAATAAAGGCGCAGATATTGTTTACCGAATCCAGATTTTCGGGTATCAGTTCGTCATCGTTGACTTCGATCTGAAATGCTTGCTGGATGAAATTTACCAGTTCAAGGATACCGGTGGAATCGATAATTCCTTTTTCCATGAAGGAGTCGGCATTTGAGAAGGAGACAGTAGTGGAACTCATAAGGAAATTTTTATGGATAAAATCTTTAATGGATGATTCCAAAGAGGTACTGAGATCAGACATATATTCCTCTTTTGCTGTAAGTTAAAAAAAACAGTGGCTTACTAATAGGTGACCATCAAAGGGTGTGCCATCAGTTGTTAAAGACTGTCCAGATATTTCAGATAGTTTCGGTTTATTGTGAGCCATTTTTGGATGACCGATTTGCCAAGTAATTTCATGAAAAAGGGATAAAAGGATTGAAAGGTGAAAATAGAGCGGTTTTTAAGGTAGTGAATAAGATCGTTGATAGCATTTGAATAGGAGTAGAAGGATTTAAAACAGTTAAGCATTCCCAGTTGAAGTTCCAAAGGGGACATATTGCGGGGTCGGAATACTACATGCAGGCCATCATAGAAGCTCCAGTTTTTATGGAGTAATCTTCCCTGCTGTTCAAACTCATGATAGATATCGGTTCCTGGCAGGGGGGTTAGGATGCTGTATTGTACATAGCTGAGTGGGTTTTCTTTGCAGAAGCGGGATGTGGAGAAGAACATATCTTTGTAGTCGGGGTCATTACCCAGCATGAACATTCCATGCACCTGGATTCCGTTATTTTGGAAGACTTTGATGCTTTGGATAATGTCAGTGGTGCTTTGTTTTTTCTTCATATTTTCCAGACTGGCCTGGTTTATGGATTCCAGTCCGATGAAGACGATTCTGCAGCCGGCCTGGTACATTTTTCTTATTAGTTGAGTGTCTTTAGCGGTATCAGTTCTTACCTGTGCACTCCAGAAGCGATTAAAGCGGTATTTTAACAGTTGATCAAGCAGGTCATGGGTTCTGGATGGGATTGCAGCGAAGTTGTCATCAACAAAGAAGATCCATTTTTTTTTCAATTGATAAATTTCTTCTATTACTCTATGGATGCTTTGGATGCGGTAAGATCTTCCAAACATTTTAGTTACAGAACAGAAGTTGCAGTGATAGGGGCATCCCCGGGAGGTCATTATTGGCCAGATAGTCATTTTTTCATGATTTTTCAGTAATGAGAAATCTGCTATGGGGATGGAATCCAGATCAAGCAGAGGGGAGCCTTTAATCAGAGGATTTTTGTTTTGTCCGTTTAGTATGGATAGAAACACAGATTCTGCTTCACCGGTTACTACCTGGTTGAAATCGGGTCCGGGGTCGGAGGGGAGCATTGATGCGTGAATTCCACCAATGATGGCATGTGAGGGCAGGTGGTTTTGTTTGCGGACCTGGTGGTATTCTTTGGCGATTTGTTTTCCTCGCTCTATGGTGGCAGTGATGCAGCTGAGGCAAAGGATATCGGCTTTTTGCAGCTCTGTGGAATAGACATGGCGTCTGAGGATGTTTTCATTAAGGATTGATACCTGGTAGCCCTCTTTTTTGGCCATGGTAGCAAGTTGAACTGTGCCTAAAAGGGGGATGTTCATAAATTTGGCAAATATGTTGTAGGGTGCACCCATTGGTTCGATAAAAAGTACGTTTTTCATTTATCATTCTCCATTTTCTGAGCTGTAGAGAAGAACTTTGCAATCTTTGTACCATCTGTTCAGATTCATTGGAACAGACCTTGCGCTGTTATCCATCAAGAGACACCAGTATTCACCTTTTTGCTTGAGAGTCTTCTATGGAACAGGATGGAAGAAAGCGGGTTGTAATTGAAAATGTAAAGCCTGCTATCGATGGCGGTTTTTTTGCGATAAAGCGAATAGAGGGGGAGTTACTTAAGGTATCGGCAGATCTTTTCTGCGATAGCCATGAATCTATTGGGGGAGAGGTGCTTTACAAAAAGAGCACCGAGTCGCAGTGGAGTAGCTCTGCGATGCACCTGGTGGATAATGACCACTGGGAGAGTAGTTTCCATCTGGCAGAAGCTGGAATGTATAGCTATACGGTGAGAGCATGGGTGGATCATTTTCAGTCCTGGCAGCATAATCTGGTTAAGAAGTTTTCTGCATCTCAGGATATTTCAGTGGAGCTGCAGATAGGAGCCAGATTTCTTAATGAAGCAGCTGGCAGAGTGCCTTCCTCTCTTTCTTCTTCTTTAAAAACTAAAGCTGACGCTCTGGAGCAGGAAGCCGATCCGGCAAGGGCTGTTTTTCTGGCTACCGACAAAGAAATTACCGCTTTACTCAGGGCTTATCCGGATCTGAGTCTGGCGCAGACCTTCCCTGTTGAATACCAGGTAATCGTGGAGAGAAAAAGGGCACTTTACAGTACTTGGTATGAAGTTTTCCCCAGATCCTGCAGTTCCTCTAAAGAGATGAGTGGTACTTTCCGTGATTGTGAGAGACGATTACCTCTTATTGCACAGATGGGTTTTGATGTACTTTATCTCCCTCCAATTCACCCGATCGGAATGACAAACCGGAAAGGAAGAAATAATTCTCTGGTAGTAGAAAAACAAGACCCAGGAAGCCCCTGGGCTATCGGATCTGATTATGGGGGGCATAAAACAGTCGAGCCCTCTTTGGGTACCATAGAAGATTTTATCGATCTAATAAATGCCGCCACTTCCTACGGTATGGAAGTAGCAATGGATCTGGCTTTTCAATGTTCTCCAGATCATCCCTATGTCCAATCAATGCCGCAATGGTTTAAGACTCGTCCTGACGGTACTATTCAATATGCAGAAAATCCACCTAAAAAATACCAGGACATCGTGCCATTCGACTTTGAAACAGAGGACTGGAGAGCGCTATGGGACGAGCTAAGATCTGTGGTTTTTTTCTGGTTAGACAAGGGAATCCGCATTTTCAGGGTAGATAACCCTCATACTAAGCCATTTTCTTTCTGGCAGTGGCTCATTGCTGAAGCTCGCAACAGATATCCGGATGTCATTTTTCTTTCAGAAGCATTCACCCGGCCTAAAGTTATGTACCGGTTGGCCAAGCTGGGTTTTTCCCAATCCTATACCTATTTCACCTGGCGAAATACCAAGGCCGAGCTTACCGAATACTTTGAGCAGCTCTCTACTAGTGAATTATCCGAATTTTTCCGTCCCAACCTCTGGCCCACCACTCCTGATATTCTCCCTCAGTACCTTCAGTTTGGTGATGAACGGGCTTTTGGGGTACGGCTGGTGCTTGCAGCCACCCTTTCCTCAAATTATGGCATCTATGGCCCCTCCTTTGAGCTGGCTGTTAACGAAGCCATTCCCGGGAAAGAGGAATTTCTTAATTCTGAAAAATATGAGATAAAGCACTGGGATTGGAGCGGGGGGCAGAAACTGCGGCAAATGATCTCTTCACTTAACACTATACGTCAGAATAATACTGCTCTTCAGGATTTTAGAAATGTCAAATTCTATCCTATAGATAACGATTATCTTCTCTTTTATGTAAAAATCACCGGTGATATGTCAAATGTCATTATGGTAATTGTAAATTTAGATCCATTTAACCCACAATCTGGAAAACTTCAAGTACCTCTAAAAGATCTGGGTATTGACTCCGTGCAGCCTTATCTGCTGGAGGATCAGCTGAGCGGACAACGGTTTATCTGGAGTGGAACTGAAAACTTTATCACTATAGATCCACTCAAGACACCCGCATTTGTCTTTAAACTGCATAAACAGTTTAAAAAAGAGAGTTCCTTTGATTATTATTGATTTTTGCAAAAGGGAATTGTCAAATCATGAAACTTGAGAGAAGTATTTATGCCCCGGGAGAGACTTATCTGGAAGAGGACTATCTCTGGTATAAAGATGCCATAATCTATGAACTTCATGTGCGGGCGTTTCGTGATTATAACGGGGATGGAATAGGCGATTTTAAAGGTCTCCTTCAGAGAATCGATTATCTGCAGGATCTGGGGGTTACTGCTGTGTGGCTTTTGCCCTTTTATCCCTCACCGCTCAAAGATGACGGGTATGATATCTCCGATTACCTCAATGTAAATCCCGATTACGGGTCGTTGCGTGATTTTCGTGAGTTTCTCAGGGCTGCTCACAAGCGGGGTATTCGGGTTATTGTTGAGCTGGTTCTCAATCACACCTCTTCGGAGCATATCTGGTTTCAGCGTTCCCGCAGAGCAAAAAGCGGCACTCGTTTAAGAGAGATGTATGTATGGAATAATCATCCTGATAAGTATAAGGAAGCTAGAATCATCTTTAAAGATTTTGAATCTTCCAACTGGAGCTGGGACCCGGTTGCCAAATCCTATTTCTGGCACCGTTTCTATTCTCACCAGCCAGATCTGAATTTCGAAAATCCGGTGGTGGAGAAGGCGTTGTTCAGGGCGATTGATTTTTGGTTTTCCATGGGCATCGATGGCTTACGGCTGGATGCGGTTCCTTATCTTTTTGAAAGAGATGGAACTAATTGTGAGAACCTGCCCGAAACTCATATGTTCTTGAAAAAGCTCAGGGCGCATGTCGATTCCCGTTTCCGCAATAAGATGCTTTTAGCCGAAGCAAACCAGTGGCCTGAGGATGCGGTGGCCTATTTTGGTAATGGTGATGAATGTCATATGGCATTTCATTTTCCGTTAATGCCTCGTATGTTCATGGCTCTTCAGATGGAGGACAGCTTTCCTGTTGTGGATATTTTAAAATCCACTCCTCCCATTCCTGCTAATTGTCAATGGGCTACATTTTTACGAAACCACGATGAATTGACTCTGGAAATGGTAACCGATGAGGAGCGCGATTACATGTACAGAGTCTATGCCAGGGATACCCGTGCTAAAATCAATCTGGGTATCCGGCGAAGGCTGGCTCCGCTTCTCTCAAATGACCGGCGAAAAATCGAACTCATGAACATTCTTCTTTTCTCCCTGCCGGGAACTCCCATTATCTATTATGGCGATGAGATTGGAATGGGAGATAACTTCTATCTGGGAGATCGTAATGGGGTACGCACCCCCATGCAATGGAGCCCCGATCGTAATGCCGGTTTTTCTGAAGCTAATTCACAACGTCTTTTTCTTCCGGTCATAATCGATTCCGAATATCATTACGAAACTGTTAACGTGCGCAATCAACTTGGAAGTTTCTCTTCTTTACTTTGGTGGATGCGCAGTATTATTGCCATGCGCAGAAGATTCAGGGCATTCTCCAGGGGTGAACTGGAGATATTACCTTGCGATAACCCGAAAATACTGGCATTCAGTCGCCGTTATGAGGATGAAATCATACTGGTGGTAGTTAATCTGTCCCGATTCAGTCAAATGGTGCATATCGATATGCCTCAGTATAGCGGTCTTGTTCCAGAGGAGATGTTTGGAAAATCCATTTTCCCTATTGTGAAAGACACTCCATACATGCTTACCTTCGGACCATACGATTATTACTGGCTCTTATTGGGGAAAAACAGCGATGAAATTGGGATTGTTGAGGAGCGGATACCGGCTATGAAACTAAAGAATAATTGGGAAACCATTTTTTCCGGAAAAGCGCGTCAGGTACTGGAAGAGAAGCTTCTGTCGCGATATCTTATGCACAGCCGCTGGTTTGCATCCAAAAGCAGAAAGATCAGAAAAACCAGCATAATCGAAGATTTCAGTCTTCATAACGATGTTACCGATTCGCATTTGTTAATTGTAAGGGTGGCATTTACCGAAGGGGCTGAGGAGAATTATTTGATTCCTGTCTCTTTTGAGTTGAAACTGGCTCCGGGTGGATTATCTGAGCAGTATCCCCAGGCGGTGATTGCTGACCTGCTGGTTGATGAGAAAGAAGGTATCCTTTACGATGGCATGTTCAACGAAATGCTGCATCAGCTGCTCTTTTCCATAATCAATGGAAAAAAGAGATTAAAGGGGCTTAATGGGGAGCTGGTCGGTACTGCAGGCCGAAGTTTGAAATCTATCAGCGAGACACTTCCGCCGGTATTGGTCAGCCATCCATTGAAAGTCGAGCAAAGCAACTCCGCTATAGTTTTTGGTGAGTCTCTTTTTCTCAAACTTTACCGCAAACTTGAGGAGGGGGCTAATCCGGAACTGGAGATAATGCAGTTTCTCTCCGATGAGGTTCAGTTCAAGTATATCCCTGCTTTTGCCGGTGCAATTGAATACAGATCCGAGCGGACTCAACCCCAGACTGTAGCTATCTTGCAGGGTTATGTGGAAAACAGTGGAAATGCCTGGGGCTATTCTCTGGGAGTAATTGCCAGATTTTTTGAGCAGGTTCTCTCAGAAAGCACAGGATTGGAGAAACTGCAGCAATCGTTTCCACCTTTATTTATGGCAGATATTACTGATGTCCCTGCAGTAATAAGAGACAAGCTTGGTGAGCTTTACCTGGAAATGGTATCATTGCTGGGAAGAAGGTCTGCACAGATGCATAAAGCATTGAGTCTTTCCCAGAATATGCCTCAATTTGATCCCGAATCGTTTTCTCAACTATACCAGCGTTCACTTTATCAATCCATGCAGGGGCTGGTTCAGCGGACCTTTCAGTCGCTGGATAAGAATATTAACACTATACCCGAAAATTATCGTCCCCTGGCTCAGACAGTTTTGGCAAATGAAAGAAAAATTCTGGATACCATGCGCAGGATTGTGCAGCGGAAAATAACCTCCACTAAAATCCGGATTCATGGTGATTACCATTTAGGACAGGTTTTATATACTGGTAAAGACTTTGTCATTATGGACTTTGAAGGTGAACCTGCAAGGCCTATAAGTGAGCGCAAACTGAAACGATCTCCTTTCAAAGATGTAGCCGGGATGATCCGTTCATTTCATTATGCCACATATAGCACTCTTTTTCAGAATCCTACTTTTCGTGCTACAGATTTTCCGCAGCTGGAACCCTGGATAATTCCACTTTATAATTACATTAGCGGGGTATTTCTTAATTCTTATCTGAAAGAAGCCGGGGATGCTTCCTTTATACCCAGGGATAATGAACAAATAATAACATTGCTGCAGATCTTTCTTCTGGAAAAAGCGGTGTACGAATTGGGTTATGAGATGAATAACAGGCCCGAATGGGTGATTATTCCTTTGCAAGGTATACAAAGTTTGCTATCCGATAAAAAATCAGCTGTCTGAAATATAACTGCGGTAAATTATAGGCACAGATAAGAGGTTATAAATGAAAGTCGGTGCAGTATATCAGGGTAGTGGAAAATGTTCTTTTACGGTTTGGGCACCATTAAGGAGAGATGTTTCCTTAAAAATCGTTTCTCCTAAAGAGAGGCTTCTTCCGATGAAAAGGCTTGCTGGGGGGTATTGGCATCTGTGGGATGTGGATGTCAATCCAGGAGATCGTTATTTTTACCGCCTGGATAATGAGTTGGATCGTCCGGACCCCGCATCCCATTATCAACCAGAAAATGTTCATGGGCCCTCTGAGGTTGTCGATCATCGCTCCTATATCTGGCATGATTTACAATGGAGAGATATTCCTCTTGAAAAAATGATTATTTATGAGATTCATACCGGAACATTTTCTCCCAAAGGAACTCTTGGGGGTGTAATCGAAAAGCTAGATTATCTCTTAGACCTGGGTATTACTGCGATTGAGCTTATGCCAGTGGCTCAATTTCCAGGTGAGCGCAACTGGGGCTATGATGGAGCATATCCGTTTGCTGTACAGTCATCTTATGGAGGACCTTTTGCTCTTAAGCAGCTGGTGGATGAATCTCACCGTAAGGGAATAGCGGTAATTCTTGATGTAGTGTACAATCATCTGGGACCCGAAGGAACTTATGTGCTTGATTATGGTCCTTATTTCACCAACCAATACAGCACTCCCTGGGGTGCTGCAGTAAACTTTGATGGCCCCTGGAGTGATGGTGTAAGAAACTTCTTTATTGAGAATGCCATGCACTGGTTCGAAAACTATCATATCGATGCTTTACGCCTGGATGCTATTCAGGGTATCTATGATTTCGGTGCTAAACATATTCTAATGGAACTGGCCCAAAAAACAGAACAGCTTTCAGTTGCAGATCGGAAACGTTACCTGATTGCCGAGAGCGATCTGGATGATGTGCGGGTTATTACGCCCATAAATCAAAACGGTTATGGAATCGATGCCCAATGGCATGATGATTTCCATCATTCTTTACATTCCATTTTAACCGGTGATAAGAAAAGTTATTATGCCGATTTCGGAATGTTGTCTCAGTTGGTGAAAGCGTATCGGGATGGATTTGTGTACACCTGGACCTATTCTGAAAACCGCAAGAGACATCATGGTAGCTCCTCTGCTCATGTTCCAGGAAATCAGCTGGTAGTGTGTCTGCAGAATCATGATCAGATAGGTAACCGCCTGCTGGGGGAGCGGCTTTCCATGATGATCTCATTTGAGGCTTTGAAGCTTGCAGCTGGGGCACTGCTGACCGCTCCCTATATTCCTCTTCTTTATATGGGCGAAGAATTTGCTGCAGATACTCCTTTTCAATACTTTATAAGTCATTATGACCCGGATCTGGTGCAAGCAGTCCGTGAAGGTCGGGCCAGGGAATTTGCCCAGATGCACCAGGGGAATCAGTCGCCTGACCCGCAGGACCCCGATACTTTTTACCGGTGCAAGCTTGACTGGGACAGTGTCGGTCAACATAAACACCAGTTGATGCTCAGATTTTACCGCCAGCTGATCAGTTTCAGAAAATCTATTCCAGCATTAAGGTATCTGGAAAAGAAAAACATGGAAGTATTTGGTTTTGAAAAGCAAAACGTGCTGGTATTAAATCGCTGGCACGAAAACAGTTCCATTTGTGCAATCATGAATCTCAGTGATAGTATAGCCAATCTGTGTCTGGAAAACATGCAGATACCAGGTAAAAAGCTTATAGATTCTTCTGAGAAACAATGGGCTGGAGAGGGTAGTCTTATGCCGGAGGAGATTTTCAGTAAAAAAGAATACCGGCTCTCTCCTTACTGTTTTGTTCTATATGGAAATCAGTAGCTGGAGTTGTTCAAAAGGGCTGGGTATTGCTAATTGCTCACCAACAGTTCTTCTTTAATTTCCTGCGATTGAGGAAGGGGAAGTGGCTTTCTTTTTTTACGGAATTTGCTTACATAAACAGCACTTAACCCATAGAGAGGCAGCATAAACAGAACAATATTAAGAGGAGAATGCAGAAATTTTTTGTATCCGAACGCATTTTCACAGATAAAGGTGATAAGGGATATGAGGGGGATATGAAGAAGGTATGGGTAAAAAGAACTCTTCCCGATGTTCCGTATAAATGAGAGTCCAAGGATTCTGGATATAAAACCCTGTTCGTTTGCTACTACATAGAGCAGAATAATGTAAAATGGTAACACATAAACATGGTAAGCCAGGTAAGAATTTAATGATAGTGTGGCAGTACGCATGCTTAACATGTAATAAATAGATCCCAGTGAAAAAAGGCTCAGAAAATCTGAAAAGAGGGCAGAAAGAATGGTGTCCGGTTTTTTTGACAATTGAAAGAATCTGGCAAGTAACATTCCTGTTAAAAATTCAAAAAAACGTACTGGGGCAAATATATGAAAAAAGTGGTAGAGGTTTTCTGGTGTACCTAGCGCCCCATATATTATTCCCCATAAAAGCGGGGGTAGACAGCAGAGAAAAGAAAATAATAGCAGCATTTTTTTGCTTTTTATAGTGGTAACTAACCTTAATACCGGTCCAAATAAAAGATAACAGAGGAAAAATGCGGAAAGTGCCCATGACGGTGTATTAAGGGTATAAGAGAAAAAGGGGAAAAAAGAATAGAGAAGTGAACAATGAATAAAAGTTGAATAGAGAAGTTTTATCCAATTGAGGTTTCCATCAGCACTGTATCGGATGGCAAACATTATCACCATGATGGCGGTGGTGATTGCGTGGAGTGGGAAGAGTTCTGAAAATCTTTTGCGCAGAAATGGCAGTGATTTGAAATTCTGTGCATGAGATGCGAATTTGATGGTAAAAATGAATCCTCCCAGCAAAAAGAAGATACTGGCATGAAATGCAGGGCCTTTTATTAACCTGAAAAGCCAGGCCGGAGCACCATGGAGATCGTTTAAACCACCTATTCCCTCAAGGTGGAGAAGGACGATATTAATTGAAGCTAAAAGCCTCAGTCCATCGATGGAGCGGAAATACTTGGGAGTTGATTTACTTGTGTTTTCTGTCATTTTTGAAATTCATTTAAAAGATTCCAATGTATATCAAAACAGAGCAAAAACCGGAAAAATATCTCAATAAAGAGCTACTGTCCGTTTCTTTTGGTAGAAGCTCGATATAGCCGGTCATTAATTGCTCTACCCAGACCTTCATCCGGCACTTTTTCTGCAATTATGAGATCCAATCCTGCCGAATCCAACCGCCGTAGTGCTGCAAATAAATTGCATGCTGCTTCATTAAGATTTCCTGTTTTGGATAATATTTCTACTGCTGAATAATCATTTGTAGGTTTGGTTTTCAGGGTAAGAAGACCCACTCTCTGGTTCTTATCAATAAACGCAATATCCTGACTGAATCTCAAAGGTGTTGAAGGTGCGTAATGTCTCAGGCATCTTCCCGGAGATGCATTTTTGAAATCAGAAGCATCAGGAATTATCACTTTGCCAATCTCTTTCTGAATACATTCTAAAGAGAGTCCCCCTGGACGCAGAAGAAGGGGATCTTCATTCATAAAAGAAATAATAGTAGATTCCACACCTACAGTGCAATTACCTCCATCAAGGATCATATCAATACAGTTCCCCAACTGCTCTGAAACGTGAGATGCGCAGGTGGGACTGATTGATCCGAATTTGTTAGCACTGGGTGCTGCAACCGGTTTACCACAAAGAGATATCATGGCACGGGCAATGTTGTTATCCGGCATACGTATACCCACACCAGAAAGGCCAGAGGTGACAATATCCGGGATGTTTTCCTTTTTTGGCAGAATCAATGTCAAAGGGCCAGGCCAGAATTTTTCAATAAGATGTTCTGCTTTGGGAGGCACCGATTTAGCCAGTACATGTATCTGAGCGCGCTCTGCGATGTGGACGATGAGAGGGTCTAATCTGGGGCGTTCCTTTGCTTCAAAGATCCGGGCTACCGCAGCCGGGTTTGTAGCATCTGCACCCAGTCCATATACTGTTTCGGTGGGAAAGGCGACTATTCCACCTTTTCTGATAATAGCTGCCGCTTCAGAGATTTGTTTTTTTAAAAATTCCATGACTTTGTAGAATCCGATGTTACTGATTAACCTGGCAGTCTTTTAACCTGGCAGTCTGTCCTCCATTTTAACAAAGGATAGTTTTTTAGGTCCGATATAAATCTGGCGTGGCCGGTAGATTTTACCACCCTGAGTTTCTGCAGTTTCTTTCCAGTGTGCAATCCAGCCTGGCAGACGGCCAATGGCAAACATCACTGTGAGCATGTTTGTAGGTATTCCGATTGCCCGGTATAGGATGCCGGTATAAAAGTCTATGTTAGGGTATAATTTACGTGATATGAAGTATTCGTCTTTTAAGGCGATTTCTTCAATTTTTTGTGCAATCTCCAATAATGGATCATCAACTTTCAGATAGGGCAGCAATGTATCACATAGTTCTTTAGCCAGTTTTGCACGTGGATCATAGTTTTTATATACTGCATGTCCAAATCCCATAAGCCGGAAAGAGGTGGATTTATCTTTTGCTAATCTGACGTATTTATTGACATCTCCATTATCATTTTTAATTCTCTGAAGCATCTCTATTACAGCCTGATTAGCTCCTCCATGCAGTTCACCCCAAAGAGCACTTATTCCTGCAGAAATCGCTGCGTAGAGGTTACCACGTGCGCTGGCGACAAGTCTGACTGCCGAGGTGGAGGCATTCTGTTCGTGGTCGGCATGCATAATAAGAAGCTTATTAAGGGCGGAAACCACGATAGGGTCAGGAGTATAATCTTTAACCGGTGATGAAAACATCATGTTGAGGAAATTGGCGCAGTAGGTCAGATCCTGTCTTGGATATACGGTTGGTTCTCCCCGGGATTTCTTATATGAATAAGCGGCAATAGTGCGTACCTTTGATATAAGACGAGCAGCAGTGATGTCAAAATTAGGATCACCTTCCATAATATGGGGGTAAAAACTGAATAGAGATGTTACCATAGCTGCAAGGATGGACATCGGATGAGAATTTGGTGGAAATCCGGTAAAAAAATGCTGCATGTCTTCGTGGATTAATGAATGTTCATTAAGATATCTGCTGAATTGCAGCAATTCTTCTTTGTTAGGCAGTTTCCCGTGAATCAACAGGTTGGCAACCTCTACAAATGTACAGTTTCGGGTCAGGCTTTCGATGTCGTAGCCACGATACATCAATAGACCGCGCTCTCCATCAACATAAGTTATGCAACTCTGGCATACAGCAGTATTGGCCATCCCATTATCATAAGTAACAAAACCGGTAAGCTCTTTGAGTTTAGAAATATTGACTCCTGCAGAGCCTGCAATAGACTGAATAACAGGTAATCCGACTTGCTGATTCCCTATCAATAATTTGGCTTCACTGATTGTCTCTGCAGGTTTTTCTATGTTAGCAGGCTCACTTCCATTAATTAGTGTGCTCATTTTTACTCCGGATGTTTTCTTAAAAGAGAACTTCTAGAAAAAAGGACTGACTGGTACCTTGTGAAAAGCCCCAATCAGTCCTTTTTATCATACAGATTTTCCAAAAACTTAGATACAGCTATGGTTAAGGTTATTCAGTTTGCCTGAATCCGGTTAAATATAACAGAAATACGTTTTACTGTCAATGATGGGAATATTTATGATTGTTCTGAATGGCACTGTGTTTGCTTGTTGTTGCTGTATTTAATAATAACTGTTCAGTAATTTATTAAACCAGGAGAGAGATCATGGAAAACAGGTCATTTAATCTTATCAAAGCTACTGCTCCTTTTCAATTACCACCGCTTCCATATTCCTACAACGCACTAGAACCATTCATTTCTGAGAAAACCCTGTCATTTCATCACGATAAGCATCATCAGAAGTACATTACTACCACAAATGAGCTTATTAGAGGGACAGAATTTGAGAAATTCAATCTCGCAGAGATAATAAAGGCAACTGCAGGTAATGCGGTATCAACAAAGCTTTTTAACAATGCCGCTCAAAGCTGGAACCACTGGTTTTACTGGAATTGTATGAAACCCAATGGTGGTAAAGTTCCTCAGGGGAAAATTAAAGATGCAATCGATTCTTCATTTGGAAGTTATGATAATTTTGTCAAAGAGTTTTCCACCGTGGCTAATGACCAATTCGGGAGCGGTTATGCCTGGTTGATCATGGATGCTAACAAACTCATGGTTACCAAAACCTCTAATGCAGACAACCCGATTGCTCATAACCAGAAACCGATTCTGGCAATAGATGTGTGGGAACATGCCTACTATCTGGACTACCAGAATAAACGTCAGGATTATGTTATGGCCTTCATTAAAAGTTGTATCGATTGGGAATTTGCGGAATATAACCTGGGGCAGATTTGAAATTTCAGATTTAAAAAGAAGAGTTAGAGGTTCCTGGTTTAACAGAAACAGAGTCAGGTATTATATCAGTAGTATCCGGGTTTAAGAATGTACAGGTTTTCGCTGTGTATAAAGTATAATTTGTCCGTATTCCATCAAACCCTATTTCACCGGGTACTACAGATATTATTAATATTCTTTATATCAGAAGTGAATGCAAAGTCTTTGTCCCAGAGCCACCATGACTACAATTCAAGATCCGCTATTTATTAAAACAATTCTGCACCTTCGCATCAAAAAGACAATTCCAGATTAATTTTCTTAATCGTTTTGGGTGAACCGAGAGCGGCCAATCCGGTAATGCTGGTATTAGTTGCCATGCAACGGTGGTTGAAACCAGGTATGTTGTATTAATAATTCTATTTGCTTAAAAAATACCAGATGGTATATTCTTATCAAATTTAAAGAAAGAGCGTCATTTGTACAAATGAAGAAATCAGAAAAAACCCGGGAATACATTTTAGAGAGGTGTGCACCAGTATTTAACCAGAAAGGTTATACTGGTACTTCCTTGTCAGATCTTGAAAATGCGACCGGGTTAACCAAGGGATGTATTTACGGGCTTTTCAGAAATAAAGAGGAGCTGGCGGTTGCCTGTTTTGATTATGCCCGTTCATTAATACATGAGCGGATGGATTCTGAAGCGAAAAAGAAGGATGACGCAATCGAAAAACTTCAGGCGATTTTCGATATTTATCGGACATTTCCAGAGTTTTGGCCGGTGAAGGGTGGTTGTCCTATTCTTAATACATCAATAGAGGCTGATGATACCAATCCTGAGCTTCAGAAGAGAGTCGTTAAGGCACTGGAGATTTGGCGTCGTTATTTTGCATCGATTATAACCAGGGGGATAAGAAACGGGGAGATTCAACCCAATGCGAATCCGCATGTGGTGGCGACTCTCTTTATTGCATTGCTTGAGGGTGCAACTATGATGTCTAAAGCATATAACGACAGTTCCAGTCTGGGTATTGTTCTGGACAAAATAGACGAAATGATAGAACAGCTGCGATTAAAAAAGTAAATTAAATCAAGCATCGAAATAATATACCGGATGGTATATATTACGGAAGGAGTATCTCTATGATCACTAACAGAGTAGTAGTAACTGGCTTAGGTGCTGTTACTCCAATTGGCAACCATATTGAAGAGTACTGGACAGCGCTTCAACAGGGGGTTAGCGGAGCTGCACCTATTACCAAAATGGATGCTTCCAGGTACAAAACCAGATTTGCCTGTGAAGTCAAGGGCTTTGAACCTTCTGAATACCTGGATATGAAAGAGACTAAATCACTGGATTTATATACGCAATATGCGGTCGCTGCTGCATCTCAGGCTGTTGAACGTGCGGGATTAAATGGGAAGATAAGTGATCCTTACAGAGCCGGAGTAATTTTCGCTTCCGGAGTCGGAGGTCTCCTGACTTTACAGGAGGAAGTCGTTCAGTATACGAAAAATGATTTCAGGCCGCGTTTTTCACCGCATCTGATAACCAAAATGATTTCCAATATTGCTGCTGGTATTATTGGAATCAGGTTTGATTTCAGGGGCCCAAATTATGGTACAGTTTCCGCCTGCGCATCATCTTCACATGCGATCAGTGATGCTTTTAATCTTATAAGGTTGCGTAAGGCTGATCTGTTTATAGTAGGTGGGGCCGAGGCATCCATAAATCCGGTTGGTTTAGGTGGGTTCAGCTGCATGCGGGCAATTTCAGAAAATAACGATAATCCGCAGGTTGCATCCAGGCCATTTGATAAAGACCGTGATGGTTTTGTGCTGGGCGAGGGGGCTGGTGCTTTGATTTTAGAGTCTCTGGAGCATGCACAGGCACGTAATGCACCGATCCTGGCAGAACTTATAGGTTGTGGAATGACTGCAGATGCATTCCATGCTACGCTGCCGCATCCGGAAGGCAGATCTGTTTATCAGGCTATGGCTATGGCTCTGGAAGATGGAAGCATCTCTGCTGATCAAGTAGATTATGTAAATTTACATGGAACATCAACACCTGCCGGCGACCCTCCGGAGCTCTCTGCAGTGCAAAGGATTTTCCAGAACAGTCTGGAAAAGTTGCATGTAAGTGCTACCAAGTCGATGACCGGGCATCTATTGGGTGCAGCCGGGGCCATTGAAGCTGTTGCTACAGTGCTCTCTATCAGAGATGGTGTCATTCCTCCTACTATTAACACCTGTAATTTGGATCCAAAAATCGAGGTTAAAGTTGATCTTACTCTGGGTAAAGCAGTAAAAAAGGATGTCAAAGTTGCTTTAAGTAATAACTTCGGTTTTGGTGGCCAGAATGCAAGCTTACTGTTTAAGAAATTTGAGGGATGAACATCCGGAAACTCTGCATAATTTTACAATCAAGGGGAATTGCTCCCCTTGGTTGGCCATTCTTTTTTAGTGCTCATGTTGTGCGAACGGTGGATTTCCTTCGCGTTTTGGCGTGACTCATAGCAAAAAGAAAAGTCTCGCACCGTTTGAGCCTGAAATTTAAATTGAAAGCAGAAAAAAACAACTGCTTGCAATAAACCAGCAACATACCCGTAATGTCATCTGGATCTTGTTGAAAACGGTTTAAAAAATAATTATGCGTATAAATAAGGCGATATCAGTACTATTGGCTTTCCTGGTTTTCAGTTCAAGCTTTGTAACCATCTGCCATGCCTCTGAAGCCCCAAACGTAAAAATCCATTTAATTAGCGAGCCTTGCGATAGTTATGATTGCAGTCAAAATGCCGAATCCCACGATTGCACCATGGATGAACGCCCACACCAGATCTGCACCGATCAACCGTCGCTTGGAGAATTCATTACTAAAACATTGATCCAGTTGGAAGTTGTTGTACCAGCCCCTGCATCGATTTCCGATATCTTTTTCGAATCTGCTGAACAAATTGATCTACATTCCTATTTCCTCATGCCTCTGCAGATATCTGCTCAACACTTCATGGTTCTCCGCATTTAAAAAAGTTCTTTTCGTTAAGTCCACAGTGCCGATAGTTCTGCAAGGCTATAAGTAGCTTGCATCCTGAGACAAATTCTGTTTACCAAGTGGTCATGAAAGGAACTCTATGAACAAATGGTTCATGATTACCATAGCGAGTTGGAGCATATCATTAATTGTGCCCAATGCAGCGGTTTCCGAAGAACCTTTATCCTTCTCCGAAGCTCGCGAGATAATTCTTTCCCGAAATGCCGGATTGAAATCCGTACGTAGTGAAACCGATGCTGCGAAAGCTGGAGTCGCTCAAGCGGGAGTGTCACCAAATCCTGAAATTGGAATATCCCTCGACAAATTTGGAGTAAATGAGATCGAAATCGGTGTCGAGCAGACAATTGAACTGGGCGGCAAAAGAAAACTTCGTACCGAAGCGGCACGAAAAGATGTCGATGCAGTGGTTAATGCAGGTGAACTGACCAGACTCGAGCTTGAATCGGAGATCGTTCGACGGTTCATTCCGATAGTAACTACTACAAACAAGCTGGAAGTCGTTGATTCGATTCTCAAAGTCACCAAGACTACCATGGAGCAGATTCGACGTCGAGTCGATGCTGGTGGTTCCAAAGCCACTGATATAGTTCGAATAGAGATAGACATCGAACAGCTTCAACTGGAACGTGACGCGCTTATTCGCGAAAACGAACAAGCGAGACTGAAATTTGCAGCGTTGGGAAGTGAGCAGGATGTCGCCTTAAAGAATGTATCGGGTGAACTGAACAGCGATTTAGCAGTTCCCGACCTTTCAACTCTCCAGAAAGCCATCCAAGATAACCCCATTCTGACCACATATTACATCGAACAGGCGCGTCTGGAAATAGAGCGCAAGCAGCTACGGGCAGACGTAATCCCGGATCTGAATCTCTATGCCGGATATTTAGGCAGCAATTTCGATAATTACCAATCGCCCATCGTGGGGCTAACGATGTCAGTTCCTCTTTTCAACAGAAATACCGCTGCGCAGAAACAGGTTGAACTGAAACAAAAAGCAGTAAGCGAACAGCGTGAAAATGCTTTTCGTCTGCTTATGGCAGATGTGCAGGAAATTCACAGTAACTTGAAAATAACCGACCTGAAGCTGCAGTCTCTTCAGTCCAGCACTGTGCCAAAAGCGCAGAAGGTGTTTACAATGCTTCAGGAATACTATAATGCAGGCAACGCTGGGTTTCTTGATCTTGCTGAAGCACAGGAGGAAATGCTTCGGTTAAAGCTTGAACTGCTTGATGTTCAACAAGACCGCGCGTTGGGATTGGCAGAACTGATGCAGATGACTGGTACAGACATTCGAATTGTTAAATAGACAGGAGAGGAATATGAATATGAATATGAGATTACTTTTTACATCTGCAGTAATCCTGGCAATGATTGTATGGGCTGGGTGTGGTGGTGCAAAGGAATACGATCATGGGGATCACAGCGGACATGCTCATGGTGAAGATGCTCACAGCACAGAAACACACGCTGGGCATCGCGGACATGCTCATGGTGAAGATGCCCACAGCACGGAAACACACGCTGGACATCACGGACATGCTCACGGTGAAGAAGCCCACCGCATGGAAACACACGCTGGGCATAGCAAACATGAAGGGAAAACTGAGGGCGAAATTTCCGTAGCGCCTGAGGACATGAAAATGGCAGGGATCACCATTGCCAAATCAGAGACAGGCAAAATAAGTATATCTGTTGACTTATCTGGTGAGATTGGATTCAACGAAGATCGTCTGGCACACATTACCCCTCGCTTTCCGGGTATTATTATAGAGGCCCGATGCAAAATCGGTGACTATGTCAAGGCGGGAGAAACCGTGGCTTTAATCGAAAGTAACGAAAGCATGACAACCTATGCACTGAAAGCTCCGATTTCAGGCCGGATTATAGAAAAGCATGCTACTGTGGGTGAGCACGTATCAGAAGAGGAAAGCCTGTATCTTCTTGTGGATCTGTCAACGGTCTGGGCTAATCTTGCGGTGTACCCTAAAGATGCCGATCGGGTAAAACCGGGTCAAACGGTAACGATTGTCGCAGTAGGTACTGAGAGTAACACTACTGGTAAGATCAGTTATGTCACACCAATTATGGATGTACAAACGCGAAAAATTACCGCCAGAGTTGTGCTCCCGAACGGCAATAACACCTGGCGACCTGGAACATTTGTCAATGCACATATAGAAATAGGAGAAGGAGAACCCGGACTGGTAGTAGACAGAAACGCCGTTCAGATTCTCGACAATGAAAGCGTCGTTTTTATTCAGCACAAACCAGGCAAATTCAAACCGGTTCCGGTAATAACCGGTGATAAAAACTCCCAAAGGGTAATGATTCTTGCGGGGCTTAAAGAGGGTCAGGAATATGTAAATAACGGTGCATTTGAGCTAAAAGCGAAAATTATCACCAGTTCACTCGATAGTCATGCTGGGCATGGTCACTAAGAGGAGCTATACTAATGGAAAAGTTACTTCGAATTTGTATAAAAAACAGGCTGCTGATCGTGCTATCGATGATTGGAATCGTCATTTTGGGCATTTTCCAGTACACAAAACTGCCCACCGATGCCTTTCCCGACATCTCGCCTATAATGGTTCCCGTTTTTGCCGAAGCACACGGTATGGCTCCGGAGGAAGTAGAGCGACTGATTACTTTTCCGATCGAGTCGGCGATGAATGGTTTGCCGGGGATTCGGCAAGTGAAATCTACGTCGGCATTCGGTATGGCAGTGGTGTACGTTTACTTTAAAGACAATGTGGATATTTACTTCGCGCGTCAGATTGTCGCTGAACGACTTGCTAGCGCCGAGCTTCCTGAGATGGAAGAACGGCCCGGCCTGGGACCGATATCTACCGGGTTGGGTGAAGTGTTTATGTACTATTTGACTGCAGATAAAAATGTGGACACCCAGGGCAAGGCTCTTGATGCATACTTGCGTGAGATCAATGATTGGACTGTCAAGTACCAGCTTCAAACTGTTCCCGGAGTGACAGAAATTCTCTCAATGGGTGGTCATGTTCTGCAATACCAGATCAATGTCAATCCTGCTGCGCTCAATAAATTTCAACTTACACTCGATGATGTCATTACAGCGGTGACCTCAAACAACCGCAATGCCGGCGGACAGTTTCTCGTGGTTGGTTCTGAAGAATACCTCGTCCGCGGAATCGGACTCATTGACAAACTCGATGATTTGCGCAACATACAAGTCAAATCAGTCAAAGGCATACCCATTCGCCTGAACGATGTCGCCGATATAGACTTTGGTAAAGAAATCCGGCGGGGAGTCGTGACCCGAAACGGGACCGAGGAAGTTGTCGCAGGTATTGTCATGAAATTGTACGGCCAGAACACTTCCGAGGTGATCAAATTGCTTGATAAGAAGATTCCCGAGGTGCAACGGTCGTTGCCCGAAGGAGTGCAGCTTGTTCCGTATTACAACCAGAGTTCATTGGTTAGAAATGCTGTGAAAACAGTTATGGATGCGCTTTGGCAAGGCGGAATCCTTGTTATTGCGGTTTTGGCGCTCTTTCTGGGGAACATCCGTAGCGCTTTTATTGTTGCTTTGGCACTGCCGATTTGCGCTCTGGTTGCCATTATCTGCATGGGGACGGCAGGAATGTCGGCTAATCTCATGTCGCTTGGTGGTATTGCAATCGCCATTGGTATGCTCGGTGATGCCTCGATCGTGATTGTGGAAAATGTATTCAGGTATCTATCAGATGAAAAGCATAAAGCCCGCAGCAAGATCGAGATCATCATTTCCGCATGCAGTGAGGTGGCACGGCCAATCATCTTCTCTGTTGCGATCATCGTGATTGTATTCTTCCCCTTGTTTACTCTTGAGGGCGTAGAAGGCAAGATGTTCGCACCAATGGCTTTTACTATTTCATTCGCTCTTCTTGGCTCCCTTATTGCGGCTCTCCTGTTTGCTCCAGTTCTCGCATCATTACTGCTCAAACAGGGAATACAGAAGGAATTTGCGCTTGTAGTCTTTCTAAAACGATTGTACCTGCCCATACTGCACTTCGCTTTACGGAGAAAATTGACGGTTATAGCAACCACACTGGCAATATTCGTTATATCGATTACTCTGGTTCCTTCTCTGGGGACGGAATTCATTCCAACGCTGGAAGAAGGTGTGATCCAGGTGAACGTTACCATGGCCCCTTCCATCTCTCTTGAAAAGGCTACGGAAACTATTATGAAATTGGAGCGCAGGATCAAGATGTTCGATGAAGTGGAAATGACAGTATCAAAGATCGGACGTCCTGAAGCAGGAAGCCATCCTCACCCTGTCAATTCGGCACATATCCAGCTCATGCTCAACCCAGTCAAGCAATGGAAAGGCCATAAGAACAAAGCTGAATTGGTTCAATCACTAAATAATGCACTATCCGGTTACCCTGGCGTGCAGCTCAATTTTTCGCAACCAATACAAAGCATGTTTGATGAACTGCTGTCAGGAATTAAAACGCAACTGGCGGTCAAGCTATATGGCGATGACATCAATGTGCTCAAGACAAAGGCCGAAGAGATTAAAGAGGTTATCGAGACTGTTGATGGACTGGTTGATCTTTCTACTGAGCAGAGCTTTGGGCAACCACAAGTGCAGATCATCGCAGAGCGTGAAGCATGTGCCCGTTATGGTGTGAACGTGTCGGATATTCTGGAAGTGGTCGAGGTAGCGATCGGTGGTGAAACAGTCGATCAGGTATTCCTGAACACACGTCGATTTGGTATACAAGTGCGCCTCGATGAACGTTACCGCCATGATACTGAGGTAATCGGAAATATTCTTGTACATACCTCAGATGGGCTTCAGGTTCCACTTTCACAGGTTGCAAATATCAAAGAAGTCGTTGGGCCGATCCAGATCAACAGGGAGAACAATCAGCGCCGATGGATTATCTCAGCAAACGTGCGGGGCCGCGATATGGGTGGTGTTGTTGCGGATATTCAAAAACTTATTGCTTCAAAGATTGAGCTTCCATCTGGATATTATCTCGAATATGGCGGCCAGTTTGAAAACCAGCAACGCGCTATGAATAAACTTGCCGTTATTGTGCCTATAGCGCTGGGTCTGATCTTTCTCATGCTGTACATGTCACTGGGTTCCCTGAAAAGTGCATCGCTGATATTTGTAAATGTACCCCTCGCTCTTATCGGTGGTATTCTTGGCCTGTTTATTACCGGAGAGTATTTATCAGTACCGGCATCGGTTGGTTTTATAGCTCTTTTCGGTATAGCGGTACAGAATGGCCTGGTTCTGGTATCTTATGTTAATCAACTCAGGGAGGAGGGACACGATACCTCAGAGGCCATTATAGAGGCATGTCTTTTGAGATTGCGACCGGTTTTGATGACAGCATTGACCACTATACTTGGTCTGGTTCCTCTGCTTATTTCACATGGTATGGGTTCTGAAGTGCAGCGGCCACTGGCAGTTGTAGTAGTTTTCGGTCTGATTTCATCGACATTTCTCACATTGATACTGATACCAACCCTGTATCAATGGTTTGCGCCAAATCTTACGGAAGACGCAAAAAAAGTATAAAAAAGCGATTTCGGCTCGTAAATTTTAAGGAGTGTTTATGAAGAAAATTGAAGCATATATTAAGACCCATCGAATTAATGAAGTAATCGAACGGTTGCACGTCATAGATAATCTCACCGGTGTAAGTATCCATGAGATCAAAGGATTCGGTCGAACTCGCGGTAATGATGAACCGGTTCGAATTATTGACAATGCAATCAATTGGGTTCCACATGTTAAACTCGAAATATTCTGCAGCGATGAACTTAAAGAACAGGTGATCGATGCTATTATGGAAGGTGCTCACACCGGGCTGCGTGGGGATGGTAAAATTTATGTGTCGTCAGTGGAAGATGCGATCAGAATCAGCACCAGAGAAAGGGGAAACAGTGCAATTTAAATTGACATGAGAACGTATTCAACTGTGAAAAAAACTATATTTTAAAATTGGATCAGAAAGGAAAAGAGATGAAGAAAATTACATTAATAGCAGTTCTGGTGATTTTTAGTGGAATGTCAATGCTTACCGGATGCAAAAAGAAGAACGGCGCGACTAAAGCCAAAACGACAGTCGAACATAACCACAATGATGGACACGACCATAGCAGCCACAGTAAGGATGACGGTCATGGACATTGATATTTGAAGTGAATTGCTGTACTTTTTTGGGGTGCGTTATGAGCAGTGGAGCATTGAGAGGTGTGCTCTTACAAATGCTCATTCAGGCACCCCTCTATATCGGGGCAACTAACATTTCGCCAAACCAGTCAAAAGATTATGACTTCAGATCGATAAAAGATGGGGGCACTTCAGGAAACGGAAAAAAATCTTTTACATTGGATATTTTGGTGTATAAACTCTCAAGATACCCTTCCAGGAAGCTGCGCCTTCTGCTTTAAAGAAATTGCTTTAAAAGTTAATCCCGAAGTTATGCCTGAGTATCAGATAAATTCCAACACCAATCATAACAACTGCGGTTGTATATCGTACCTTTTTTTCTATACTGGTCAGCTTATTAAATGCAGACCCGATCATATTTGCAGCAAAAGCTATAATAAGCGAAAATCCAAAAACAGGAACGGCTGTTCCTATGCCATAAAGAGATGACATCAATACAGCATTTCCCTTTACAGCCAAAGGTATAAGAGCTCCAAAAAACAATCCCGCGGAAACCGGGCAGAATGCAAGGGCAAACAGGATTCCTAAGAATCCTGATCCCCATACACCCATTTCGTCTACTCGTGTTTGCATGGATCTGTTCATACCACCACCAAAGCTGATATTGAAAATACCCAGCAGAAGCACTCCAACAATCAGGAGCAATGGCCCAATCGCCAGGTTCATATACTTCTGTAAAAACATTGAAACACCGGGAATTGACTGAAGGCTGCGGGTGACAAATATTGCTACCGCTATATAGGCAAGTGTTCTACCGAGAGTATAAAGAATGCCTGCAATAAGTACAGACCTTGTTTTGTCGACCTTTCGCCCAACATACGAGATTGCCGCGATATTAGTAGCTAAAGGACACGGGCTTATGGATGTCAAAATCCCAAGCCAGATTGCAGCTCCCATATCAATAAACAGTGAATCCATTTATTTACCCTTTGAGAGATGTTTTTACTTCTGTTTGGATATATTCTTTAAAATTATTCTGATCGCCTAATAACTGCCATACTTTTTCAAGATTTTTCCAGGATGTTTCTTTTCCATTTCTAACATCTGAAATAATTACCGATTTTGTATAGAGCTTATATTCTTCTGTAAAATGTTCGTTTCCTTTTTCTTCAACATTGATGATTTTAAGCTCTATGAGACCTTTTTTAAGCTCCTCAGCGAAACCACTCTCAACAGCCTCTTTAGTAAACTGTTCAATCAAATTGCAGGATCGACATCGAAATGTCGTATGGAAATAATAAACTACCAGTTTTTTCTGTTCACTTTTAGGGGCTACAGCTGTTTCTGTAGTTTTAACAGAATCAGTTTTAGCCGATTTTTTAGCGGGTTCCGAACTTTGGCAAGAGTAAATTGTCCCTGAGAAAACAACTATTGCCAATAAATTTGTGAACTGTTTTATTCTCAGCATTTTTGACAAAATCATTTATACGCTCCCTGTACTATTTTTTTTTCAGTTGTCGGATTTTAACCTTTTTCTAAGCCGCAATCTGTGATACGAAGATATCTAGCCAGACAAAACAGTTTGCCAGCACCTTCCTTATGAAGTTTTCTTGCCGCTCTGCCAGCAATCTCACCAACATCAGCTGCACCAGCACGTGAAAAATTCAATTTGGGCGCAGAATGACAGATGATCAGTCAGTTGATTTTTTTAAGAAATCATTTTCTTTATTTCATCGGGTTTTGGTATTTTACCATAAACCTTTACTTCACCATCGACAGCTAATGCAGGTGTCATCATAACACCGAATTTTAGAATTTCATTGATATCTGACACTTTGACAAGTTCATAATCTATACCCATCGATTTTGCTACTTCGTCAACGACTTCTGCCAGCTTTTTACATTTAGGACAACCTGTTCCTAAAATTTGTAGTTTTCTCATCTTATTTACCCCCCTTTCTTCTATGTTAAATTTTCAGTATAAAATTTGTTTCTATAAAGCCATATTCAGGCGAAGAACATCCCGTATAACATTCCTGAAATGGTTGCCATTATCACTACAAGGGTGACAAAAGTAACCGTTCTCTTTGATCCGAATATACCATTGAGCACTAACATGCTAGGAAGAGAGAGTGCCGGTCCTGCAAGTAGCAATGCCAATGCAGGTCCTTTACCCATACCACTTCCGATAAGGCCTTGCAAAATAGGAACTTCAGTCAAGGTAGCGAAATACATAAAAGCACCGGCAATGGAGGCAAAAAAATTTGCCCTTAATGAATTTCCACCTACCGCAGCACTAACCCACTCCGACGGGATGATTCCTTCATGACCAACCCGGCCAAGTAAAAATCCCGCTACTAAAACTCCGAAAAACAGTAATGGCAGTATCTGCTTTGCAAAAGTCCAGGTTGATGAGAACCAGTCACCAATTTCTTCTTTTTCGGTACTGGTAACAGCAGATAATCCGATGGAACCAGCAGCAAAAGCGGTCACCGGAAGAAACTCGTGCGGTATTGACTTTGGAGCTATCAGTGCAATCAAGGCTGCTGGCAATGCTGCAAAAACCACTTTCCACCAAGCCATTTTAAACCATGCAATAAGAATTAAGCCGAATATTGCTGAAAAAGTAGAGGTGATTATCCATTTATTTGAATACAATGCATGCCACAATCCGCTTTCATTCATCGGTTTTCCCCAGTTGGCAAATACTAATATGGCAATCATAATAAAAAAATAAGCAGCTGTTTTCCATAATGGTCTTTCCACCTCAACATCAGGGATTGCCATCTGAGTAGCAGCTTTAACCGCTTCCTCTTTTCTAAATATAACGTGCATGACAAGGCCTATTACAATACTGAATACTACAGCCCCAATCGCTCGGGCGATCCCAATTTCAAACCCGAGTATACGAGCCGTGAGGACGATTGACAATACATTAATTGCGGGGCCTGAATATAAAAATGCTGATGCAGGACCAATTCCGGCACCCATTTTGTAAATTCCGGCAAACAATGGAAGTACTGTGCAGGAGCAAACAGCCAGTACCGTTCCAGATACTGAGGCGACTCCGTAAGCAAGTATTTTGTTTGCTTTTGCTCCCAGATACTTCATTACCGATGCCTGACTTACAAAAACACCTATAGCTCCTGCAATAAAAAAAGCTGGTATTAAGCACAAAAGCACATGTTCTCTTGCATACCATTTTACTAGTTGAAGAGCCTCGAAGATCGCGTTATCAAAACGTGGAATTCCTATAGGCAGAAAAAACATCCCCAGAAAAACTGCGATAATTATCACTAGCGGTTTTGATTCTTTTTTCCAGTCCATTTTTTATTCCTTATTATGCTATTTGGCAAAACAGCCAAGTGCGATTAAAAAAAATTATCCGATAAGTTCCAGTTGTGCTTTGGCACGCTCCTGAATTACTGATTCCACACAATTAAGAAAATTCAGAACACAGGGCATGGATAGATTATAAAATACCATCTGATTTCTTTTTTCATCCGAAACGATACCAGCATTTTTTAATATGGATAAATGTTTTGAAACTGTTGAAGTATCAGCACCGACCATTTCGGTGAGTTCACAAACGCAATGCTCCTGGCGTGATAAAGCATCAATTATCAGTAGGCGAGTAGGATGTGCCATTGCCTTAATAATTATCGCCTTTGCTTCAAACTTTGCCTGTGCTTTTTTATCCATACATCTCAATCTATGGTTATTGGTTTATTTGGTAATATAACCAAATAAACCTTAAAGTTCAAGTACATTTTTAATTTTTTTGATATATTTCTTAACGTACGATTTTTTCCGTTTCCAGTGGTGACTCCAAGATAAATGATCCGCCATGGAACTGCCATTATGCGCTTTAGCTGATAATCTGAGAAGACAAATCATATCGACAATTTCCCTTCTGTGGGTATGCTTATTGCAACCATATTTTCAATATTTAAGCCCATAGACAAAGCTGGAAAAATTTTTAAAATGAAAATTTTCGATCTGGTCGGTCCCAACAGAGCACTCAGTATTTTTGGAGTGAAACTGGTCGGCTTTACTGCAGAAAATAGCAGAAAAGCCCTTCTGACAATTTCAGTTCTTTTATTACTCCTTCTCTGTAATCATCTTCTTAAACGCTTCATTAGACTGTTTGTAAAAGGAAGAAAGGACATCAGAACACTTTTCTGGTCAAACCAGGCTATAAACATTGTGCTGACACTGGTTTTTTTGATCGCATTCCTTTCCATATGGTTTGACGATCCTATGCGTCTGGCTACCGCTTTCGGGTTGATTTCCGCAGGTTTGGTCTTTGCTCTTCAGAGAGTGGTCACCTCCATAGCTGGGTATGCCATAATTCTTCGGGGCAGACTCTTTAACGTGGGTGACCGTATATCGATGGGTGGTGTCAGGGGAGATGTCATCAGCCTTCGATTCACCACTACTTCGGTAATGGAAATGGGACAGCCTCCAGCCGTTCAGAAAGCGGATCCGGCAATGTGGGTGAAGGCTCGTCAGTATACCGGCAGGATTGTCACTATCACCAACGACAAAATTTTTGAAAATCCCATTTATAATTATACCCGCCATTTCCCTTATCTTTGGGAAGAGATGAATATTACCATAAAATACGCTGAAAACAGAATTAAAGCTGAACAGATTATGTTGGAAACTGCTAACCGTCTCACGATTCCCATAAGTGATATAAGCGAACCTCATCTTTTGGAGCTTGAGAAAAGGTATCTGGTGAAGCCTTCACAACTGAAGCCTCAGGTTTTTTATCGCATTACTGAGATGGGGCTTGAGCTTACATTAAGATTTATTGCCAAGGATCATGACATCCGCGAACTTAAAGATCAGCTGAGCCGGGATATAATTCGTGGTTTCGAAAACGAAAAAATTGGAATTGCTTCTAAAACCATTGATATAGTCGGTCTGCCTTCCACTGGGATGAATATTAAAATCAGCTGAACTTATCCTTACGGGACTATCAGCTGATCTTGAATTTAATTTCCGGTTGGGGCTTTACTTTTTAGTGCTTTTCTGACAAACGCCGGTATAATATTTCAGCTGCATCGGTTACCCATCTGCTGTCTTTATAACTTTTATAACGATGGGAGTTTATGAATATGGTAGGAGTTATCTTGACTCCGTTTTGGGAAGCCTCCTCATGTGATTTTCTGACGTATTCCAATGTGCTCTGATTTTCCATCCTGAATTGGAATGATTCTATCGGAATTTTCAAACTGTCGACTGCCTGTAATACCATTTCCAAGGATAATCTTTCTTTTATCGGGGCAACTGCTCTAAGTAGCTCTGATTGTTTTCCCCAGTGTGATGCGGTGACCATTGCACAGTTGAATATATTGATACCGAATGGTTTTACTGCCAGCTTCGCTTTACTCTTAAGATTTCCTGCTGTTACACTGTCAAAAAGTTCACTATAAAGCCGTTTACATAGAGGGCAGGTTAGTGAAACATACATCACTATTTCCACCGGTGCTGCACTATCCCCGGAGAAGGTAAGCCCGGATGTATCGATAATAAAACGAGTGGTATCTGACAAAAATTTGATTCGCTCTTCCAGGCCTGTAACGATGCTGCTGCAGGGGTTTTCAAATTCAATCAACCATTTTCTGAATGCATTAAGTTGTGGTGATTCGTTGGCACTTATCTGAGCAGTTTTTAACGCATTTTCGATGATTTTTATACCACAGGTATCATTAGGCGATTTGGCAGATAATCCTGAGAGTATACAGAGAGAAAAAACAGCGGAAACAACCGCTCGTCTGCAATAATCATATTTCTTCATGAATTTTCCTCACTTTCCGGATTTGAACCCGAATATACTTCCGCAGATTCCACCTGTTATATGTGCAAACTGGGAAATGTTATCTTTCTGGAATGCTTCCAGTACCTCTTTGGTTAGAAATAACAAGATAATAAGAATAAAGGTAAGAGGGATATCTCCAGATTTAAAATTGGTAAATGACCCCAGAATAATAAACATGAACACAATTCCGCTTGCACCCATTAATCCGGTGTTAAACAATAATGTGTTAAGTAAGCCGGTTACAGCTGCTGAGATTATCATCATGGAAAGAAGCTTTTTTGAACCGTATTTTTCCTCAAGTATAGGCCCGATAAGCAGGATAAAAGCGAAATTCCCAATAAGATGATTCCAATCCTGATGGCCTAGAGCGTGGGAAAACAGGCGCAGATAGGTCAACGGGTTGGAAAAGCTCATTTGAGGATATGCTACGAAAAAATTCCTGATAAGTGTTCCATTCATTGAACTGTTTATGAAAAGTATGCCGGTACTTATTAATGTGAATGTCAGAATTACCGGTGCGTTGTATCGGATTTTCATTTTTATTCCCCTATATTTGACAATAAGCGTGGTCTGGGGCTAAAAGAGTTTCTCTGCTAACCAAATCAGATTCTCTGAGAACCTGTCGATTGTAGCAAGCCCTTCCTGATCATTAGCCACTTCACCTGCTTCTCTTCCGAAACTGATATTCCAGTAACTGGAGCCTGGAACGATCATGTCGTTTATCATATACCAGTAAAGAAGTTGGGCGTAGGTGAAGTTTTGTCCGGCTCTTCGGGCTACTACCAGTGGGCCTCCGATTTTTCTGGAGAAGAGATGCCCGTTGGATCGGGATACGTATCCAGCTCTGTCCAGTAATGACATAAGCTCAGGAGTGGCAGAACCAAAAAAAACCGGAGAACCACAAACGATGATCTGTGCCTCACACATAGTCTGAAAAAGTAAATGAAAGTCATCATCTGAAATTACACAGGACCTGTTTACAAGTTTTCTGCAGCCGCCGCAGGCTTTACATGGATTAACCTGAAGTTCTGAAAGAGAAAATAAATGGGTTTTAATACCTGCTTTTTCAAAATGATCTGCACACCTTTTGAGCAAAAACTCGGTGTTTCCGTTTTTTCTGGGACTCCCACATAAAAGTGCTGCTTTCATTTATAACTCCTTTGACTTGATTCTGTATTCTTCTGGATTTAATAATAAATTAACCGGTTTTTCTTTTTCCAAAATGAAATGTCTGATAAAAACCGGCAACGAATTCATCGGTTTCTCTGGTTAAACCTTTCTCTATATTCAGAGTTATTGTATTCCTTTTAGTTTCACGATGAATCTGTATCCTGAATACTGAATAATGGGCAAGTATGGTGGATGATAATGCATTGTACATTCCGCTGACTTCCATCTGTGCAGACCATGATTGGTTAAACTTATTGTAAATAGAAATACCATATGGAATTTCATCTGCCTGTCCGGAGCCACGCATATATTCCACCGGACTACCAAGTGGAGCGAGACCTAACCGGGAATGGATAATCAGTGAAGATCCTATTTTTTTCGAGATATTGAATAACAGCAGGTAATCCGCTTCTCCAGTACCAGCTCCGGCCAGACCATTGCTCTCATCATAGTTGTGATTATTATCCCAAATAGTATATGGTTTGGCACTGGAAAAAGCGACACCCACTGTGAAAGCGACAGCTGGTTTGTAGAAACCTTCCTTCAACAATCGTATTTTGGTTTTGAAGCGCGGCGTCTTTCCACCTGTATTATGCTTATTCTGATAAGGAAACTCCACAAACAGGTCTGTAAGTTCAATTTCCAGAGCGATTGCGTTACAGGGATATACTGTGAAATATAGTGGTACGGTTAACATCAGTCGTTTTTCCCAGTAGGGGTTTTTCACCAGAGGCATCTCTCTTGTGTAATAAGCCATTAAACCGGTCTGAAAATCCCAGAACCCACCTTCCTTAAAATAAGCGTCACCCATTCTGGAATACATGTATCCACTCTGATGACCGAAATTGAAATTACTCTTTAAAATAGTGTTTAATGTGTCTTTTGCAAATGACACTTTTACAGCTACCAGGCAAATCAGTATCAGAATCTTTAACATCGAATGTTATTTCCAATCAAGTAAAATGAGCCGGACAGCATTATCTCAGCTTAAGACCAGCCTGTCCCTGTTTTTTTCCACAAAATCGGGGATAAAGTTAAAAAGATGACTTACCAGTTGACGATTTTCAGCCTGCAGACGCACTGCAAGGCGGATATATCCGGCACCATCGGCGAACTTTGAACTTATATCCTTAATAAACATTGATTTCTCAGATAACAAATACCCACATAACTGATCAGCAAAATCTGCATTCTCCTTTAATTTGACTAATAAGAAATTGGCACCACTTTTGTATACTTTATCTACATAAGGGATGGTGGACAGATCTGCTGCAAAATCGGAGCGGTCGCGGATAGTCAGCTCAAAAGACCTGCTGAGGGTGTTTCTGTGTTTGAGAATCAGTTCCAGAAAATGTTCTGCGATGGAGTTCATGTTCCAAATGGGGATATTCTGTTTTACAAAGGTATTCATACTCTGGTTACAGGAGTAGAAATAGCCCAGCCTTATCCCAGGTACACCCAGAGATTTACTGAGACTTTTAATGACCATAATATTACTGAGTGGTTTCTTTTCCAGTATTGTGATTATGGAGGGAATTTCAGAGAATTCAATGAATGATTCATCAACCAGTATTTCTTTTTGTGGGTGCCTGGCAGCAAACGAATAGATCCACTCGGTGTCAAGAAGTGTACCGGTTGGGTTGTTGGGGTTAACAAAGACAACAATTTCTGCATTAATCGATTTATTTTCGATTTCAGAAATATCAAACTCTCCATTATCTTCATAAGTATTGATTTTACTGAATATCCTGGTGTATTCGCCGAAGCTGGGATTGGGGATAAGTGCGGCAGAATTTTCAAACCTGGATTTGAGAACCGGATAGATTTGTGAAGCTCCGTTCAGAGCGGTTATTCTGCTTTCATCACATAATAGGAACCAGGCCATTTTACGGTCTAAGATGGCTTGACGAGACCCGTAATTGTGCATGAGATCCGCAAGTACGTTTTTCATTTCTGAGATGATGGCAGTGTTTGGAAAGTGCATGTTGCGAATAAAGCAGAAATCAGTGAAATGGTAATTCCAATATCCGCCAAACGCATATTGCAGAATTTCTTTTCTGTTCTCATTGAAATCGAACTCGGCGACCTGAAGGTCATTAGGGTCATCTACTTCGGACCAGTTTTCTCCCTGAACTATTTCCGCATGAATCGTCTCTTTTTGCATGTAAATTAAAATGCCCAGGATAAGTTCATAGTAGCAATTGCGATCTATCACGTTGGCATAATAGATCAGCAGCTTTTTAAATGAAGTTTCACAGAATTCTCTGGAAAATTTGTAAATGTTGAGGGTTTTATACTTATCAGAGAAATCAAACGATTCAGGTTGCAGATGGGGTGGTATTACGCTGGTTATTACCGAGTTTTCAACAGTAACTACAGTCCCATCCATACCTATCCGGTACTTGTCAACCAGAGCGGTATTTTTATGAGGAGAACATATAAGCCGTTTTATTACTCCCGGTTGATAGAGCAGGTCAGATTCGATAAGAATAATATCACTATCTATGGTAATATGTTCAAAGGCAAGTGCCATGGAGTAGATATTATTGGTTTCGCGATATTTCGAATTGTGGACAAATTGAAATGATAATTGAGGATAGCAGTTATCCAGATAAGCGGTAAGCTCATCTGCCCGGTATCCGGTGACTATCACGATATCTTTGATTCCATTCTCGACAAGTCCATCAATAATTCTGCTGATAATAGTTTTGCCGGCAACCTTCAGCATGGTTTTGTGGTGTGTGTCTGTCATTGGACGCATTCTGTTTCCGTAACCAGCCGCCAGTATAATCGCTTTCATAACTTTCCGCCTGCCTGTTACAAATTCCCGGTTGCACCGGTTTGTGTTTTCTTTAGTCTTGCTTGTTGCAGTTTAAACTCAAAAAGGGATGCAAGAAAGGCTAATATATTGTTCATTGTCCAATAGATCACCATTCCTGCCGGTGATGTATAAAGAAGCAGGAAAAAAATTGCCGCCATCCAGTAAAGATTTTTTCTTTGCTTTTTCTGCAGTTGTACCGAAAGAGACGGATCGGTGTGTATCCATGATGATGCAATAGTAAAACAAGTCATGATAAAAGGAAGAATATTGAAATATTCACCAAAAAATGGAATGCTAAAGGGGAACCTGAAGAGATGATCTGGAAAGGAAAGATCTGAGATCCATAAAAAAGCGACACTGCTCAATGCTATGTGCTCACTGAGCATGTGATAAGCTGCAAAGAAAACCGGTATCTGAATAGCTGCACTAAGAAGGCTCTTGAGCGAGTATAATGGGCTAATTCCAAGCTCCTTATATGCTTCCAGCGTTTTTCTGGTCTGCTCTTCTCCTTTGAACTTTTTCTTAATCTCATCTAACATCGGTTGAAGCAGGGATGATTGCCGGTTTACCTGCTTTTGCCAGATACTGGCAAGTTTGAACAGCGGTGCCAGTACAATCTTTACACAAACAGATAACAGGAATAAGGACAGCGGAACACTGTGGAAAAGCTTGAGAAGTGTATCAAAAATAAACAGAAATCCAAACGACAACCACCTCATCCAGAATGGCAACTGATAAAGAAGCCGGCTCAGATTATGATCGACTTTTTTAAGTTCATCATGAACAACCGGCCCGCAATAGATTTTTAAACCTGATGATTGAGAAATGTCGGAAGATAGTGTTATGGTGAGGGAACCTTTCTTATAACCCATGGGCATTTCTGAACCGTCAGATTTGATTAAACAACCCCAGAACCGGTTTTGGATTCCTGTCCAGTGATCTCTTCTTAATGTGTCGATTTCCGGTTGTTTATCGATGCTTATCGATTTAACTTTCTTGCCTGAATATACAAACCTGCCACCGTTTCTCAGATCTTCCGGAAAAGTAATCTGTAAATGCAACCGGGGCTTTTCCGGAACTGGTTCTTCTGTCCCTCTGTCCAGTTTTACTGAATATTCAAATGAGAGGTTTTTCTTATGAAAAGAATACCCTTTTGTCAGGAGAACACCCGAAGGAAGTGATGATGAGAAAAAGAATGAAACCGTGGTATCAGATTGGAGTTGATCAATTGTGTATGGCGCCGCTTGAAGACAACTATCAGAAATAGAACTGCCAAAGCCTGTGAGTTTTAAAAACGGGAGATCATTCTGATTGTTAAATATCCTATTAAACTTAATAATGCCGCAGTAGTTATGGAATGATTGAATATCTAAAAGATCACCATTTGAGGAAAAGCGGACAATCTGGTTCTGAAGAGTAAATGAATACTGTGTGGGCTGTTTCACGCTCTCTTCTGAAAGTGAAACACCAGGTAGAATTACAAATTCAAGAAGACATATGAATAAAAATCTTTCAATCATTATCGGATTCTTACTAATGTTTAAAAAATCTGCCCATCTCATTCAATGCAGATGCAATTCGGGCGGTAATCTGCGGGCTTTTAATAATCTGATAGCTTTTATCCCTGACTTCATAATATCCACCCGGAAATTGAATTGTAACCTGGTCCGGTTCTACAATTGCGAAATTGAAATAGCTTCCGACAAGCACCCAGTCCCAGCTGCTTTCAGAAAAAAGATTATATCCGGAGCTGTAGTCCGATTCAGGGTTTTTCACCCCGAAAACATCTTTCATCAAGGTGGCTACTATATCATAATGGGAAGTTCGTTTCGTTACAGTTCCTTTTGGTGTTCCGGGCCAGATAGTCACCAGTGGTGCTCTTATCTGCCATTCACTGAAAGAGCTGCCATGCCCGTTATACCCCAGGCCGTTGTCATTGAATTCCTCGCCGTGATCTGAAGTGATTATAACAACTGTGCTATCCAGTATACCACGGCTGTTCAGATCATTCAGCACCGATTCTACTAATGAATCAGTGTACAATAGACTTACCTTGTATCTGAGGAATTTTTTCTGCGCCTCGGTCATATCTTTATGATAATGAATCCGGTCCTTATACGACTGAGGAAAACTTTCTGTACAGAGTGCATCATAAAAAAGAAATCCGAAGAAAGGTCGGTCTGAGGGTTTGTGATCCAGCCATGATTTCCATTGATCTGTTATGGCCGAGTCATTTCGATATGGGGCCTGTGGATCTGGTATGGCGGTTTCCAGCCGAAGGTCCGGTATCTTAACAAATGCAGTGACATCCAGGCTTGCGGGTGCATACAACTTGTGACTGGTGAAAATACCGATTGCATAGTTGGTTTGAAGGAGCCTGTCTATAAGAACCGGAGAGCGTTTGTGTGATTCCGCATACTGCTGGTAGGTTGGTGGTATACCATAAAAAAGAGTGAATGTTCCCATTTTTGTAGAGTTCCCGCCGCTGTAATGATTTTGAAATGTGGTGCCATATCTGCGGGCAAAATCAAAACATCGTGGAGAATTGGTCTCATTTAACATATCATAACGCATACCGTCGATAGCTATCAGAAGAATGTTTCTTCCCGGGTTTGAAATCGAATATTCCAGTGTTTTTTTGGGGTATAAAAAATCATTGCCGCCAGCTGCGAATTTTTTGGGAAGCGTTCGTCTGTCTGAAATGTTCACAAAACCATGTTTAATCATGAATCTTTTACTGGTTGAGGGATAAAAAAGCGGCAAAGTAGTGGTAAATCTGGTAATTTCCACGTACCCTTTGGCATCAGCCCACATATGTGTAATGTGAGTGAAGAGTAGAAAAGCCACAGTGAGTGTTATGCTCAATACCAGATAGATCTTTTTTCTGGCAATAACAAAGCGGTCCCAGCTCATCTTAGCCAGCAGCGTGTTGAATACCAGTAAAATAAAAAAGTAAACTATACCAAAACCCCAGGTTTTCCATCCAAGTATCTTAATTGTCAGCATGTTGAAGTGAAACCGGTGAGAAGTGTACACCTGGGCATCTAAAAGTTCGATACAGAGTGCTGCAGAACTCAGTACGATGCAGACTGGAACGATTAATTTCCGGTAAGGAAGAAGTGTAATCAACGTAAATATCAAAGCGACCCAGACAATTATAGAGAAGGACGCAAAATGGCTGGTAAAGGCTGTCAGGGTATAAAAGATGGAGAGTGGGTCACTGGAAAAGCTGTATACGCTGAAATAAAGAAGTCCGATCAGAAACATAAGGATGGTGGTAACAGAAAAGTATCCGGCACTCCATCTGAAAAGATTCGACCGGTTTTGTATTTTCCACCATGAACTGACTAATGAAAAAACATTCTTCTTTTCTGCGCTTTTCGGAATTTTTTCAGAATGATTGCTGTTATTCATTATTATCTTTTATGGCTTTTGAATGGAGGAACCATTTTCCCGTTTCTGTTTCTGAATATCTGCGATTTTTATAATCTCCTGTGCACCTGTTTCAACGCTGTTACCGAAGTTAAAAAGTATATTCCTTCGCAATTGAGCGACTTTTTCTTTAAATCTTCCCGGATCACAGAGAAGGTTTTCGATCACCTCTGGTGCTTTCTCAAGTTCATCAGGTCTCAGTACATGTCCCACTTCATTGCGGATACTTACCTCCATAGGTTCCAGTCCCAGTTCCTGGTAAGAAGGGTTTCTGACTCTGCGGGGGACATCTATATAAAGCACCGGTTTCTCCAGGCCCAGAGCGTATTCGATAGATGTAGATGACCAGTCACAGATCAACAGATCAGAATCAAAGAGGGAATCTGAATCCCCCATGCGATTAACATATTGGAATAATGGTTTTTTATCGTATTGTCTGAGAATAGCTTCTACTATCTCCGGAGTCAGTTTAAGGGTCTGGTAGTGAGGGCGTAAGGTAACCTTAAATCCAGCGTTAAGCAGAATACCGACAATCTTTGCCCCGCATTGGTTAAGGATGGAATTTTCACCCCAGGTTGGAGCCAGCAGTATTGAGTAAGGTTTTTGCGGTGGTCTGCAACGGGTGGATGCTTGCTTGAAGAGTTCTTCAACACGAGCGTAACCGTGTGGAATTAAATTTTTGGGAGGAAGATTTTTAATCTGTTCACGTTTACGGATTTCATTAATCTGGTGTTGCCCTACGCAAAGTATGGTGTCGTAGTGGTCGTAGGAGTTTTCGAAATCCACCATGTGAGTACTTCCCATAGCATGGAACAGATAAATATAGTGGACCGGATTTATAGATCGTTTTAACTGAAAAATATTCAGGTCTATCATGGTCAGTAAAAGACAGTCCGCTTTTAAAAATTGGAATAATGTGATCTGCCAGAAGCCGGATTTTATATAAAAAGAATTAAATAGCGGATGATTTAGAGACAAACCAGGATCAAAAGGGTCGGAGCTGATATAACAGACTTTTCTGGATTTCAAAAGAAGCTGCTCAATAAGCTTCTGAAAATGGTGCCAGTCCTGCCCGCTTTCTGAATACACCACAATATTGCGTTCATCAGGGGAAAGTCTGTTAAATGCCTTATAGCTTTGGAATGATTTAATAAATAAACGCAATGAAACCAGGGGATTTTGTTTCACAATTGGCTTCCGGTATCACAAATATATGGTTTAATATGGTAATTAGTTCTTTTTTTTGGGTTTGAAGATGGCTGCAATTTTATACCAGAAGGTTTTTACTCCCAGGATGATAGTCGCAAAAACCCCTACAATTGCTGAGATTATCATGGTACCGGTTCCCGGGTCCAGATATGCCATAGAAAAATGAGTCTGGTGCCGATACTCTGGTAACAGAATTCTGCTCAGGATTGTTGCTACCAGTAAAATATTAAAAGTGATATTGAGACCAATATTATTTACAGTTTTTTTCATCACATCTCCTGGTTAAAAAAAGGAAACTGAGCATTAAAATAAATCACATTCCTTATGATTACCAAATGTATTTATCTGGGACTTTTTCTGGCCTGTTCTTTGCAGGTCTGAACCTCCATAGGATTTTTTTAGGGTATATGCGATGTATGGAGTGGGAAAAATAAAACTCTGCCAATAACTCTAAATCAGTTTATAATAGAGGAGTTTTTATGGATCAGTCATTACGCGATGCAGTGGTGGTTTATAACCTTTTCCCTCGCCTGGTCGCCTCAATACATTTATGGGTAAAATACCTGGAACGTATTGCAGAGATGGGATTTAACAGCATCTACCTGAATCCTTTTCAGGAAACAGGAAATTCCCGAAGTCTTTATGCTATTAAGGATTACTACCGTTTGAATCAGGAATTTCTTCCTGAAGGCAGTGCACCAGATGATTTTTCCCCAATCAAAAAGTTTATTAAAAGCTGCGAAGACTACGGTATCGATGTTTATATGGATCTGGTAATAAATCATACCGCAAACGAATCGGGTCTGCTTAAACAATATCCGCAATGGTTTAAGTATGACGGTAATGGAAATGTTGTTCATCCATTCGCCATAGATCCTGCCAATCCCTCTCATGTGACAGTCTGGGGAGATCTGGCTGAGCTTGACTTTGATCACACCTCTGATCTGACTGGTTTACTAAAATACTGGGATGAGGTTATCACCTTTTATCAGGAACTTGGATTTTCCGGGTTTCGTTGCGATGCCGCTTACAAAGTCCCATCTTCAGTCTTTCAACCATTGATATCTGCAGCTAAGAAACGCAATCATGGAACATTATTTTTTGCTGAAACACTGGGGTGTACACTCGAACAGGTTCAGCATCTTAATGGTTGTGGTTTTGATTATCTTTTTAATTCCTGTAAATGGTGGAATTTTGACAGTTCATGGTGTCTCGAGCAGCACGAGAGATTCAAATATATCGCACCTTCAATTGGCTTTCCTGAGTCTCACGATACATTCCGCACTCCTGCAGAAGCTCCCGGTTCACTTAACTGGCACAAAAACCGTTATATACTGGCTACGGTTTTTTCTAAAGGATTACTGATGCCAATGGGATATGAAACCGGTGCTGTAAACAAAATAGATGTAGTCAACTCTCGCCCCCAGGATCTTCTGAATGGTAAATGGGATGTCTCAGAGTGGATTAAAGCGATAAACCTTTTTAAACTTAACAATCCGCTTCTTTGTCAGGAAGGGAAATGGCGTTCACTATGGAGTTACGATTCAAATATCCTTTTTCTGGTGAGAGAAAGTGAGGACAATAAGCTTAAAATGGGTTTTCTGGTAAATAAAGACTGGTACAATCCTACTTCGATATCTATAGAACAGTTCCCTTCAGAAATAGCAGATTTCAAGTATCGGATTAGACCTTTCGATGATCCACTAAAACGGAAAAAAAATGAGGGACAGCTGGTTTTGGAACCTTCAGAAATCTTTCTTTTTGTAGACTGATAAGAGATGCCCGGATTTTGACGGGCATTCTCATTGCGCTACTCTTTCTTCTTAAATCGCAACAGAGATTTGAAAAGCAGTTCATCTGTTTTCTTAAGCTTTGCTCCCTGAATCAGTTTGTGCTGTTGTATACAAATTTTACCGTTTCCATTCCTTTGGAATGTACAAATTTCACCACAAAGACACCTGTAGATTCCATTTTCAGAGATGCTTTACTGTTTAACAAAGCAGTTCTTTTTAACAGATGTCCGGCAGAGCTGAAAATGGATATCTCTCCGGAACAGCTCGAATGTATAAGAATCTGCCGGTTTTTTATCTGCATGGTAAATAAACGGCTTTTGGATTGCAGGTTACTGCGTTCTTTATTGTAGACAGCTGATTTGTAAAGAGAATCCATTTTCAGAGCCCAGAGTTGCTGGATTTTTTCTGCTCCTTTGGCATTTGGGTGGACTCCATCACTGTTAAGTCCTTCGGGATGCTCTGAGAACCAGCTATACAGGTCGGGGCCAGGAATAAGGTTATTTGTGGTTGTAAGTTCATCGATACATTTCAGATAATCCTGATGAACCTGCCAACCCGCAGCAGTTTTGTTGTTGGCTATCATTCTGGCAATAACCGGCTTAATCCCGTTTTTTTTGCAGGAATCGATAACAATCTGTAAATTGTTTTTAAATGTGGAAACACCACCGTTTGTTCCTCCCCAGGCATCATTGGTACCATGTTCTATAGCCCAGAAGTTTGCATTTGAGGCTATTTCCAGATATGTTTTGATGTTTTGCACCAGTTGTGTGCTGTTCTGGCATCCAATACCTCCTCTTATCATGACTGGATTGAATCCGGGGTTGTTTTTTGCAATCAAGTCAGCAAAATTTTCTTCTGGAGGATTTCCCTTATAAGTATTTGCAGAGATACTGGTTCCGGCAAAAAACCAGATATCTTCCGAACCTTTTGTCACATCAAAAATTTCAACTTCATCTAAATTACCGCCACCATCTAAGATTTGGATTTTTACCCAGCTGGCACCAGCATATTCGATCTCATGCCCCCTGGCAGTTACGACATTGCCTTTAATGGACAATACTTTATTCCAATCCCCATTGGAACCATTGGTGGAATTTGATGAAGTCAATATGTCATAATCTCTAAGATAAACCAATTGATCATTTGGGCAGTTTGGAGGTGCAATAGGTGCTTTAGCCCAGGCATATGCAGGATCATTAAAATTGAGAAACACCTTCCTGGGACCTTCTCCGGTGTTAATCGCCACCCATGAACCATTTTTTACTGGCCAGAATTGGTTGCCAAATTTGTTGTCTGTTAAATACCGGACTTCTCCATCTGAAGTAAAAACAGGTTTTCCCCGGGAAATAATGGGATTGGCAGTCATAGCATCTGTAGTAAAAACATTAATAATAAGGCTGGTAATGGAGATTTTAATGACGGTATTAAGGTGCATTTTTTTTTAACCCAATCTATAAATAATCTTTTTTTTACAGGTAAACCGTTAAGCAGAAAATCTTAATCTGATTATAGAAATTCTCCACATTTTGTAGATAATATAATAGATCAATAGATACTGACTATCAGTTACAATTGAATGGTTATCCTTATCTGGATTCCATTAAATAAATATTACTGTTTTTCTTCCTTCTTTATATTTTATTGTAGACCTAAAGGACTACATTAATTGAGTCTATCTTCCACAGATGAGTCTAATTTTTACTTATACTATCAAAAAAAAGGATTTGATGAAAAATGGTCAATATTTTCGACTATTATGATTATCGAAAATACCTCCGGGATACCTATGAGAGACTGCATTCAAAAGATGTGAAATTCTCTTATCGGTTTATTCAAAACAAAACCGGCATAGATCCAGGATTTTTGGTGAAAGTCTTTAATGGTCAGAAAAGTCTTCCGGAAAAAGCGATTCCACGGTTTATAAAATTGTTGAAACTGGATAACCGTCAGTCAGAATATTTTACCAATCTGGTCCTTTTCGGACGTGCTAAATCAGATATCCAGAAAAAAATTTATTTTGAAAAACTGAACTCTTTTAAAGGGCCTGGATTTAGAGTGGTTGAATATGATGCTTATGAATTTTATAGTAAATGGTATTATACGGCAATAAGGGAACTCATTGGAATTTATCCATTTACAGGTAATTTTGAAGATTTGGGCAGACTTTTAGTACCCCCGATAAAGAGCTCTGAGGTCAGAGAGGGAGTGGAGCTGCTGGAGCGGCTAGGTTTGATTAGTAAGGATCAGAATGGAAGATATATTCAGACAAACCGGTTCATAACTACTGGGGAACAGTGTACAAGCAGTGCCACCAGAGCGTTCCATAAAGAAACGATTCAGCTTGCTGGTGATGCACTGGAACGGATACCTCGTGAGATGCGTGATATTTCCACTATCACAGCTACATTGTCCTCTGCCGGTTTTACTAAATTGAAGAGTAAAATGACTGAATTTCGCAGTGAAGTGCTAAAGATAGTACAGGAAGAAGAGAATGCTACAGGGGTTTACCACCTCAACTTTCAATTGTTTCCCATCAGTAAAACCTGGCAGGATTAAACCAGATGAAATCCCTTTTTTTTGCTGTTTTATTTGAGATTTACTCATATTTCTGCTTTCCACTTATTTCAGCAGGCGGTTCAGGTTCTGGTTCTGAGACCACCAATAACATTTTTCATTCCGATATTGAATGTTTTTCTCTTTCCGAGTAGCTGACCTGCAACAGTACAGATCTAACCCACAGTTTATCACTTATTTATATTTAGCAGCTTACACTCTCTTGATACACTGAGGGCAGTTGGAATGTGCTTTGCATCACCAAAGCTGATACTATATATAACTGTAAATTTGTCTTTAATACTGCCCATCAAAAGGTGATTTATGAGAATGCTTAAGCCTCTCTTTTTTCTGATAAAGAGATCCTTTTTCAAGGTACATTTTCCATTGGGAATATCGATCGACCTAACAAACAGGTGCAATCTGCGCTGTAAACATTGCTATTTCCTTAATCAGAATCAAACTGAAGAGTTCAGCGATGAGCAAATGCTGGCCAGAGTCCGTGAGCTAAAAGTGAACTATCCTTTTGTGGTGCATGCAGCATGGATTGGTGGCGAACCATTATTAAGAAAAGAGCTGCTTGTTCATTGCACACGGCTATTTTCCCTTAACATGATCGTTACAAATGGTACGATAGAACTACCGGTTTTATCTAAATGTGTGTTTAATGTATCAGTAGATGGTACAAGAGAGTTTTACGAAGCAACACGGGGTGCTAAAGTTTATGATATTGTAAAGAAAAATGCTGATCGGGATGATATACCGGTAAATATTGCGTGTGTTATAAACAAACTTAACGGGAATTGTATCGAAGCCTTTGTCGAAGAGTGGAAAAAAACTCGTGTGCGGGGTATCAGTTTCAGTTTTTACACTCCTCAGAAGGGTGGTGATGATTCGCTTTGTGTAAGCGACACCGATAGAGACTTAATCCTAGAGCGTCTTCTGAACTTAAAAAAAGAGTATGGGGATTTTATTCTCAATAGTCGCTCGGTTCTAAAGCTGATGAAATCAGGAACAGCTTCAGAAATTACTTCTCACTGTATGTATCCAAAGGCATTGGTGAGTGTAGATGCAAAAGGGAATATTAAGACTCCGTGTGTGATGGGTTATAATGCTGATTGTTCCCGGTGTGGCTGCGTTGTTCCTTTCGAGATAGAATCGGTAGTAGCCAGAAGACATTTTGATTCGATGCGCATGGTTAAAAAGTTTTACACCGGAAGCTGAAGCATTTTCTGCACCTCTGGAAATATAAATTGGACACTTATTTTTCCCAAGGATCTGTTTTCCGGGACTACAATTAAGGCTTATCTTCTACAGTTTCTTTCAGTTTTTTCAGGGCTTTAGGCCACAGTTCATTGAACATCTCTACATAATCATCTTCTACATCTGTATCGACTTCAAATTTGGTATTATCTTCAATTTGTGTGAATGTATAGTTTTCGTAAGCTGGAGCCCATTGTTTGACTTTTTCACTGCTGGTATCTTCTTTTCCTCCGGAAATATAGCCCAGATGTTTAATGGAGATGAAGGAATACTTCTTACTCTTGGCAATTTCTGCAATCATACCTTCTTTTTCACCTTCCTGATTTGTGGTTAGAAAACGGATACTATCACCTTCTTCCCATCCTCCTTCAAAACAGGATCCTTCATGAAAAGCTCTAGTCCATTGACGGTATTTTTGAGGGTCTACAATGGCATTCCATACATCCCGGGGGCTACCGTGAATAGTGATCTCGAAATGCATTTTCTGCATAATACAACCTGCCTTGATTAATGATTACAGATAATTTTCACGCATTAAAGTGATTTCTGTTTAAAGAATGGTTTCAGAATTTGGTGATTGAAGAATCCGGGGTTTTCTTAAAAGATTACGAAAACAAGATTTTATATATTGGCAGGTGATGTGGGATAAAAGCACATGAATTTATAAAATTTGTACAATACTTTTAAAATCAACTGAAGCAGGGGATTTGAAAAGATTTTTATTTAATACTTCCGAAGATAAGCCTTATTCCTACACCTCCACTGAGTACAAAGTCATCATCAGGAACAAACTGCCATTGTGGAGCAACTTCTCCAAATAATGATATGGGAAAGGAATTGAACAGGTATTCGACACCTATTGGCACCCTTGCTCCCAGAAACCAGTCATCACCAATCCGCACTGCAAGCCCAGCTCCGATATAGAGCGGGAAATTATTACCATTGGTAATAACCCGAAGGTTAAAGGGGTGGATAAGGAAATCGAGATGCAATTGGAAAATGCCATTCTCGGTAAATGACCAGGCAGCAGACAGGTCGGTGGCGGTGATGGTACCATGCCAGAATTTTAAACTTAAACCGATTGGTTCTCCCAGGAGTGCACCGATTTCGAAGCGTGGAGTAGGCCTTAAGATAACAGTATCCTGTGCCTGGGTATTTACTGTAAATAGAAAGAGGGCACAGATACAAAAAAGGTGTTTCATATTACTTACTCCTTGTTTTTTATGCAGCAGTATCTAAGCGCAAAGACCATGCCCGTCAATTCAGAGATAAAAGAGTGATTCATTGTTGTACTCTGTTTTTTAGGTTCCCACAAAAATGTATCAGAATATCTGCAGATATATTCAGAAAAAGCTTCCAAAGGGCAATAATTAATTGCGGCATATAACTTGCATAAAGAGCGCAATTGGTCATCAAAGTTCTTCATTGATTTTTTAAGTGAAAGAAAACGTTATACAATTTTTAACATAAGTTATAAACATGGCATTGGAACTACAGCTTCAAACACTTTCCAAAGTATCAGCCATACTGGCAACCCAGGATGGTCAACGTGAGATGCTTCATGAAATTATGGATATACTGGAATCCTATCTGGGGTTTATCAGAGGTACCATATTACTATTGACTCCTGACAGAAAAGAATTGACAGTAGAAATAGTTCGGGCTGATGCTGTAAAAGTGAATCCTGAGATCCGTTACAGGCTGGGGGAGGGTATAGTAGGTAAAGTTGTATCTACCGGTCAATCCGCGATTATCCCCTGCGTTTCCAAGGAACCGCTTTTTCGGGACCGTATCTACAGGAGGCGGGAATCATCTCAGGAAGAATTCAGTTTCATTTGTGTGGCAATAAAAATTGGAAACGAAGTGATTGGCACCCTGTCAGTAGATATTCCTTATGATCAAAAGCGCGTTCTTTCAGAAGATGAACGGGTTTTAAGTATCATCTCCAGTATGATTGCCAATGATGCAAAGGCACGGCGGGTGGCATATCAGAAACAGACTGCTCTGGAGGCGGAGAATCTGAGACTAAGGGATGCTCTTGGTGAATCGTTTCGTCCGGAAAGCATAATAGGAAATTCCAAAGCAATGCGTGATGTATATATGAAGATTCACCTGGTAAGTAGAGCTGATACTACGGTTCTTATACGTGGTGAATCCGGTACCGGAAAAGAGCTTATTGCAGCCGCTATACATTTCAGTTCAGACCGGGCACATCAGAAAATGGTTAAGGTCAATTGTGCCGCATTAAGTGAGAATCTTCTGGAAAGTGAACTCTTCGGCCATGAAAAGGGCGCTTTTACAGGGGCAATATCCAGTAGAATAGGAAGATTGGAGGAAGCTGATGAAGGCACCATATTTCTGGATGAAATCGGGGAGATATCACCTTCTATTCAGGTAAAATTGCTACGATTTCTCCAGGAGAAGGAGTTTGAAAGAGTCGGCTCCAACAGGACTATTAAGGTCAATGTCAGAATCATTGCTGCAACTAACAGAGATCTTGAAAAAGCAGTGATGGAGGGAAGTTTCCGACATGATCTTTACTATAGAATTAATGTGTTTCCGGTCTATCTTCCACCATTACGGGAACGCAAAGAGGATATCCTTCCATTAGTTAATCATTTTATAGATAAAATGTCTGCCAAAGTAAATAAAAAGGTGCGTCGTATTTCCACACCTGCCATATCGATGATGATGGAATATCATTGGCCTGGTAATATCAGAGAAATGGAAAACTGTATTGAGCATGCAGTGCTGGTTTCTTCAGATGAAGTCATTCATGATCGTGATCTTCCCCCGACATTGCAAATGCCCAGTAATAAGGAAATAGTGGCAGGTGGTAAACTTAAAGACCGGGTCGGAGTGCTTGAGAGAAGCATGATAATTGATGCATTGAAAGCGAACCATGGGAATGTGGATAAAGCTTCTAAAATGCTTGGCATTACCAGTCGTATGGTACGCTATAAAATCGAACGATTGAAAATTGATTACAAACAATACTTCACTCCAGTAAAAATTCCCCAAAAGTAACACACATCATTGCAGAGTACGATTTTTTTTTGCTCCAGCAGGCAGACCCCGCAATCTATTCTTTCCCGCAGCGTTACCTAATGAATAATCATATTCAGAAGTGCATCAGGTCAATAAAATGAGCAGTGAAAAAAAATTCACTATTGTCTGTGTAGTGTTACAAAAATTTCACTAACACTTCCGATGAAGCAGAATATGGCTGAATTGCATGCATCTATTGACAAAAGTGCAATTAATGGGTCTTATAATTACAAAAATTTCACAGCTTATACGGAAGATAAATACTGATTTACAGCTTTTATAACAGGAAATAACATCATTTTAATCAGTTCCCGGTTCTGGCATAACCCTTGCATAACTTTCTTACGGAAAAGATGACCTACAAATAAGAAGGAGAAAATATGCGTAAAGTGGCTATTTACGGAAAGGGCGGAATCGGAAAGTCAACTACAACCCAGAACACTGTGGCTGGTTTGGCAGAAACACTGGGGAAAAAGGTGATGGTTGTGGGATGCGATCCCAAGGCTGATTCAACCAGACTGCTTCTGGGAGGACTGGCTCAGAGAACAGTGCTTGACACTCTTAGAGAAGAGGGTGAGGATGTGGATCTGGATGATATCCGGAAATTTGGATTCAAAGGCACAATCTGTGTTGAATCCGGTGGTCCTGAACCAGGTGTGGGATGTGCAGGCCGGGGCATTATCACATCTATTAATCTTCTGGAACAGCTTGGTGCCTATTCAGATTCTCAGAACCTTGATTATGTATTCTATGATGTTCTTGGAGATGTGGTCTGTGGTGGTTTCGCTATGCCAATCCGGGAAGGAAAAGCAGAAGAAATTTATATCGTCTGTTCAGGTGAAATGATGGCTATGTATGCTGCTAATAATATCTGCAAAGGAATTGTCAAATTTGCTGAAGCAGGTGGGGTACGGTTGGGCGGTCTGATATGTAACAGCCGTAAAGTAGATAACGAAAAAGCAATGATCGAAGCTTTTGCTGCCAAGCTGGGTACACAGATGATCCATTTTGTTCCCAGGGATAACATGGTGCAGAAAGCAGAAATCAACCGTAAAACTGTCATCGACTTTGATCCTGCTCACAGTCAGGCAGATGAGTATCGTATGCTGGCTACTAAAATCAATGAAAACAATATGTTTGTTATTCCTAAACCGATGCATACCGATGATCTTGAGAAATTGCTGATTGAGTATGGGATCGCAAATTAAAGCTTCTTACTATTATTAAATGTTAAAGAAAGGAAAAACATTATGGTGATGATCAGGTCAATTATACGGCCGGAAAAAGTCGATGCGGTGCTCGCAGCGCTGATGGAGGCTGGGTATCCTGCTGTTACAAAAGTCGGTGTTGTCGGCCGTGGCAAGCAGCGCGGAATCAAAATCGGAGAAATTACTTATGATGAGATTCCTAAAGAGATGTTGATCACAGTGGTACCGGATAAGGACAAGGATTTTGTGGTAAAGACAGTCATGAAAACTGCCAGAACAGGGGATAAGGGTTCTTTTGGTGATGGAAAGATTTTCGTTACACCTGTCTCGGAAATTTATACGGTGAGTTCAGGTGTGAAGGAAACCGAACAATCTGGGGCCAAGGGGGATGTTGTATGAAGGAGGTTATGGCAATTATACGCATGAACAAGATAAATGAAACAAAAAGGGCCCTTTCTGAAGCCGGAATAAGTTCATTTCATGCGCGCGAGTGCCTGGGCAGGGGAAAAGGGCTGGTGGATTTTAACCTGCTCAAAGGGGCTGAAAGAGGGTTTGAGGAAGCAATTGCCCAGCTTGGACAGAGTCAACGACTGGTTCCTAAGCGGATAATTTCGGTGATGGTCTCTGATAAGCTGGTGCCAAAAGTAATACAAACCATAATTCAGGTAAACCAGACCGGCAAACCCGGTGATGGAAAAATATTTGTTATGCCGCTCTCTACAGTTTACCGGGTACGCACCGGTCAAGAGGGTGAAGAAGTTCTTGATTAGATGCAAAGGAGCAAAAAATGGCAGTTATGTCCTCTGAAACCAGCGAAATCGGGCGTGAATTAATTGAAAAATATCCTGCAAAAGTAGCACGGAAACGGGCCAAACAGATTATTGAAAATAAAGTTGATGGAAATAATGAGGTTCCCGAAATTCTGGCAAATGTCCGCACCATTCCCGGTATTATCACTATGCGCGGCTGTTCGTATGCTGGATGTAAAGGAGTGGTGCTGGGGCCTACCCGTGATATTCTGCAAATTACCCATGGACCTATTGGTTGCGGCTTTTATAGCTGGCTGACCAGAAGAAACCAGACCAGACCACCTACATCTGACTCACCCAATTATATGACCTATGCATTGTCTACTGATATGCAGGATGAAAATATAATTTTCGGGGGGGAGAAAAAACTCAAAAAAGCCATTGAAGAAGCCATCGCTATTTTCAAACCCAAAGCTCTCGGAATATTTTCCACTTGTCCGGTTGGACTGATCGGTGATGATGTACATGCAGTGGCCAGGGAAATGGAGGAAAAATATCCCGAAGTTAATATCTTTGGTTTCAGCTGTGAAGGTTACAAGGGAGTCAGTCAATCTGCTGGCCATCATGTGGCAAACAACAAAGTCTTTACTGATGTAGTCGGGACTATTGAAATGAAAAAACCTGGCAAATATCTGGTGAATCTGCTGGGGGAATACAACATAGGAGGTGATGCTTTTGAAATCGAAAGGATTTTTGATGCCTGTGGTATTACTCTCCATGCAACCTTCTCTGGAAATTCTACCTACGATGAATTTGCCAGCGCTCATAATGCCGATCTGAACGTGGTGATGTGTCACAGATCCATTAACTATATGGCTGAAATGATGCAGAAAAAATATGGAATCCCATGGTTTAAAGTAAACTTTATTGGCGCTGAAGCTACCGCTAAATCCATGAAAAAAATCGCGCGTTATTTCGGGGACAAAGAATTAATTGACCGGGTTGATTACGTAATGAATGAAGAACTGGCTAAAGTTGCAAAAGTCCGTGACCTGGTGAAAGCACGTTGTGAGGGTAAGACCGCGATGCTTTTTGTCGGTGGCTCAAGAGCACATCATTACCAGGAACTCTTTAAAGAGATCGGTATGAAAACAGTTGCTGCCGGTTATGAGTTTGCACACAGGGATGATTACGAAGGAAGAAAAGTGATCCCGTCAATTAAGGTTGACGCAGACTCAAGGAATATCGAAGAACTGGAGGTATGTGCTGATCCCGAACTGTTTCGTCCACGTAAATCAGAAAAAGAGATGCAAAAGTTAAGGGAGGAAGGGTTTGAACTTAATGATTACGTGGGAATGATGGCTGAAATGGATGAGAACAGTCTGGTTATTGATGATCTTAACCATCATGAGATGGAGGTACTCATAGAGAAATATAAACCCGATATTTTTTGCGCCGGTATCAAAGAGAAGTATGTAGTGCAGAAGTTTGGCATCCCTATGAAGCAACTGCACAGTTATGATTATGCGGGCCCGTATGCCGGTTTTGAAGGTGCGATTAATTATTACAGGGAAATTGACCGCATGGTAAACACCAGAATTTGGTCTCTGGTTACCGCACCCTGGGATAAAGGACCTGAACTTACTGCAATGTACGGCTGGGAAGATTAAAACAAAGGAAGGAGAAATATCATGCTACTCAGACATACACCAACAGAAATTGTCGAGCGACAGGCTCTTACCATTCAGCCGGCAAAAACCTGCCAGCCGGTAGGGGCCATGTATGCTGCCCTTGGGATTCACAAGTGCATTCCACACAGCCATGGCTCTCAGGGATGTTGTGCATATCATCGCAGCGCTCTTACAAGACATTACAAGGAACCGGTTATGGCAGGTACCAGTTCCTTTACCGAGGGAGCTTCGGTTTTTGGGGGCCAGGCAAATCTATTGGAGGCAATCAATAACATTTTTACCATCTACAACCCAGATATGATCGCAGTCCATACAACCTGTTTGTCTGAGACCATTGGCGATGACTGTCCTCAAATCATTGCTAAAGCTAAAGAGGAAGGAAAAGTACCAAAAGGAAAGTATGTAATAAATGCCAGTACTCCAAGTTATGTTGGTTCGCATGTCACTGGCTTCTCAAATATGGTTAAAGCAATTGTTGAACAGCTCGCCGAGAATGGGAAAAAACTCAATCAGGTCAATATAATTCCTGGTTATGTGGAGCCATCCGATATGGCTGAAGTCAAAAGGATAGTTTCTATGATGGGGTTGAAGGGGATAGTGTTTCCAGATACTTCCGGTGTTCTCAATGGTCCACTGACCGGAAAATATGAGATGTATCCGGATGGTGGTGTTACAATCGATGCGTTAAGGAGTACTGGTTGTAGTATTAAAACCATTGCACTTGGACTTGTCGCCTCTGCTCCCGCAGCCAAGGCACTTGATGTTAAATGCAAAGTTCCTTGTCAAAATATCGGACTCCCGATTGGTGTTCGCGGGACAGATGAATTTATCAGCGCTCTTAAAGAGCTGGGAGGAATTGTTCCTGATGAAATCAAATTGGAACGGGGCCAGCTGGTGGATGCCATTACAGACATGCAAAGCTATTTCTATGGAAAAAAAGTGGCCCTTATAGGTGATCCGGATCATCTGGTAGCTCTTGCAGGTTTTCTTACCGATATAGGCATGAATGTCAGACATGTGGTAACTGGTACTCCAGGAAAGAAATTCATCAAAAGAGTTCATGAAGCAATCGGTACCGACTCTGTCAATGTCCGTGATGCTTCCGATTATTTTTACTTTCATCAGTTAATTAAGAATGAGAAAGTGGATCTGGTGCTGGGGAACACATATGCAAAATATCTCTGCCGTGATGAGGATATACCACTTGTCAGAATAGGTTTTCCGATTTATGACAGAATCGGACACCAGTATTTCCCTGTTGTAGGATATTCAGGTGCATTACGTCTGATAGATAAAATCCTCTCAGCACTAATGGATCGCCAGGACCGTGATGCGCCCGAAGAGAAATTCGAGCTGGTAATGTAATCCCTCTTCTGTTTGAAAAGTATACCAGGTTTCTGTTCAAAATGAATGTAATGAGTAGAATACCATTGTTGAAGGAGGAGAAATGTGTGTAAACCGATCAATCCATTTTGAGCAGTAAACATTTAGTTCGAGTTTAAACTTAACTGAGGAATTACCATGAACGGACAGTTGAAAAACACAAATGGGGATAGCACCGCGTTGTTGAAGGAGAGGACAGGACATGTCCTCCGCAAGGGAGCAGATTCTTCTTCGATAGCCTGTGGACGTAAAAGCACCGCGGGCTCTGTATCACAGCGTGCTTGCGTTTTCTGTGGTTCGAGAGTGGTGCTTTATCCCATTGTAAATGCACTCCATCTGGTGCATGGCCCAATTGGATGTGCAGCATATACCTGGGATATTCGAGGTGCTCTTTCCAGTGGTCCGGAACTTCATAGAAACAGTTTCAGTACTGATCTGCACGAAAAAGAGATCATATATGGTGGTGAGAAAAAACTCAGATCTGCATTGAGCGAACTTATTACCTTACACAAACCAGCTGCAGCATTTGTCTATGCTACCTGTATCACCGGGATTATTGGTGATGACATAGAATCGGTATGTAAATTGACGGCAGAAGAATTCGGTATACCAGTGCTGCCCGTGCATTCAGAAGGTTTTAAAGGAACAAAGAAGGATGGATACAAAGCAGCCTGCGATGCTCTATTTAAAATAATAGGACTGATCGATGCTCCAATTGTTCCACTGGGAATTAATCTCCTTGGTGAATTTAATGTCGCCGGTGAAACCTGGGTTCTTAAGAATTACTTTGACAGGATGGGTTTAAAGGTGGTGGCTACAATCACCGGTGATGGAAGAATCGAAGATATAATGAGAGCACATACTGCAAAACTCAATGTAGTGCAATGCAGTGGATCTATGATGCATTTGGCAAAACAAATGGAAAAAAAGTATGGGATCCCCTTTATCCGTGCATCTTTTTTTGGCATAGAGGATACCGCAAAGGCATTGTATAACGTTGCGGATTTTTTCGATGAGAAAGAGGTGAAGAGGAATACTTCTGAACTGATTCGCAATGAAATATTCTCAATAAAAAATGAACTTGATTATTATAAATGCCGCTGTCAGGGAAAAAGGGCTGCACTTTATGTCGGTGGTGCTTTTAAAGCAGTTTCACTCGTAAAAGCGCTACGGCTCATAGGCATGAAAACCGTAATTGCAGGAACACAAACCGGAAATGCTGAAGATTACGAGGTACTGAAACAAATCTGTGATGAAGGAACTATTATTGTAGATGATTCCAACCCACTGGAACTGTCTTCCTTTCTGAAAGAGAAAAATGTAGATCTTTTCATCGGTGGTGTAAAGGAACGACCAATTGCTTACAAGATGGGTATAGGTTTCTGTGATCATAACCATGAGAGAAAAACCGGGCTTGCAGGTTTTAAGGGAATGGTCAACTTTGCAAAAGAAGTTTATTCATCTGTTACCAGTCCGGTATGGAGTGTTCTATCGATGAATCGTGGGGGAAACTCATGAAAACAGCAGTGAAAAAAAACAGCTACGCTACAGTAAACCCTTGCCGGCTTTGCGCCCCATTAGGTGCCAGTATCGCTTTCAAAGGAATAGAGAATGCGATGCCTGTTATTCATGGTTCACAGGGATGTGCAACTTATATCAGACGGTACCTGATCAGCCATTACAGAGAACCAGTCGATATCGCATCGTCAAGTTTCAGTGAGGAAACCGCGGTTTTCGGTGGTGGTGAGAATCTGACCAAAGCTGTAAAAAATGTGATTCTAAAATATTCCCCGGCTGTTATTGGCATAAACAGCACCTGTCTTAGTGAAACCATAGGAGATGATTTAGGGCTATGGCTTCATCAATTTAAAAAAATTCATAACAATGATGAAGAGCCAATAATCCTGACAGTGCCTACTCCATCTTTTATCGGAGCTCATGAAGATGGCTTTCATGCAGCAGTTGCTGCAATAGTCAAAACTTGCGCAGGTATGGAGGAATCCAGTCATGAACTGCTTATTCTCCCTCCGATGATTTCACCAGCGGATCTTAGAATCCTTTATAATATCTGTAATGATTTTGGAATAAAAGCTCAGATACTGCCTGATTATTCTGAGACACTGGATGGAGGGACCTGGGATGAATATCTTCATCTTCCCAAAGGCGGGACTCCGGTTTCTGCAATCAAAGCAATAGGACAAACCAGAAATGTTGTTGAGCTGGGTGCAGGTTTTTCCTTTAGAGAAGCTGGTGATTACATTGGCAGTACGTTTAATTGCAATATGAAAAGACTGAAACTCCCGGTTGGTGTCCGGTCAAATGACCTTTTTATGGAGTTTCTCTCAGAAATCTCAGGTAAACCAGTCCCCGAACATTATCAACGCAGCCGGGCTCGTCTGCTGGATGCTTATGTTGATGCACATAAATATGTATTTGAGAAAAAAGCTGCAATCATTGGAGATGAAGATACTGTGGCAGGTTTAGTTTCTCTTTGCAGTGAAACCGGGATTATACCCTCGGTTTGCGCTACCGTGTCTAAAGCTTCCAGGCTTACTCAGCACATTTCCGAATGTGTACCTGATATTTATCAGAATCAGATTACAATACTGGAAGAAGCGGATTTTGATACCATAGAATCGCTATGCCAGAAAAGTAATGTAGATATCTGTATAGGTAACAGTAAAGGATTCAGGATGTCAGAAAAACTTAAAATACCACTTGTAAGAGTGGGATTTCCGGTGCATGACCGATTTGGCGCATCCCGTATTGTAATGCTTGGTTATGAAGGAACTAACAGATTGTTTGATGAAATAGTAAATGCCTTCTTGTGCACTAAACAGCTTACAGATAATATCGGTTACAGTTATTTATAGGAGGATTCCATGAAGGAAGAAAGTCATCCCTGTTATAACCCATCTGCGGCAGTAAAACATATGAGGGTACATCTGCCGGTTGCACCATCATGCAATATTCAATGCAATTTCTGCAACCGTATCTATGATTGCCCGAACGAATCCCGCCCTGGAGTGACGTCTGCAGTGCTGTCACCGGAGCAGGCTGTTGACTATCTGGAAAAGGTGATTGCTAAGAAAGGTGACATCTCTGTCGTTGGGATTGCAGGACCAGGGGATCCTTTTGCAGATCCTGAGCTGACAATAGAGACACTGGAGATGGTCAGGCGAAAATTTCCCTCAATTCAGCTTTGTGTGGCAACAAATGGATTGAATCTGCCAGGATATGTTGCAGATCTGAAAAGGATTGGTGTTGACCATGTCTCTTTAACCATCAATTCGGTAGACCCACACATCGGAGCCGGAATTGTAAGTTGGGTTCGATATGAACGTAAAATCTTCCGTAATGTAGAAGGTTCTGAGATTCTTATAAAAAATCAATTTGATGCACTTGATGAACTCCAAGATCATGGAATTGTTGTAAAAGTTAATTGCGTGGTGATACCAGGCGTTAATAGTAACCATGTAGAAGAGATTTCGAGGACAGTTGCTGCTCATGGGGCCCGATATTTCAACCCAATGCCGGTTATTCCGGTCAATGGCAGCAAATTTGAAGAAATTGAGAAACCGGATCATGAGTTGATGCAGAAGATACGGTGGAGCACCTCACATTATCTGCAGGTATTAAATCATTGTCATCGTTGTAGAGCAGATGCTGCTGGGTTGATAGGAGAAAACAATAGCGAAGCTATCGATTCACTAATACGGCAGATAGCTTCCGGACCGCTTCATCCTGGTGAAAACCGCCCTTATGTAGCTGTAGCAAGCCGTGAGGGATTATTGGTAAATGAACATTTGGGAAGAGCAGGGAAGTATTACATTTTTGGTAAAGGAAAAAATACATTCGAACTGGTAGATGTAAGACCGGCTCCTTCTGCGGTAAGCGGCTCTCAGCGGTGGGTTGCGCTTGCTGAAAAACTACACGACTGCATGGCATTGCTTGTTAATCAAACCGGAGGACCTCCAAAGGCTCATTTAAACGAAGCTGGGATAAAGGTGTTTACTACCGAAGGACTTATCGATGATGCACTGTCTGCTGTTTTTAAAGGTGAACAGCCAGCAACTGTTTGTGACTATAAACCCTGCAGTGGAGGGAAAGGGTGTTAAGGAATGTTAGATTTCAGATTAGAGATTTTAGATTAAAGGAGCGGATAAAAGAGATTTTAGATTAGAGGAGCAGATAAAAGAGGCTTTAGATTAAAGGATTGGATAAAGAGACTATAGATTTACAATTTGATACTAGTCCAAAAATTTCAAAAAGAAATCGAAAGGAATGTTCTATGAAAAAGCCAGCTCACCATATTTTTGTTTGCGCAAGTTTTCGAATGTCCGGGGCACCTCAGGGGGTATGTTCAAAAAAAGGAGCCGGCTCATTGCTGCAATATCTGGAAACTGAACTATCTGACCGTGGATTACAGGATGTGAACGTATCTATGACAGGATGTCTGAAAGTCTGTGACAAGGGGCCGGTTATGGTGGTATATCCTGAAGGATACTGGTATGGTGAAGTAAATGAAGAAAAGATTGATACCATTCTGGATGCCATGGAGAGTGGTGAACCCGTTGAAGAATATAGAATAGATAAATAAAACTCATTGGTTCACGGCTTGAGTGACCGTCAATCCAGAGGACAGAATGCGTGCAGTTACCTTAATAGATACAACACTCCGTGATGGAGCGCAAGCTCCTGATATTCTGTTTACAGCTGAAGACAGGATCGTTATTGTGGATGCATTGTATCAAACCGGCATTACAGAAATCGAGGTTGGAATTCCTGCTATGGGGGAAGAGGAACGTAATATAATCAGACATATCGTTCGCAAATATCCCCAATGTAATTTCAGCTGTTGGTGCAGAGCAAAGGAAAGTGACATTTCTCATGCTTTTGAAACCGGTTGCGATTCGGTACATGTCTCTTTTCCAATGTCTGACGCTCATCTTGGCATTCTTAAAAAAGATGAAAGATGGCTTTTTGATACACTATCCAGGGTTTTGTCCTATTCAAAGGAGCGCTTTGTCAGGGTATCTGTAGGATGCCAGGATGCAACAAGGGCTCACCTGGACCGTATAATAAAATTTGTTAAAACTGCTACTGATGAAGGGGCATTCAGGGTCCGTCTTGCAGATACTGTGGGTATATTTACGCCTGTGCAGACAGCGGGTCTGATTTCCAGTGTTCTTTCCAAAGTAACGGATGCAAATCTGGAATTCCATGCACATAACGATCTGGGTATGGCTACAGCTAATGCAATGACAGCTCTCCAGTCCGGAGCTTCTGCCGTAAGTCTTACTGTCAATGGAATAGGAGAGCGTGCTGGTAATGCTGCGCTGGAGGAGATTGCGATCGCAATCTCCCGCAGTTGTCCGGAGTTGAAACATGGATTGAGAACAAATCGACTCTATGAACTCTGTAAACTGGTGTCGCTGCTTACTTCCAGACCTATACCACCTGATAAGCCGGTTAGCGGAGCAAAAATTTTTGCACATGAATCAGGGATTCACTGTCATGCTCTTGCTCAGGATTCCAGTTCTTACGAACCATATGATCCTTCTGTAGTTGGTCGTGCTCCTTCCGAAATGGTCGCAGGTAGTCATAGCGGGTCTGCTGGAATTATTGCAATGCTTAAAAATATCGGTATAAATGCAGATAGTAGTCACACCCTTTCCTTGATACCTGCTATACGTTATGAAGCCAGAAAATTAGGCAGATCTTTGAACACAGGTGAACTGAAACAATTGTACTTTGATGTTCTCCAACTCAGGGAATCTGGGCCCGGTATTTCATTCTGAATTCTATGACCGGAGAATAGTGGCTTGGTTTGTTAGCATAGAATGCAGCATATATTTTAATAAATATCTCTTATGGGTTAAAATTTGGTGTAGCAAAGTGAAGTGGAAATTTTTCCCCTTCCGATAATCAGAACATAAAACCGGCTGACAGGGAGAATAGATGTCTGGTGATCCAACTGAAGCAGAAACAGTAAGTGTAGTGAAAGCTGATTTTACAAGCGTCAGGGATGTATTCTCCATAATATCCCTGATTAATGAATACCGCAACGACCCTATGGGTGGAAATCTTCCAGTATTGACACCTGAAGCAGAGGTTGCGCTTATTGATGGGCTGAAAAATCATCCGGTATCTATAGTATTGCTGGCTCTGTATGAAGAAGAGGTCGCTGGCTTGATTGTATGTTTTCTTGGTTTTTCTACTTTTAAAGCCAAAATGCTATTAAATGTACACGATATCATAGTTAAAAAACAGTTCAGGAAAAATGGAATCGGAAAACGGCTTCTACAGGAGGCAGTAAAACTGGCCAGGGAAACTGATTGCTGTCGATTGACACTGGAAGTCAGATGTGATAATCAGGATGCAAAACGGCTGTACTCATCAGCTGGTTTCAGACCTTGTGATGATCCCATGGAATTCTGGATAATGCCTCTGGAGTAAATGACCGAAATTGTTTTTCAATGCTGAAAATTCTTCAATGATGCTCCTTTGACTTTTATTTTACATCAGATACCTTCAATTTATCAATTGAAAACATCATACCGGCTTTCAGTATAGATTCTCTGAATATGTCTGGTGTTATGAAATTGACATGTGGCAATAATGGGTGGTGGTCATGTGAAATACTCAATACTTTCAAACAGCAGGATGAGCATCTTTTTTGGAGATTCATTTAATATTTAAAATAGAAGAGAATAGAGAGCCTCTCTCTTTAATGACCCATTTCTCCACTACTCGATTACTCTTAATTTGACCGAATCTGCCTGTTATTATATAATACAATATAAGTAGCTTAAAAACGCTGTAGGAAGTGAAAGACTGGACTGCTCTCAAAGGCTTAAGAATGAGAAAAATGAAGTTGATTCTGCCTGGCCTGGCTATGGCAGTACTTGGAGGTTGTGCCGGTTCTGTGCAGCAGATTCACAATGAGGCATTATTACCGGAAATAGATGTTATACAGGTAAAAGAAAACTCAGATGAAGCACTCAAATTAGCTCAGGAAGCAAAACTGGATGTTGATGTACTTTCAACTAAAGTGACAGAAATTGATAATAAAATCATCTTGCTTTCAGAGGAAATTTCCAGTGTGTCTGCAGCAAAAATCGAAGAACTTGAAAACCGGTTGGCACTTTTGGTAGAAGCCTACAAGGATCTTCAGGCACAGGTCAAGGCAATTGAATCCATGCCTGTCAGGGCTGTCAGTCAGCAGACCAAAAAAGCTCCTGAACCGACCTTCTCTCCTGCTTCCGCCATATCCATGGTAAGCTCGCCGGAATATGATCTTTATCAACAGGCACTCCAGACATTTAATAAAAGACAATATGATAACGCTGTGGTCTTGTTTAACGACTTGCTTAAGCATTACCCCTCTGGACAATATGCATCCAATGCGTTTTACTGGATTGGAGAATGTTACTATGCAATCAGTGACTTTGCATCTGCAGTAACTGCTTTCCGGAAAGTTGTGACTTTCAGTCGCAGTCAGAAAGCTGATGATGCCCAGAATAAAATTGCTCTGAGTTTTTTAAAAATGGGGCAAACCGTGGAAGCAAAAACCGAATTTCAGAAACTGGTGGACAGATACCCGGCAAGCGAATTCGTGCCCAGGGCAAAGCAATATCTGAAGGAAATCAAGTAAATCAGATTCTGCTGAAGTCGTTTTTCACAGAATATGACTACCTCTGTTTTTCATGAAAGCAGCGATACTTATAGAGCGACTTGTCTCGTCCTCTTTACTTATCAGGTCCATAGTATGGGATAAAAACTTATCTCCAGGGAGTTCTTTCCCGGAATAAATTTACCTTGTTGAAATAAAACGTATAGAAATCTCTTGATTGTATCCTCGGGATGAAAAATGGAGAATTGTAAAACTGGTTTTGAACAATAGAGGTTCGAAATCAGTTTGCCTAATTGATTATGCAATAAAGAATTGCACGACTTTATCATCTTTTTAGGAATTCTGATTTTTGATTCTATTGCATTAGCAGCAAACTGAATGTAGGGAAATTGGTCTGCTTTAGCTAAAGCAGACAGACCACAAGGTGAGATTGTTTTTTTTAGAAAAACAGAGTGAAACTACTTTACAACAAATCTACTTCTTATATTCTGTCCTGGTAATTGAATCGTTGCCACATACAGACCTCTGGCCATGTTGTCAGTGGATAGCGTGTAACCTTTTTCTGTGCGCATGATATTACTTCTGACAGATCTACCATGCAGGTCGGTTATCCGGATAACTGACATTTCTGGTATGGATGTGATAAAGATCACCCGGTTTTTACTAAATTCCATTCCAGATTTAAACATTTTATTACCGGAACATCTGGTTAACGTAATGTCCTGATCAGCAGTTATCTCCCAGAATTGGCTCTCTTTTGAAACAGTTGCCTGATCCTGAATAATCCGGTTTCCATCTGCACGCAGGTAAAGCCCACTATGGGACATTTTTAGCCGGGCCACATTACTGTCCTTCGCTTCAAATTCAAATACAACCCGCTGATGTGCTCCTCCGTTCCAACTATATAAACCGGCTGCAATCCCTGCACTTTTTGATTCATTAGGTATATCTAATACGCTGTTTCCAAATTCAAGTCTGAATACATTTTCACCATTTAAAGCAATCATTCTGACTAATGAGGTGGAATCTTTGTTACTGCTCAGTGAAAGCTTATTTCCGTCTGATACTATGTATCTTCCGTCGACTTTTGACCGCAGATGACAAACTTTGTATAGCTCCTCTCTGAACATGTCTTTGCACATCTCATTAACAATTATGCAATGATTTATAAGGTCTTGTTTTGATTTGACTTCACTTGCGTAGTTTAGTCCATACGGCCAGAAGTGCTGTTGATCACCATGGACGAGCGTGTCGGAATCGTTGATTATTTCTCTTAATTTCGCTGTCGCATTAGAGCCGGTAAACACATTATTCTTAATGAGATTTCTATACTCAGCAGTTGTTCCGATACCCAGGGTATGCGCAATCTCGTGCATTGCTGTATGTACGACCATATAAGATCTGCTTGAACCGAATCTGATTGTACCATTGAAACTGGCATCTGCAGTCTGAACAGTTGTATTATAATAAATATTCAGATTTTTAGTTAATGTAGTATACTGGTTGTAGTAACCAGTCGCAGAATCCATCGCAGCTTTGATTTTTGCATAAGCATCGAGTTGATCCTGAGTTGGATTGGATTCACGATGAAGAGTATAGGAGATATTACCACTAAGTTGGCTAAAAATAAGCGAATTAAAAGAGATAACGCAAATAAAAGTCAATACTACAGAGGGCGAAAATTTCATTTTGTCTCCTCCACTCATTAATAATATATATAAATTAGGTGTTTTTTTTCAGGATAACAAGTCTGCATCACCGGTCGAGGACACCAGCAGCGTTGTAGGCAGATTTTTGAGCATTTCATTGAAATTGTTTTGAAAGGCAAGGATGTTTGGGGTCTCCGGGATATCAAAACCCAGGAAAATGATACTGGCATCGGATGAGTTTTCTTTGAGGATGGAAGGAAAATCCTGTTGAGATTCAATGACTTTTACGATGGCTTTAATTCGTGCATTCTCAATCAGAGATTCAAGTTCGAACTGGGATTCTTCTGCAGTATCTTTGTTCTGTATAACCCGTAATATTCTGATTTGTGAACCAGACCAGTCGGGATTAATCGATAGAAGATATGCAAGAATTACCATCAGCGAGCCATTTCGTTTACCTCGCCACCATATGTCGATTCTAAATCGCTTGCGCTCGCTTTTTTCTGGCAAACCACCATCCCAGATCAGTACAGTGCTCATGTGAAGTTGTCTGGCTATCCTTATGGAATCAAAAAAAGGTTTTGCCCGCTGTGGGTCTGAGGACCATCCCAGAATAGCCAGATTGGGCTTTATAGGTCCTATGGAAATTGATTGAAGAAAATGAGTAAGGCCGTTGTCAAAATCATCTGTCACCAGCACTTCTGCAAATGCTTTAAGACGGTGCAGCTGAATAAACTGGTTGAGAGTATCCAGATGATCTTTTCTGGCAAATGCGATTTTTTTAATATCTCCCAGAATAAGATTTACTAATATTACAATTCCTCTTCCACTTCCAAGCCAGTCTGCACACTTCACCAGAGTAAGACGGCGGGCAGGGTTTCCGGATAGTACAACTATGGTGGGACGCCAGTTTTTAGGGTGAAGTGGCAGATTAGATAAAGTTAGAAGGTTGTTGCGTACCCGGGCATAATAGAAACCCCGGCGAGCATCACCAAACGATGCCGCCATGATGTTTTTTCTGACATAGATAAACAATAGGCTTATAAATATTATTGCAGTACAGGCAGCAAAAGCATCAATCAGAAACGAGACCGCCAGTGAAGCGGTTGCTCCTATGAGTGCAGGCAACCAGTGAAAGAATTTGAAGCGTGGTCTGAAAGAAGGATTGCGGCTGAATGTCTCTACAAATGCAGCCAGGTTTATTATTCCGTAGGTCCATAAAAATAGCATGGTCACCATTGGTGCAACGGTATTGAGTGCAGGGCCGGAACTATTATTTCCTGCGAGAATTATTACTATAAGACTGATAAGAAAGCTCAGAACCATTGCCCGTCTGGGTTCACCGCTTATTGACAGCTTAGAAAAGAAATTGACAGGCTTAAGCAACTGGTCTTTCCCCAGAGACTGCAGCACCCGTGGTGCACCCATAAGCGACCCGATTGCACTGGAGATAGTTGCGCAGAACACACCAATCACTACCAAAAATCCACTTTTAAAAGGTGAGACAGCTATCAGGCTATGGTATGGGGTGTTTATTAGCTGGTCTCGTGGTATTGCCCCTGCACAAAGTATTAACTGCGCCATATAAATAATACCTGCTACTCCGATAGCACTCATAGTTCCAATTGGAATTGATCGACTGGGGTTTTTCAGGTCACCTGACATGTTTACCCCTGCCAGAAGTCCGGTTGCAGCAGGAAAGTAAATTGCGAAAAGGGTCCAGAAAGAATAAATGTTGTCATATTGGGGCATTTTATTACTTTGCAAAATTGAAGAATCGAATTTAAGCAGTGCACCTGAGAGGAATGCCAATATGGACAAGCCCAGTATAGTCATGATGACGTATTGAGTTTTAATAGCCCAGTCTGCACCCTTGAATGTGATAATAAAAATAGCCGTTAGAGAAATGACTGAGACATGCAGGAAATAAGGTTGCATCACCGGAAATGTCCTTACAATTGACTCAGAAAAACCTATAACGTAAAAAGGAATGGCTAATGTTTGAGCAAAAAACAGAGTCAATCCGATTGTAGCCCCGAATTCTGGCCCCAGTGTTCGGGAGATCAGATAGTAGGCTCCACCTCCTTTTACATCAACATTGGTAGCGATGGCAGAAATTGATAAGCCGGTTATGGTAGTTATGGTCTTTGCCAGACCTAAAATTATCAGTGCACCCCATAATCCTGAGTAGCCAAGCACAAAATTAGCTCTCATAAACAGTATCACTCCAAGGATACTAAGAATAGAAGGAGTGAACACACCGGCAAACGTTGAGAATTTCAGAGGATTTGTTTCTTTCTTCTCGTTTTTTATTCCTGTTTTTGCTGAAAAAGTCATGTTTTCTATTAATGGTTTCATATATGAAAGATAACAATTTAATGCAAGCTGGGCAAAGTCAAATTCCGGAAGAAGTGGAAATGAGGTTTAATAATTGGTTACAATCTCTTCACCATTGATAATGACTGCTATAATTTCAGGATCTGCCATAAGAAGCTCTTCCAGAGGATCATTTGATGGATCGTATGCGAATCTTACCGCTATGATATCTGCCAGTTTCCCCTGCTGTAAAGACCCGATCTGTTCTTCCATCTGTAAGGCTTTTGCGGGATTTATCGTTACCCACTTCAGCATTTCTGAAGCGCTTATATGGGGGTAAGCTTTTTTAAGCCAGAACAACTCATCAAAAAGACTAAGAAATCCGGGAGCAGCAATACCTTCTGTTCCCAGACAGATAAGAACATTTCGATTTCTGGCGACATCCAAAGGAAAGCTCTTGTGGCCCAACTCCTGTGTGTAGCTGTGGCAGATCACCACCGCCACATTTTTTCTGGCCAGACTTTCCAGTTCGCTTCCATTTACATAATTGCAGTGAATGCAGATGCCGCGGTCTGGAATCAGCTCATTTTGCAGGGCATAATTCATGGAGCCCATAGTAGCATCACTGAATGGCCAGGGACGTTTACGGGTGAACTGAAAGTAAAGATCCCCTCTTTTCTCAGAGAATGCTTGCAGCTCTTCTGCACTCTCGGCAATGTGAGATACCCAGAGAAGGTTATTATTTTTAATAAATGACAGAAGCTTCTGATGTGCACTTTTGGATAAAGAATAAATTCCGTGCGGACCTATTCCTGTTTTGATTTTTGATGTGGATGGCGGAAGAGAGTTGGTGAACTTGTCAAGAATAGCCGGTTCCTGCACTGGATCATCTACATTAATTTCGTTAACTACAAAGGAACGTATTACTTCGTTCTTCAAAATCTCATATGAATAACCCAGGCGGGAACTGTCAACCACCGTAGTTATTCCTTGGGCCAAAAGTTCTCTTATTTTTAATCTGATTGCAGTTTTTACTGCATCTGGTGATGCCTGACGTACTCTGGCATGATTTTTTATACTCCAGGTAGGAAAGGTCTCATCAGGATTTTTCTGGATACCTCTTAAAACACTGTGTTCCAGGTGAGTGTGCATGTTTATAAAACCAGGAAGAATTAGCGAGTCCCCAAGGTTCACTATTCGCTCAGTTTGCCCTCTTCGGACCTTGCTTCTAGGCCCTACAGAACAGATCTTGTTCTCTGAGATGGATATAGCACCATTTACCAGCAGCTCACCGGAGTCCAGTAGTATCCATTTTGCGAAATATATGGTTTCCATAAAGAAGTAAAATACATTCAGGAATCCTGTCTTGAACTATAGTGCCTTAATGTCGAATTTTGGCCGGTGTCCCAATACCTTTATTGTTAAGCTTAAAACAAAATTCGCACTCCGGTTGACTTCACTATATACTGCACTTATTTTTAGCGGTTGGTTTAACTTAAAATTTATCCGGAAAGGATCCTTATGAAATTCCAGCTTTTAATTACTGTTATCGCCCTGCACCTGGTGAATGCGATCTCCGTTTTCAGTCAGGAAAGCCAGCAGACTGCTCCTACGGGTGGTTTTGGAAGCCTTCTTCCCATGATCGCGGTCATGTTTGCGATCATCTATTTCTTTATGATTCGTCCTGAACAGAAAAAACAGAAAGAACGCCTTGAAATGTTGAAAAACATAAAAAAAGGGGATAAAGTATTAACCAGTGCAGGCATTTTGGGTGTTGTAGGAAATATAAAAGAAAATACAGTTATGGTAAAAATAGGTGAAAATTCGGTAGTAGAATTTACCAAATCTGCCATTTCAGCCGTAATAAATGAGAATGAGAAGTCTGGCGAAAAGAGTGAAAAGGAGAAAAAGTAGTAGTGCTTAAAGTTCGTTTATATGGTGATCCGGTTTTACGTAAAATAGCAAAACCGGTAGAAAAATTTGACTCCAGTCTCCAAAAATTCATCGACGAAATGGTGGAAACTTTGAGGGCTGAGGATGGAGCTGGTCTTGCAGCTCCTCAGGTGGGGGAATCTGTTCAGTTGGTGGTGATAGATGTCAGCGGAGGGGAAAAAGATCCCCTTGTGCTCATTAATCCTGTCATATTCAACGCCTCAGAAGAAACAGAAACTGCTGACGAGGGTTGTCTCAGTATTCCCGGTATTACTCTTTCTGTAAGTCGACATGCGAGAGTAAGTGTCAGAGCCCAGGATGCAGAAGGTAAAGAATTTGTCATAGAGAATGCAGAAGGACTTCTGGCCAGAGCTCTTCAGCACGAGATTGATCATCTGAATGGATTGATGATAATCGATCATGTTTCTGCTTTACAGAAAACCATGATCGGCAACAAACTGAAAAAATTGAAAAAATCCTCTTGTGACAAATCTGAAGCTGCATAAATTTGTATCCTTGGCAGTATTCTTCTGCTTTCTTTACCGGTGTACGCCTAATTTGCGGCTGATTAAAGTCAATCCACCGGGCTCCTCCACGGCTTCTGTTACTAAACCTCAGAGTGAAATCGTTGAACCTGAACCGGTAGAAACAGAAGTCATGGACAGTTCTCTCACCACTTCTGACAGTACTGCTGTTGAGGTTGATTTCAGTACTGCCTTCGATTCATTAACCGATACCAGCTCTTCGGTTATGATAGATTCTTCCTGCCTGTCACCGGACTATCCGCAATTCAAAGTAAATAGACGAAAAGTGCGGATTGCTCTGCAAAGAAATGTTAAAACTGCACAGTTTCTGGCTACTGAAAATATCCGTTTAAAATCCTCCTCAGTTTCTATTGTGTTTAGAGCCGACAACATCTCAGTAAAAAGCTCAAGAAAAGGAATGGTTTTACTTTCCGGATCCCGAAAATTTAAAGAAGTCTCGCTTCCCTGTACACTTTTTTCCACCCGGCAGGAGGAGTGTGTTAAGGTCAACCAAGTCCGGTACAGAGGAGACATCGTTTTCTGGGATGAAAAAGACGGGACGTTTTCAATTATCAATTATATCGATGTCGAACAATATCTTCGGGGAGTTGTTCCACTGGAGATTGGAAAACGTTCTGAAAGTCTTATTGAAGCCCTTAAGGCTCAGGCTGTGGCAGCCAGAACCTATACCTATAAACGTATGATGGAGCGTAGAAGCGCATCTTTTGACATGACTGCAACAGTCCAGGATCAGGTTTATGGTGGTGCAGATCCTGAATACAGGGAATCGGATCTGGCTATCAAAGATACCGAAAATCTGATTATGATTTGTGCAGGCAGTCTGGTTAATGCCTACTACCACTCCACCTGCGGTGGAAAGACTGCAAATATTGAGGATGTCTGGCAAAAGCCATACTGCAGCTATTTAAGATCAATAAGTGACCTGGACTCTTCCGGACAACCTTATTGCCGGATTTCCCCTCGGTTTTCCTGGCAGGAAAAATGGACAAAACGCCTCTTTTTTGATCAGATACAAATCAACTTGACAAAACTCTATCCTGAAAGAAAACTTCAGGGAGACCTAAAAGATATTTCTATAAAAGGATTCTTCTCCTGCGGCAGGGTTAAAAGCTGTACTTTTTCAGCAAATGACTGGAGTGTGGATATTGGGGGAGACCGGTTAAGGTTTATCTTATTACGTGACACTCCGGAGAAGTCAATTTTACGCAGCGCTAATTTTAAAATATTATCTCTTGGACCAGATCAGGTGCTGATAAGTGGAACCGGATACGGTCATGGGGTTGGAATGTGCCAGATGGGAGCTCTTGGTAGAGCCGGGGCTGGTCAGTCCTTTGAAGAAATACTGAATGCTTATTATTCCGGAGTTAATCTCTGTACCGCAATACAACAGGATTGAACTTATGAAATTTATTGCTGATTTACATATCCATTCCAGATTTTCACTGGCTACCAGTTCTCAATTAACACCTGAGATGCTTGATTTATGGGGAAGAAAAAAAGGGCTGACAGTGATTGGAACTGGTGACGCTGTTCATCCGGTATGGCTTGATGAACTGAAGGAAAAGTTGACACCTGCCGAAAATGGCCTTTTCCGGCTGAAAAAAAACCTGGTGCATACTGAGGCTGCAAAGTTTGGCAAGCCGGTTCACTTCATGCTTTGTTCTGAGATCAGTTGTATTTACAAGAAAAATAACCGGGTCAGAAAAGTGCATAACCTTGTCTATGCCCCTTCGTTTTCAGCAATGGTAAAGATTCAAAAAACATTAAGTAGTATCGGTAACATCGGTTCGGATGGAAGACCTATTTTAGGTCTTGATTCACGAGATCTTCTGGAGATTGTTCTTAATGCAGACCCTCAGGCTGTACTGATACCGGCTCATATCTGGACACCATGGTTTTCGGTTCTGGGCTCCAAATCTGGGTTCGATTCGATAGAGCAGTGTTATGGTGATCTTTCTGAACATATCTTTGCTGTGGAGACTGGATTGTCTTCAGATCCTGCAATGAACCGGCAATGTAAAATACTTAACAGGTATGCATTGGTCAGTAATTCCGATGCCCATTCACCGGAAAACCTGGGGCGTGAAGCAAACCTTTTTGATACTGAGCTGAGTTATTCTTCAATCATGGATGCATTGAAAAGTAAAGACAAGAGATTTATTGGTACTGTGGAGTACTTTCCGGAAGAGGGAAAATATCACCTGGACGGCCATCGCAAATGTGAAGTGTGCTGGGAACCGCATCAAACCAGAAAACATAAGGAAATCTGTCCAGTGTGTGGAAAAAAAGTCACTGTCGGGGTTTTAAACCGTGTCGCTGAATTGGCTGAAAATTCTCCTGGAAACAGATCATCTCAAACGCAGATCTGGCATTCGGTAACACCACTGAAAAATATACTGTCGGAGATACTTCAGGTAGGAGTCAACAGTAAGAAAGTGTCTCAGTTTTACGAAGATTTATTGCATAAATGCGGATCTGAATTCAACATTCTTCTGGAGATTCCCATCGACGATCTTCGCAAGTCCGATAGAAAAGTAGCTGATGGAATCGAGCGGCTCAGATCTGGAAAAGTGACGATAAAATCCGGTTATGACGGAGTTTTTGGCAGTATAAAAGTATTCGGATAATACCACTGGAAATTATTTGTTAACTACATCACCTTCGACTATCAATGTATTTACAGAGAAAAGCAGTAGAAAAATTGATCTGTAATAGGTGCGGACATTAATCAAAGAGCTCCCCTGCTGCTCACCTTTTAGCGCCTCTCTTATAGCCTCATTGTAATCAGGCTTTGCCAGCGGAAGCATGTGAAAGAGACTGATCGTAGTCTGTTTTCCCTGAACTGCCTTTATGGTCCTATAGTTTTTATCCCGTAAGGGTTCTATCGATGCTGAAAGTCCGGCTGGAACATATACACACCCGGAAATGAGCATAAGCAAAATTAAAAGCGATGCAGATATGACTTTCATTGAAAAACTCCTCTTTGTCATCTGTGTACAGGAGACTGTAAGCAAATATTACTAAAACTGTCTGGAGCTTTTCAACAGGAAATTAATTGAGGTTTGGGTTACAACAGCTCATTTCTCAGCATTAATTCCGCAGGGTGTGCATTAAGATAAATTTGTTGGCTTAAAAATGGTTCGTTGAATAATCTCACATAGTGCTTCAGTAGTGTTAATGGGGCTGTCAGGGGTAGCAATCCTCGCTGGTAGTTTTCAATTATCTCCTGAAGTTCTTTTTTCTGATCTGAAGAAAGCTGCTTTTTAAGATAGCCTGCAATATGCTGAAGTACATTGGTATGCTTTTTTACTGTAGCGGTAAGCGATAGCGTTTCCATTAGCTGCTTTATATATTCATCTTGCAGTTGTGATGAAAAAATTTGACCGCAATCGGCTAACATATTACCCAGTGTCTGCTGTTTTTTGGGGCTATGAGACATGATAAGATATTTGTGATGTTCATGAAATCTGATCAGATTCAAGCAATTGGGATCATTTTTCAGATAATGATGCCATCTGGTCAGAACGCATACTTTTTCGATAAAGTTTTCCCGTAATTGTTCATTGTGAAGTCTTCCTTCATCAATTGTTGGTATCAGCGGAAATCGTTTTGTAAATGCAGCTGCAAATAAACCGGGGCCTCTTTCAACAGAACTGTTTTCAGTAGAGAACACTTTCGCATCTACCATGGCACAGCTGGGGGATTTTGTCTTAAAGATATAACCGCAGAGATTCTCTGATGCCAGAGAGTTTAAGGTTTTTTCAGTCCACCTTTTTAAACGTTCGGTATGATCGATCCGGGTCTTTGTGGTCAAAAGGTGCGCAGATGCAGGTGTGCCAACCAGCTGCATGGTTTCTCTGGGCACGCCTAAGCCACATTCTACCTCGGGGCAAAAGTGGATATATTGGAAAAAATTGCCCAGAGTTTCTGTAATGTAACAATCCAGTCTGTGATTACCATCGTACCTGACCCGGTTTCCCAGTAGGCAGGAACTTACACCTATTAGTAATTTGCTCATTTGCTACCAGCTTTTTTTCAGCACTGTTGGACATATCATAACTGGTAAGAACAGGGATCTATTTTGTCTTTAAAGAGAAAGACTGGAACAGCAATGAAAGTGCACATGACAGAATAACTGTCATGCGCAAAATGGAGTCGGAATCATTCGATGCCTGGGACAGGGAAATTTTCACAAAGTTGTGCCACTTCTGAAGCAATCTTTTTGAGAGTTGCATCATTGTCTATATGACTTATTGCATCATTCATCCAGGCTGCGATCTTCTTCATCTCTGATACCCCAAAACCACGGCTGGTTACAGATGGGGTGCCGAGTCGAATACCTGAAGGGTCTGATGCTTTGCGGGTCTCTCCTGGTACAGTGTTATAGTTGAGCACTATTCCGGCTTTCTCAAGCGCAACAGCAGCAAGCTTTCCGGTAACTTCTTTATTAGAGAGGTCTACTAACATCAGATGGTTGTCAGTACCGCCCGAGACAAGATTGAAGCCGTATGAGATAAGCTCTGATGCCAGGCATTTTGCATTTTCAACAGTTTTATTTGCGTACTCTTTAAACGAAGGTTTCAGGGCTTCTCCTAATGCAACAGCGATTCCTGCGGTAGTTGCGTTGTGCGGACCACCCTGGAGTCCCGGGAAAACCGCTTTGTCTATTGCTTTGGCATGTTGTTCTTTACAAAGAATCATGGCACCACGTGGGCCCCGGAGTGTTTTGTGGGTGGTGGTAGTTACTACGTCCGCATAAGGCACAGGGTTGGGATGAACACCGCCGGCCACCAGACCTGCAAAGTGAGCCATGTCTACAAAAAGAATTGCACCGCACTCATCTGCAATCGAACGGAATTTGGCAAAGTCAAGATGTCTGGGATAAGCAGAGTGACCGGCAATCAGCAGTTTCGGTTTGTGCTGGAGTGCTAAGCTGCGGATTTCATCATAATCGATGAGCCCGGTTTGTGGATTAAGGCTGTAATGTACGGCATTAAACCATTTACCAGTGATGCTCGCCTTTGAGCCATGAGTAAGATGACCGCCGTGGCTTAAATTAAGCCCTAAAATGGTATCTCCGGGCTTAGCAAAAGCCAAATAAATAGCCAGGTTGGCCGGAGAACCTGAATAGGATTGGACATTTGCATGTTCCGCACCAAACAACTCTTTAGCTCTGGCAATGGCCAGTCTTTCCACTCCATCACAGTTGACCTGCCCCTGGTAATAGCGCGCACCAGGATATCCTTCAGAATATTTATTTTGAAAAACTGTACCGCAGGCTTCCAGAACTGCCTTGGAAGTGTAGTTTTCGCTGGCAATAAGACGGATGGTTGATTTTTGGTATGACTCTTCGGATTTGATGAGTTGAAAAATCTCTGGATCGTTTTTCTCTAACACGTTCATGGGCGACTCCTATGGTTAAAAATTTCTTGTGCCCAGACGCGCGGCCCTAGCCAATTCCGCACTCCCCTGAGGTGCTCCTCAACTGCGTCAGTTATGCGGAAAAGGAAAAACTACATTACGGAAAATTTGTGGGCAAGTCCCTCTGACCCGCTCCTGAGGCTAGTTTGAAAGTCCGGGTAAAAAGAAGCATTCTATTATTGTGTATTTTTGGTTGTTCTTATTTATGCCACCACCTATTTTGTTAAGTGATATTATAAAGCTTCAAAATATTATAATTTCGGTTTTATAGCTAAAAAAGTGTATGAATATTGCTTTATTATTGTTTTCGGGTATCATCTTCCAAATAAACCTGATGTTGGAGGTTCCCAATGAAAAAAATATTTAGTGCTATTACATTACTTTTTTTAGGGCTATCCGCTAATGCTGCTTTGATTACCATTACCGCAGAGGGTACTGAGCTTAACACTGCAAAACCTGTACACTATACTTTTCTTTATGATTTTGATCGCCCCGGTTTTGGTTACATAAATGGGGAAAAGCAATATGCAATTGATATATATAACGATACAATGGGTATAGATTACTTTTATACCGAATTCATAGGTGAATATATAATTCCAGATACCAAGAATGCCTCTTCAGTTGAGGAAACACACCTGGGAAGTGATCTTGTTTATGGAAGTGCAACTTATCCCAGCATACTGCTTGTCGGGAAAGGATCCCATTATGTGCAGATCTACAGTGAAACTTTACCTATAAAATTATGGGAAGTTAATACACCACTTATAGGGATTGAGGAACTGTATTTAAATGGTACTGTAAAATCCAGACCATCACGTCTGGTTATTACAAGCATAACAGGAACTGTCCCCGAACCTTCTGTAGCCATGTTTAGCATATTAGGTGGCGTGTGTGTCATTGTCGCAGGGCGATTCCGGTCCGGCAAAAATCGGAAATAATCAGATTTCTGCTAAATAATAGATGTTTTCTTTTTTCACGAAGTGCTCAAAGATTTCTTCATTGTGAGAAATCATAAGCATGGCATTTCCCTCTGAGCGTTTCTGTTCGAGCAGTTCCAGAACTTTCTTTACACTGTTAAAATCCAGGCCATTGAGTGGCTCGTCCAGAATAATTAATTGAGGTGCCTGGACAAGCGTCCTTAGAAGGTTAAGCCGCTGTTTTTGGCCACCGCTGAGAAATGCCACCTTCTTTTGGAGAAACTGATCGGTTATAGTGGCGTGGTCAAAAAGGTCATGAAGGTATTTTTTGAGTCTTTCAGGGGTAAGCTTCTTTCTTAGGGGGAGGCCTTTAAAGGTCTCCATGACTGTAGCCTGCAAGTTCAGTGATTCATCAGCATGCTGAAAAACCATACCTGCCTTTTTTCCCCAGATCTTTTTCTGCCAGAGAGTTTCAGGACTCTTTTCACTTGCTGTCAGACCTGCCAGCTTCATCTTAAAGCAATCCGCACGATAAAGTCCCATAACTATTTTTGCCAGAGTAGTCTTTCCAACACCACTGGGCGCTTTCAGATAAACCATATCTCCCTTTTTAATCAAAAGTGAAGCAGGTTGTTGCCACTTCTCATCCTTAAAAACACAGAGATTGCGCTTGAAAATGGAAAACCGGGATGAGAATTCCAGAACCGTTTCATGTGAGAAGCAATCTCTATCAGCTCTGGCGCCTGTCTGAAGCCAGCTCAGATATTGCTGTGGCGAGAAATCTTGTACTTCCACATCTGGCTCTGTTGTCCGGGACAGCTCCTTGAAATGGATATCTTTCACCAGGTGCCGGTGTCTGCTGTAAATTTCACTTATAATAGAATAATCATGGGTGATAATTATGGTAGTAAAGGGCCGTGCACTGTATTTGGCAAACAGCAGTTCCAGAAACAGGTTACGGTAATTATTATCCAGACTTCCGGTGGGCTCATCAAAAATAAATGCAGCCTGTTCATTGGATTGATTCCCGATGAATGCATTTATTCTTTTGAAAGCCATAGCCAACAGTATTCTCTGTTTTTCACCACCACTGGGCCGGTAGGGTTTAGGGAAAATATCTATAATCTTTCTAATGGCCGGATCATCGCTTGTTTGCCACAGATACCGAAGAATTTCCTGATCATCCTGATTGCAAAGAGAACCTTCATTGAGTTGATCCCTTATGGTCAGCAGGGGATTGAGGTGTGAAGATGGTTCCTGGAAAACGAAAAAGCCGTTTTTACGTATCTGTGCAGTCCAATCGTTCCTGAGGTGATAGCCGTAGGGTTTATCATTAATAGTGACAGTAAGGTCTTCAGGATCCAGAAGCCCATATAAACCTTTGGTGATAATCGATTTTCCAATGCCGGATTCACCAAAAAGAAATGTGATCTGGTTCTGATAAACCGGAAAATTTTCCGCATGAACCAGAGTGCGATTGCCGGATTCAACCCGGATTGAAAATTGACATGTATTCATAACCGGTGTCTTTCCGCATAACCATTCGAGATATTGTTGATACAAAAAAGAGAAAAGACTATAAGAAATGCCACTGTTATACCCTGAAGATGCTGAAAAAGCAGATTCGGCAAATAACCCGGATTGAAAAGGGTGTTGCCGATGGCCAGAATATCCTGCTTGCTGTCTATTTTAGCTAAAAGACTTCCAAGGGTAACAGGAAGACTGACTGGATTTATATCGGTGGACAAGCCCACAGAAATAATAAAGTCAACACTGCATTGAAGAAATACTGCACTGCCAAACACCGCTATCAGTTTGTTGAAAATATGAAGCCGGCTGTTTTTCCACAGTATGTCAAAATTAACGATTCTACTTTCTGAAATGCCGCAAACCCTCATGGCATTGTAAAAGTCTAATTTTTTGAAATGATCTATTCTCTCCCTCATTAAATCAACTACTTCTGCTACTATAAAAAGACTCATGCAGAACGCCAGGCTCATGAAAACAGCAGGGCTTCCGCTCAGAATGTGTTTGTCAACCAGTAGCGCGATTCCTACATATCCAAATAGAATTCCCACGATCTGGGGAACTGAGCGCAACAGGTTGAGAAAAAAAGTCAATGCCACATATCCTGCATGATTGCGTTTCTGCTCAAAAAAATGAAAGCCAAGAGTTAACATCCAAGACAGGAGTAATGTGAATAAAACCACCAGAAGTGATATACTGAAAGTGTTAATAAAGCCGGTAATCACCTTTTTCAGTGCTGGTCGGTTAAGAAAAAGCAGATCCCAGACACCAAGTGCAATTATGGTTATTATCCATATTGCAGCCCAAAGTTTGTCTCTGGATCGTATAAACGAGTGAACAAATGTATTGTTATATCCGGTTTTCATATTTCATGGATTCCCTGTACACAAGAAAATCTGTCAACATTTCTGTGATTTTGACAGTGTAGAAAATGGAAAGAATAATTACAATCACCACATCGTAGTTCTTATACAGCATTTGACGAAGCATTTCGTAGTTAAGATACCCATGAATATTGAGAGCCATTTCTATTATAATCAGTCCGGTTATAAGAAAGCAAGCCTGCTCCTTTATAGTCGAGAGATATTGGAACCGGGCATTCTGGAAGATGTGTTGAAAAACATGGCCTTTGAATGTCTTTCGGAATTTGAAAATTGAAGTGGATGATATTCCGGTACTGCTGTTAAACTGGTAGGAGGAGTTAAGGTTTTTAACCAGGGCTGTATCCAGATATCCTTTCCTGCTTTCAGCAGTTAAAAAAGCAAAGAATTTGTTGGAATACGTGATTAAGAGACCATTGGAAATTACTCCAAGAATTATCATAAAAAATAGTGAATCGGTGTTGAACTCTGTCTTGATCGAGTATGCAATGACATACGCAGGTGAGAAAAGTACAATATAGATAAAACTTTTTAGTATCGATTTCAGGACTGTTGTGGCCTTTTCCCTGAAAGAAGATTCCTCCATTAACGAAACACAAAGAAGCTTTTTTTCGGATTTCTGTTTTTTTGAAATAAAGCGCCATACAGCTATCGTCTGAACTCCATACCAGGTTAAAAGCATCACAATAATATAGGTGATCAGAAATTTAATTAACATTGCAAAGATCTCTTTTATTTTTCCGATGGAAAGATGTTCCTGCAAGTGTGATTTCTGCAGCCTGTTATTGAACTCGTTTTCCTTTGTTTTGAGCAGTTCGTCAATGATATTGTTGTTTTTCTCAGTTTGGTCCGGGTAAAAGATGTTCATAACATCTCTCAGGAGCGCCCGCTGAAAAGGATCATTAATGTTGGAGATGGGGACCTGAATGAATTGCTGGATTCTGGAGCTTTCGATTGTTTTTTCCCGTTGTCTGGAAAAATTATAAACCGAAAGAATCCCGAAAAGAAGTATCGTGACAAAGAGAATCCCTGATATGTGTTCAATAAGTTTTTTTTTCATGGTAATTTATAATCCAGTTCATCGTGGATTAATTGTAATTTCTCCTGATGTATACTGAATACTGAAAGGCTTCCCCAGTAACATCTGTTCAATATCCTGCAGAACATATCTTGTACTCTTCTGCAATTGTTCGTTTATCTGTACAGATGAACTCAGTATGCATTTGAGTGTTTTACCGTCATTATACAATTTCCATTGTGGAACAGATTTCTGCTGAAGAGTGATTTCGTTAAAAAATCCGAAATACTGGTTGTAAATTTCGTTTGCTGCAGTCAAACGGGCTTCAATCATACCGGAAATATCATTGATACTGAATGTGCGCGAATCAATGGGGGTCTTTGAAATTGATTTAAAAACCGCTGTTCCGCTGTTTAACCACCCGTACTGCTTTTTATCCGGGATAAATACATAATAAGAACCTGAGTGTTTAAAAATGCGTATGACCGGCTGGTCTGCGATGCATTTGGTGATGGGACCGCCGGAAGGGAATTTCTGGTATGCATTTATCGTCTGTTTTAGTAAAACGGTATCGTCAATTATCTGGCAGTTTTGAAAGATTTTCTGATAGGATTGAGAGTTCGAGCCCTTTAAACTGCCTTTTCCATCAAGGAGCAGAAAAAAGGTTTTGCCCTGATATTTGCTTCGGAGAGCTTCAGTGATCTGATCTCCAAGAGATTCTTTACGGTTAACAATCAGAAATGGTGAATAAGGGGGAAAACCGTTTAATTCGCTTTCGGAAAGAGTTTGTTCAAACTGGTTAAAAACAGAGAGTTTTGAAGGTTCAGAGATGATAAGAAAATCACCCTTTTGGGGAGATGAAAATGACCTTGCCGGGAATATAGAACAAAGCAGAATTAAATATAAAAATTTCATATTAAAATAAATCCATTGAAAAAACAGGCATAGCATGTCCGTTGAAGGACATGCTATGAAAGCAAATTATTTTTTCCTGGTTTCCTGCCATTTTTCAATGGTAGAAAGTTGAGCGGCTGTACCATAAAGGTCAATTGAATTGGCATCAAACTGGGTACTGAAATAGGCCAGGGAAGGTAAAGAGAATAGCCAGCTTCCTAATGCCAGTTCATGTTCAAGCTGATCAATGTCTCTGGCATAATACTGTTTATCTCCGACTTCATGTGTAGCCATAAAACCATAGATTTTTCTCAACAACATGGAAAACTGTTCCCGTTCGGGTGAATTGGTACCAAGATCGATACGGAAGAAGTTTTTATTTGCTTCAAAAGACTGATCCTGAATAACCTGTTTTCCCTTGTTGTCAATAGCTGTATGCAGGTTAATCCTGTAGGTCTCGAAGTCCGGCTGGCGCAGAAAGATGTTGTACATGTCAAAAAGAAAATTGCTTCTGTACCCGCTTACTGCAACCAGTACAGCATCGTAATTTCCTTTCTGGATTTCGGCATTCGGGACTGCGTTAACCTTAATCTTTCCGCCAAAGAGTGTTGGATCGTTCATGATCTCCACCATTTCAGCAAGTTCTTCGCGGAAGTCATGGCTCAGACAGGTCTGTATCTGCACAGTGTCCGGAAGTACTGATGCATCTGGTCCATCAAGCTCTGTCACAGGTATGACCACAGAGTCTTCCACATAGTATGAAGAGGTGGGGAATACGCTGTAGTTAAGATAGTCCTGATAATTGTTATTTTCACCACGGTAATTGGCAATATGGCGCTGTTGTTCGGTGCCAACCCGGAAGAAACGGTTGAGGATTTTTTTGTTATCGATCATTTTACGTAATGCTTTACGCTGATCGAGGGAGAGGCGTTCAACGTTGAAGAAAAGTGCAAAGAAACAGGTGCTGATACTTGATTTGTAAAAATATTTCTCGGTTTTGCCCAGAATGGGTGAAATTGCCCCAAATGGGGTGCTAAGCAGCACATTGATATTGCGGTTTTTAAGTTCGGTGGAATAAGTGCTGTTATCAATGTAGGGTTTTAATACCACATTGTTTACAAGAGCATTGCAGTCGGGGGATTTGTGGTAATGAATTTTTTCTTCTACTTCACCAGCCTGCAGGTAGGGACCTGTTCCGTTGTTGTAAAAAGGCGCATCCAGTTCAGAGTCAAAGGGAAGAATTTTAAATGAAAGTACCTCTTTGATGTCGCTTTCTGTCCAGATACGGTCGCTTTTCAACTGGAAAGTTATTTCTCCATTGTCATTGGGTCCCAGAAAATCGAATGCCGGAATTGCCTGGGAAACGAGTATGTAATCAGGAGAGATACTGCCTAGTTTTTTGATTCTGCTCAGAGTGAATTTAAGGTCTTTAGCGGTAAAATTGATGCCCTCTTTTTCAGAGATGGAAATTTTCTCTTTCTCCATATTGACTGAATAGCTGGTGTGCCATTTTTTGCGTGGTTTGAGTCGGATAGTCACGTTGTTTTTCTGGTCCAGAGAGACAAACTCCCCCAGACCATCTTCAAAGACAATCCCGCTTCTATTGGCAGAAACGTTAAATAATCCATCAAAAAGGACTTCATCCAGTTTATCTGCAACAGGTACTGCGCTGGGTACATGGGGATCGACTCTGGGTTTCTGATGAGCAATATATGGTAAGACAATCTGATCGCTGAGATTTTTACTGAAAAAGAAATAATACACTGCACCGCCTCCGGCGGCCAGTAACAGGATGCTGATAATTATCAGAGCTTTTTTCATTGTGTTCTCCTTTATTGGCAGATTCGGTTATTTCTTGATTAATGGTTTCTGTACCATTACGCTTACAGAATGTACCTTGAAGGACGGATGATTAAAGGTAATTTCCAGCATATTTGCTTTGCCTTTATTCATCTGTACTGGAGTAATCTGGCATTCGTAATCATTTGATGCACTTGGCGCGGATATTGAGAACCTGCCTTCATTTTTAAGCAGTTTCTTATTGAGCGAAATCGCTTCATACCACTGCTGGGTAGCAGCATTCTCTGCGATTTCCTTAGGCAGCTTAATATTGACATCGTAAACCGGAAATTCTGCTTCGGTAGGTATATCTACATAGAGCCGTACCACATATTTGTTAACTCCACGTTTTTTACTGGTGACCGGAAGGGCAAAAACCCTGCGATAATCGGCTGGTTTGACTATCCATTTGGATGTCATGGGATCACATTCTGAAATTCTGGTTTTAACCTTTTTGTCTTCACCTTTGTAATATTTGCCGTGTGCTACAATTGCCCTGGCTTTGAAAACTCCATTATCATTTGGTTTGGCGATAAACTGATCGTAAAGAAGAGAGATCGCTTTTGCCGGAAATTCATCATCTCTCATTTTCTGCAGATGTGCGATAAGATCTGCTTTACGTTGAAGCAGTTCCTTCTTGGACCCTGATGAGAATTTTACATCGTAAACCGGCACAAAAACGGAATCCGAGTATAAAGAATCTACATTGTCCAGAGTATTCACATTCTCCTCGAGAAACTTGTTTATGCGGCTTCTGGATACCCGGTCAATTTTGGTGTAGAGGGAGTCTTCCAGCTCTTCCACTAAAGCCGCTTTCATGGATAAAATCTCTGCAGGTTTTAGAAAATTCATATCTGTATGCAGGCCACTGAGAAGCTTTTCGGATAAGGGCCAGTTCTGGGAATTCAGTGCAGCCTCGATTTTCTTACTTTGTTCTTCAATAGACATTTTATCCAACCCACGATACTTCTCGATGAGAAAATCCAGATGCGTGTTCTTTATAAGCATCCCCAGCATGGCTCCATACTCAGCTTGAGCTTTTAAAATGTTCAGTTGTATTACCAGTGATTCAGCTTCTTTGAATTTGGAAAGAGCTTTATTGATGGTATCGGTTACTGCGCTTATTTGTCCGTTAAGATCGTTTGCGCATCTGTATTGTAAATACATTCCACAGGATTGGTCCAGATGTTGTGGAAGGCTGCTCTGGATGAGGGTTACTCTTTTAACCACATTCCTGAAAAAATCGTCACCAGGCATCTGGTTTTCTTTAGCAATAGAAGCACGGATTGTGGAAAGGCTGTCATTCGCAGCTGCAAGAGCATTGCTTGCGTTGTCAAAATCCTTTACGAATTTGGCCAGGGTGCTATATTCTGCAGGTGTAGGTAACCCGGCAACATTGAACAGGGTACCGACCCGGAAAAGGGGTTTTGTTAAATAGGTGTCTTCATCAAATGGCTTTGCATTTTCCTTGCCGGAAAGTCGCTGATTATAGAAAGGAACAACTTCCTGTAATCTTCCTCCAATTACAGTTTGTGCTTCTGAAACGATGGTACTTGGAAAGCGGTCTTTAGCTTCGAAAAAAGAGATAAAGTCCTCTACCGAGTTGAGTAATTCAACCGGATTACCTCTGCTGGCGGATTCTTTACCAAAAAAATTCAGTACCATAAGGTAATCTGCCTGGAATTTCATCTCATCTTCGATATCGGATTTGAGCTTTTTATAATTTTCATAAGCTTCATCTTTGGAGTTTACTATTCCAGCTGGAAAGATACTTTCAATAGCCAGAAGCTCTTTATAGACCTTCTCAATCTCCGAGGAGTGTCCTTTAACTTTAGTCATAACCGTAGGAAAGTTAGTGCCTTCAAGATGACTTCCGGAACCGATGGACTTATAGGGACTGCGATCTACCCGGTTATTCTGCAGAATTTCTTTGAATCCGGCATGTTTAGTCTCAAATTTGAAACGCCACTGCGGTGTGTAACGATAATCAATATTAAGTACTAAATCCTGAGAAATACCTTCCATTACCAGATAATATCCGGTGCTGTTTTTCTTAATGGGATAGACACTTTGGGTATCGGACTGGGATTCATCTGCGATTTTCTCTCCAAAAGACTTTTTATTGAACTGATCGGAAAGAAAGCTTTTAAACTGTTTTTTTGCAGGAATATTGAGCACCAGATAAAAATTATCTTCCTGGGTTGATGGAAAATTGAAGAAATACTTTTTATCTTTTTTCAATTCGAAATCTTTTTTACCATCCTTAAGTTCAATATAACCGCTTTCCGCTGGAGAAAGAACTGGTTTGGGCTGCAACTGCTTGTATGAGGCACATCCTGCAAAAAGAAGCGGAACCGCAAAATACATATACCGTAGTTTCATTTAACTACCCCCATTTTGATAATAAATAAGTGATGATCGGGTTAATTATCACGACCATTTGGTCCTCCTGCTGTATCCCTAAGAGTCATTTGGCGGCAGGGAGGGTGCGGAGAATTAAGCCGTGTACCTGTCTTAGAAAAACAAAACGTTTTTTCTTTAACCAGGTGACTAAAAACCAGAGTCGTTCACCAGGATTAATGCAAACCGCATTGTCTTCCGAAGTTCGCAGTGGGCCCTGATAATTACTCAGGCATAAATAACAAATATAATGAGTGGATTTGCAGTTATGCTGCATTTTTTCGTAATTTTTCTTTCTCTGAAACGTTATATACTATTTATTAACTCATTTTTTCATAATGATTAAGATTGTCAGAATTGTAATTAAGAAAAAAAAGAAATGGCTGATTCTGATATTAAAACTCTTTCAGAGGTCAGATGATTACCTTATTTTGAGGTGAGATCCTCATGGCACAGATTCTGATTAATCTCAGGTTATGCATTATTGGGTTCTCGACATTTCTTCTTTTTAAAGGTATGATATATCACCTATAACCGAAAATTCAACCACTAAGGCCAAAATTTCGCAAAATCATCAGAGTATAAATTATGAATCGTTCTTCCGGACTTTTTCTTCATCCCACATCTATGCCTTCCAGATACGGAATTGGGGATCTAGGCAATTTTTCTTTTACCTGGATCGATATGCTTTCTCAAATGAAACAATCCTTCTGGCAGCTTTGCCCCTTGGGACCAACTGGATATGGTGATTCGCCTTATCAATGTTTCAGCTCTTTTGCAGGTAACACCCTACTGATCTCTCCTGATCTTTTAAGGTCACAGGGGCTACTTACTCTTTCAGAACTGGAAGAATACCCGAAACTGCCAGAAGCTACCGTAGATTTCGGTGAGGTTATTGTTCAAAAAGAAAGAATCTTCCGTAAGGCATATTCCCGTTTTGATGGCACTCCCGAGTATGATGAATTTTGTGAACAGGAGCAGTATTGGTTAGATGATTATGCTCTTTTCAGGGTTATTAAAGAACGGATGGGTGGGGCACCCTGGTATCTTTGGGAAACACCACTGAAGTTAAGGTATCCTGCTGCAATCAGGGAGATCCTTACTACAGAGCGTGAATTGATAAATTATCAGAAATTCCTTCAGTACTGCTTTCACAACCAATGGCTTGCATTAAAGGATTATGCTAATAAAAACGGAATCCAGATCATTGGAGATATTCCCTATTACACCGCTTACGATAGCTCCGATGTGTGGGCTGCTTCAAAATATTTTGAGTTGGACCAATCCGGAAAACCTTTAAGGGTGGCAGGTGTTCCACCTGATTATTTCAGTGAGGATGGACAGCTCTGGGGTAATCCTCTATATAAATGGGAGAAATTACGCCTGGATGAATATTCCTGGTGGATTAAAAGAATCCAGAAGACCCTGCGTCTGGTTGACTTCATAAGACTTGATCATTTCAGAGGCTTTGAATCTTTCTGGGCAATTCCGGCTTCCAGTAATACTGCAAAAAAAGGAGTATGGGAGAAGGGGCCAGGTATCGACTTTTTCAACACAATCAAGAAAAAGCTCGGTAAATTGCCCATTATAGCAGAAGACTTGGGAGATATTACCGAAGAAGTAGAACTACTGCGACGACAGGCTGGATTACATGGTATGAAAGTGCTCCAGTTCGCTTTTGATGGTAATCCACATAATCCATACTTGCCTTATAACATATTTCCAGATAGTGTCACTTATACCGGCACTCATGATAACGATACTTCCATAGGGTGGTATAACAGTCTTTCTTCAGAACACAAAATTTTTGTGCATAATTTTCTGGGCTGTGATGGTGCATCTGTCTTTTTACAGCTTTTTCTTCGTCTGGCGTTTGGATCACCTTCCAGGCTTTGCATAATACCTTTTCAGGATGTCTTAGGGTTGGGAACCGGACACAGAATGAACACTCCTGGAACCGGTAGCGGAAACTGGAAATGGCGATTTACAGCGGATCAAATCTGTAAAGAAAAACTGCAGAACATAAGAGATTTGACCAGTGTATTCGGGAGAGCACCGATTCTCAATCAGAAAAAAACTGAAATGCAGATTAATCCAGATCTGGAATCATAAAAAATAGGATTAAGGGTAAGTTTATTTAATTTTAAGCTTGTTCTGAACTGTAAAACAAAAACATTCAGAATCTCGGTTTCGGAAATCGAAATTTGGGATTCAGTAAAGCTTTTTATATTGCTGCAAAACCTTGTCACAGCTGAAACGGTTATCAAAATCTTTTTTTGCAGCATTGCCCATTTCGCTTCTTAATGAATCATTGGTCAATAACTCCTTTAATGCCTTTTTAAGGCTTACCGGGTCATCAGGAGAAACCAGGATTCCGGTCTTGCCGTTTTCGATGATCTCATTTACCGGAGAAATATTCAGCGCAACAACCGGTTTACCATAACTCATTGCTTCGATATACACGATTCCAAAGGATTCATCTTTTGATGGAACACAGAGAAGTGAGCAGGTACACAGGAGGTGTTGTTTCATAGTTTCATCCACTTCTCCCAGATCTGTAATTTGAGAATTGCCTGAATCAACTTTTTGACCAGGTCCCGCTATCACCAGTTTCCCTTCCGATTCAAGTCCCTGATAAGCGGAAAGCAATAAGGAGAGTCCCTTGTGTTTTTCACGTCTACCTAAAAACAGTATAAATATCTCACCTCTTTCACTGTTTACTGGATCAGGGGCAGATATGATGGAAATGGGAGGAGGGATGACCACTATAACGGATCTACCTGCAGAACGGCTGATAGTAAGAAAGTCGGTTTTAAATGACTCTGTGGGACATACCAGCACATCAGATGACTTATAGGCGTTTATCTGACCAGGTGAATCTCCCCATTTTCCAAAATGGATAAACGGAGAGCAAATGAGCTTGATATTTTTTTCGCTGCAGATTTCGCTTATACAGCGGGCAAGATATCCGGTAGAGATGCAATGAACAATCCGGGTATCTTTAAGCAGGGCAATAATCTTATTTTTAAAGGTTAACCTGTAAAAGAAGTACAGCAGATCGTACAAACGTTTTTTCTTTAACTTTGGTATATCCCATATCCTTAGGGGCAGAAGCAAGAGTTTTTCCATTATCCTGGTTTTTAAACACACGATCGGATTACCATTTGGATCGGTTAAGGGTATCTCTTTATCATCCGAAAAACAATGGTATAAGGATGGTGATGAGCAGACTCCGTGGGTGACAATTTGTATATCGAAATCGGATCTGAGATTTAAAGCAAGCGTTTGGGCAACCATCTCCACACCGCCCTTTTGAGGCCAGTAATAGTCAGTGACTATTGTCAGTTTTCTTTTTTCCATAAATTGGTACTCTGATCCTTTTTTATCCGACCTATTCGTATTATACATTATTGAACCAGAAACGGACGATTCTTCTGGTCTGAGTACGCTTAATTTCCTTTGCATGTCTGGTCTGCATTTTTCTCAGTCTTTATTATTGAGAAGTATCATTCGAATTAGGATAAAGTAAAATATTGAGATATTGTGTATTTAAACTATTTTAAACAGATATGTCAGAAGATGAAACAGGTTTTTACAGAACCAGGCTAATCGATAAACAGGAGTAAATGTGCGCTATCAAAATTACGAATTGGATCCCTTTCAGGTTCATGCGGTGGAAGCGATCGATAGAGGGGAATCACTAATCGTAGCAGCTCCCACGGGTTGTGGTAAGACACTTATTGCAGAATATGCGGTAGACGTCTCCATGGAACGAAACAAGAGAGTCATTTATACTGCACCAATAAAGGCTCTTTCCAATCAGAAATACCGGGATTTCAGGAAACGTTTCGGTGAGGAGATCGTAGGAATTCAGACCGGGGATGTCACCATTAATCCTGAAGGCAAGCTTCTGATTATGACTACTGAGATCTTTAGAAATCTCATTCTAGAGGATTCCCGTCGACTTTCAGATATTTATTATGTGATTTTTGATGAGATACATTACCTGGATGACCCTGAGCGGGGCACGGTTTGGGAGGAAAGTATTATTCTGGCCCCCCGCGAGATTCGTTTTATGTGTCTGAGTGCAACGGTTCCCAACATCCATGAATTGGGGATGTGGATGGGGGCTGTCAGAGGAACAGAATTTACGGTAATTGAAGAGACTGAGCGTCCGGTTCCCTTAAGGCATAATTTCTACAGCCCCAAATTCGGAATAATGAATATCAAGTCAATAAAGCGTAAGTACCGTTCTGATGCTGCTGAACGGAAAAAGTTTCTTCGCCGTAAACCCTCATCAAAAAGAATAATTCAATATATTCTGGAAAGAGGGCAGACACCAATTCTTTACTTTTGCTTTAATCGCAGAGCTTGTGAATATAACGCGGAACAGCACAGTCAACTTAATTTACTGGATGATTCTCAACAGCAGCAGGTCAGGGCAATGGTTGATGAACTGGTCGCTCAATACAATCTGGGTGATTATGACCGGTTGGGATATTTAAGAAACCTTTGGGAATCCGGTACCGCCTTTCATCATGCGGGAATTCTTCCTGCTGCCAAAGAGATTGTGGAACGGCTTTTTACAGCTGGATTGATAAAGCTTCTTTTCTGTACGGAGACATTTGCCCTGGGGGTTAACATGCCGGCCAGTTCGGTGGTATTTGATGAACTGGAGAAGTTTGACGGAGTAGAATTCAGCTATCTTATGACCCGTGAATACAATCAGATGGCCGGAAGAGCCGGCAGACGGGGTATGGATGAAGTGGGTTATGTCTATTCCCAAATCATACCTGAAGCTACCGACCCCCAGCATCTGGAAAGATTGCTTTATGGTAATAATGAACGGATTAACAGCCGGTTTTATGCAGGATATTCCACAATCCTCAATCTTTACAGTCAATTCGGTGAGGAGGCTTTTGAGATTTTCCGCAAGAGCCTGCACAACTTTCGTAAAGGCACTTTTGCTATGACCAAGGCTTACCGCAAAGAGGAGAGCCAGATTGAAAACCGGATCAAATTTCTCCAGTCAACCGGTTTTCTTGATGGTACCAGTCTGACCGAAAAAGGAAAGCTGGCTGCTGCGGTAAGCGGTTATGAAATTCAGGCTGCAGAGCTGTATGCATCCAGGAGTTTTGACGAATGCAGCATTGTGCAGCTTCCAGTCCTGCTGGCTTCGCTTATTACAGAAGAGAGCCGTGGAAGAAAAAATGCTCCTGCTTCATCCATAAATATGCGTTTTAGTGCAGAAAAGGTGATTCATAAACTTCGCATGAAGGAGATTAAACATAACATAATCATGCCTATTCGAGAGATGGATTTTTCTCTTGCAGCACCGGTTTTTGCCTGGGCAAATGGTTGTTCACTAAAGGATCTGGCCGGTTTTGGTGTTCCTGAAGGTGATCTGGTCCGGGTGCTGAGAATGACAATTCAGCTGCTGCGAACGTTGCGGGACAGGATACCAGACACATTTCTGGCGGATCGGTTCCATGAGGCATTAGTTCTAATCAATAGAGATGTGGTGGATGCGCAGGCCCAGCTTGAGGTGGGATACTGAATACTGATAGGGTCGGACCACGCTTAAGAAGTGTAATGATAACTTTTTAAGGCTACTTCAGACACCGTTTTGAAACGATTAAGGATAAATCCTGTTCAGATGGTTGGTTAACCGTTTCGAAACGGTGGCTTGTAGTGCTAAGTCATTGATATTTCCAGTGGTATTCAGAGTTCGGCCCCAGTTCATTCATTCTTGAAGAGATCCGGGTTTTCTCTTTCTTCCCACAGATACTTTGCACGGTCTGCCCACTTTTCAATGGTGACTGTGTTAAGTTTGGGATTCTCTCTCATCTCTGCTGTGCGGGCATTTATAAGGTTAGTAAAAACCGCCAGAAATGAGTTCGCTTTTTTAAAATCAGCAAGCTTAATGTAAAGAGCAACAATAGTGTAGATAACCTGCATTTCAAGATCTTCTGCAGGGCAGTTTGATGTCCTGAAAGCCTCTTCGAAATATCCCAATGCCTCAAGTAGCTGCTCCCGGTTGTCTTTTCCGGAATCTTTCAGGATTTTGGCTATCTTTAAAGTATAGGCACCGAGTTTATAGAATGCGTATGGTTGTTCATGCCAGGCTTCTGCTTTTGCTCTGGCGATGGCCAGTCTGTAGCTGTTGATGGCAGATTCGTCTGAACGGGGACGTTTAAAATAGTTTTCATAATCTGTGATGGAACCTAAGAGTGCTTTGCGTTCTCCGATTTTCTCCTGCAGAACCATAAGAATTCCATGGGCCACCTGGCTTTTAATTTCAGTCTGACTGCTGGTACCGGCCCTTGAGAAATCTTTCTTATCCGGTGAGGCAAAAAGGCATCTGGGGCATACTGTGACCGCTATCATGTTGTAATCCACAGTTCTGAAACCGGGCGCACCATTGTAGGTGGGTATCAGAAATTTGTTGGGAAGAATCTGCTGGCTTTTTGCCCTCAATTCGTTGCAACTGATATTAGATTGGTTGCATACCGGACATTTAACCATGATCTCAAAAACCGGGTCATGCCCTGGCCCGCTATCAGAGATTTCAGTTCTGATATTGGTTTCCCGTTTTTCTTTAATAGCTTTAATATGCTTAATATCGATAGTTGGACCATATTGACGGATATAATCGTTTACCATATTCTGATCATTGAGTAAGACTTGCAGTCTTCGTTTGACTTCAACTACATCTATTGTCATGATCGACCTTTCCAGGTGGGGAAAAAGAGACATTATTAAAATATTATCCAATAAAGCAATTTCTCAGTCAAAGGAAAACTATGGTTAAGGGATGCTTTTGTTGGTGAAAAATATCACAAAGAATAGCTTGCTTCTACCGCTTAGCTGGTTATAGCGGATTTTGCTTGAACAAATCGCTAAAAATAACTATATTATGGTTGTGAAAAAAATCACAGGTGGTGTTTTATGAACAATATTCCGACTCCCGCAATTTCCAGACTTTGTGCATTGTACCAACTCCTTGGGCAACTGCAGGAGCAGGGGCTTGTGTCTTCTGCTGAGCTGGGAAAGCTTATGGGAGTGGGTGCTCACAGTATCCGTAAGGACATCAATTTCCTGGGTACGGCTGGAAATTCCGGTGCAGGATATGATGTCAACAGGTTACGCGGTATGATAGCAGAATCGCTGGGGCTTACTGCGGTTCGCAAGGTTTGTGTTGTAGGCTTGGGGCGCATGGGATCTGCTATTTTGCAGTATCCGCTGGGGGATGAGTTTCAGCTGGTTGCCGGTTTTGACTCCAATATTAACCGTCTTGAAACTATAAAGACTGATGTGGAGCTTTTTCCGGCATTCCAGATAAGTGAAGTTGTTCGCCGTTTAAATATTGACATGGCAATTATTACTGTACCTGCCGGAAATGCTCAGGATGTAGCGGATCGACTGGTTGAGGGAGGGATAAAGGGTATTGTCAATTTCGCGCCTGTGTATATTAAAACGAAAGAAAAAGGTGTTTTTGTAAAACAGATGGATATAGCCGGTGAGTTACGCGTACTTTCCGCCCGGATAAGAGTTTCCACCGATTAACCAATAAAATTTTTCAGAAGGAGATTTATATGGCCAGGGTATATAATTTTTCTGCAGGACCTTCGATGCTTCCTGAACCGGTTTTGTGTAAAGCTGCACAGGAGATGCTGGATTACAGGGGATCTGGACAATCGGTTATGGAGATGAGTCACCGTTCTGCTGTTTATGAACCGATTATTAAAGAAGCAGAAGCTCTTTTAAGAGAGGTGATGCGGATTCCAGACAATTACCGGGTTCTATTTCTGCAGGGTGGAGCATCAATGCAGTTTGCCATGGTGCCCATGAATTTAATGGGTGAAAAGAAAAAAGTCGATATTGTCAATACGGGTATCTGGTCTAAAAAGGCTATAACTGAGGCAAAACGGTTTGGTACCGTAAGGGTAGTGGCTACCTCTGAGGATAAGAATTTCAACTACATACCTGATCTTGATAAAAGTATGTTTGATTCGGATGCTGCATATGTGCACATTACTACCAATAATACCATTTTTGGTACCAGGTATCGTAATATTCCGGACACAGGGGCACTTCCACTGGTTGCAGATATGTCTTCCAATATTCTCTCGGAGGAGTATGATGTCAGCAAGTTTGGGCTCATTTATGCCGGTGCACAGAAAAATCTGGGACCTGCCGGAGTGACTGTGGTCATAATCAGAGATGATCTTGCCGGTAAACCGATGGCTAATACTCCAACGATGCTTGATTACAGCACTCATATAAAGGAAGGCTCGATGTTTAATACTCCGCCGTGTTACAGCATTTACATATTGAAAATGGTGCTGGAATGGCTAAAGGAGCAGGGTGGAGTTGCTGTAATGCAGAAAATTAACGAAAGAAAAGCCGCAATACTTTACGATTTTCTGGATAATTCCAAAATGTTCAAAGCCACAGTAGCTGCTCCGCATCGTTCTCTGATGAATATTCCTTTCGTTTCTCCCAGTGAGCAAATCGACAAGGAATTTATCAGTAAAGCGGAAAAAGCCGGCTTTGTCAACCTCAAAGGGCATCGTCTTGCCGGTGGTATGCGGGCAAGTATCTATAATGCAATGCCGGAGGAAGGGGTAGTAAAGCTGGTGGAATTCATGAAAAATTTCGAAATGGAACATGCCTGAGAGGAGACCTGCCATGTATAAAATTCAGACACTTAATAAAATTGCCAATATCGGACTGGAACTGTTTCCCAGGGATGATTATGAAGTCGCATCCGAAATATTAAATCCGGATGCAATTCTGGTCAGAAGTGCAAACATGCTGGAAATGCAAATACCTGCATCGGTTAAGGCTGTAGCCAGAGCGGGTGCTGGAGTAAACAATATCCCGGTAAGTAAATGTTCCGAACAGGGGATAGTGGTCTTTAATACACCGGGTGCCAATGCAAATGGTGTAAAGGAACTGGTGCTTGCAGGCCTTCTTCTTTCTTCCAGAAAGATATTTCCAGGACTTATGTGGGCAAAAACCCTGATTGGCAAGGGTGATGAAGTTCCTAACCTCATCGAAAAAGGAAAATCCGGTTTTGTCGGCCCGGAATTAAAAGGAAAGAAACTGGGAGTTGTGGGTCTTGGTGCCATCGGAGTGATGGTGGCTAATGATGCAGTTGAGCTGGGAATGAAGGTAAGTGGATACGATCCTTTTATTTCGGTTGAAGCTGCATGGGGACTCTCCAGAAATGTCAAGAGAGCACGCAGTCTGGAAAGCCTTATCGCTGAATCGGACTATATTACATTGCATGTTCCTCTTACTGACAAGACCAAGGGTTTTATTAACCGTGAACGTATGGCAATAATGAAAAAAGGTGTACGCATGCTTAACTTTGCCCGCGGTGGACTGGTGAATAATGAGCATCTGAAAGAAGCCCTGGCAGAGGGAGTAATTTCGGCTTATGTGACCGATTTCCCTGATGAGGAGCTTTTGAAAATGGAGAATGTAATTGCTTTCCCTCATCTGGGTGCTTCTACACCGGAAGCTGAAGATAATTGCGCCATTATGGCAGTTAACCAGTTGAGAAATTTTCTGGAGACTGGTAATATTAAGAATTCGGTTAATTTTCCGGATTGTGAACTTGATTCAAGAGCTCCAACCAGGCTTATAATTGCTAATCGGAATATTCCCAACATGGTCGGCCAGTACACTACGATTCTGGCTGCCGAAAAGATTAATATTTTAGATCTTATTAATCACCACAAAGGAGATTATGCCTATAATATCCTGGCTATCGATGGTAATGTAACACCTTCTGTAAAGGAGAAGATCCAGAGTATCGATGGTGTGATAATGGTCAGAGTTATAGATGTTCCCAAGGGGTGATTGTTTGTCAAATGATCTGTAAATTGTAATCAGAATTGATAACCGGAGCCGGGAGATGACACTGAATGAGTGGACTTCCGGCTTCCACTATTTTGCAAATCTTTCAAATGAGCAGTAGTTGAACTATTAATAGTAATAAAGTAAAGTTGAGGATAAGGGGAAATGGCTGAAATCAGCAGTCGTACTGTTACTTTTTCAGAATCTGTGATCCGGCGGATGACCAGAGTGGCTAATCAAACCGGGGCAATTAACCTCTCTCAGGGATTTCCTGACTTCTCGCCACCCGAGGAACTTTTGCAGGCTTTGCAGAAAGTATCCATGGAGGGACCGCATCAGTATGCAGTTACCTGGGGTTCACAGAAATTCAGAGATGCATTGGCAAAGAAGCAACAACGGTTCATGGGAATTCCTATCGACCCTGACACCAATATCGTAGTCACCTGTGGCAGTACAGAAGCGATGATGACAGCCATGATGGCTGTAACTAATCCCGGAGACAAGGTTATTGTATTTTCGCCCTTTTACGAGAACTATGCAGCTGATGCGATTTTAACCGGGGCTATCCCAATTTATGTTTCCCTGCGTTCACCGGATTTCACATTTGATCCAGGGGAGCTTCGTGCCGCATTCATGCAGAAACCAAAAGCAATTATTCTTTGTAATCCGGGAAATCCTACCGGTAAAGTTTTCAGTTATGAGGAATTGAAGATTATTGCAGATCTGGCCACTGAATTCGATACTTTCGTTATTACTGATGAGGTTTATGAGCATATCGTTTATGTACCCCATAAACATATTTACTTTGCATCATTACCAGGTATGTTTGAGCGTACCGTATCGTGCAGTTCTCTTTCCAAAACCTATTCGATTACCGGATGGCGTCTGGGTTATGTTATCGCCCCCGCAAGAGTAATCGATTCTGCACGTAAAGTTCACGATTTTCTTACTGTTGGTGCGGCTGCGCCATTGCAGGAAGCTGCTGTTACTGCCCTGATGTTCCCTGACTTATATTACCAGCAGTTACAGCAGAAGTATGCCGATAAGAAGTCCTTTTTTCTTGATATGCTGGATAACGCTGAACTCAGGTATACCAATCCATCAGGTGCTTATTATGTGATGGTTGATATTTCTGAATTCGGGGTTAATGATGATCTGGCGTTTTGCGAATGGATGGCGCGCCATATCGGTGTTGCTGCAGTTCCGGGGTCAAGTTTCTTTAAAGAAAAAAGAAACGATTATATCCGCCTGCATTTTGCCAAAAATGAGGAAACCCTGGCAGCGGCTGGAAAAAGACTACTTCAAATCAAGTCATTATTAAAGCAAAAAGCTTTTTCATTGTAGGAAAAGGGAATCAAAAAATGGTACTCTCAATTCAATCTCATGTAGCTTTCGGGCATGTAGGTAACCGTTCGGCTGTTTTTCCACTTGAACTTATAGGGCAGGAAGTTGTGGTTGTAAATACTGTCCAATTTTCAAATCATACCGGATATGGAGAATGGACAGGGGAGGTTTTTTCCGCACAGCACATAAAAAAAATCATTCAGGGGATTGAAAAACGCGGTGGACTCACCTGTGATGCAGTTTTGAGCGGTTATATGGGGGCTTCTGAGATAGGTATGGCAATTACAGAAGCAGTAGACCGGGTAAGGATGATTAATCCGGAAGCGATTTACTGTCTTGACCCGGTGATGGGGGATTATGGCCGGGGATTTTTCGTTCATTCTGAAATTCCGGGTTTTATTAAGAATGAGGCGCTAAAAAGAGCAACTATTGTTACTCCTAATCAGTTCGAAGCGGAATATCTTGCGGAAATGAAGATCACTGAAAATTCTCATGCCAGTGAAGCATGCCGGAAAATCAGGGAGAACGGACCGCAGATCGTACTCATAACCAGCTTTCAGATTGACGGTGATGACAAAAGCATTTCGATGTACCTTTCTGACAAGGGAGAAGACTGGATTATTACCACTCCCCGTCTGGGAGTAAAGCCTGATCCTAATGGGGCGGGGGACCTCACTGCTGCTCTTTTTCTGGGCAGATATCTTCAGTCCCGTAATGCAGTAGATGCACTTGGAAAGATGGCCAATTCAGTTTACACGGTATTTGAAAAGACATTTAATGCAAAAAGCCGGGAGCTTCGTCTGGTGGACTCCAGGTTTGAGATAATGGAGCCGGTCCTTAGATTTGAGGCGGTGCGGGTTACGGAGTCGGAACTCGCCTAAAGTGGGTAAAATTAACCAGTTAAAAGGGGACGGACTGCTTTTTTTCTTTTTAATGAGATACTGCTTTTAAACCGATAACCGATACGATCAGGGTCGTAAGGAAAACCAGTCACCAAAGAGTTGTTGGTTCTTTGAATACCAAAATTCCAACAATGACAGTTCCAAACGCACCTATTCCTGTCCAGACGGCATAAGCCGTTCCGATAGGCAGGGTTTGGGCTGCTTTTAATAAAAGTCCCATACTGGAGCTGAGGGCTACCAGAAACCCTGCATACCATAAATACATTTCACTTCCTGTTGTTTCTTTAGCCTTTCCCAGGCAGAATGCGAAACCTACTTCA
>JAEZKP010000006.1 GCA_023436145.1 Fibrobacterota bacterium | reverse complement strand
TGTTTGTTGTCCACATTTGAAGGCCGGTGCATAGTCATACAGATATATGGTTTCTGCAGCCGTGATTTTAAGGAATAGGTAGAAAGCGATTTCTCCATTTCTGCCAGCTGTGACAGCTGAAAGAACAAATTGTCAATCATCACATGACCCACAAAATGAATCTTTTCCTCGGGTATGCCTTCTTTAAGCAGGTTACGGGTACCTTCAGGTTCGGTAGTAAAGAAAATGTCGGTTATGGCATCTGTGGCCAGACGGTTTATCTCTTCAGGCATGTCACGATCACCGGAACGAAGCCCTGCCTCAACATGCGATAGTTTAATATGAAGCTTTTTGGCAACCAAACCCGCCGCGATAGTCGAATTCACATCACCCACTACCAGCACCAGATCCGGTTTTTCCTTCAAACAAACTTCTTCAAATTTGACCATCACGGCTGCAGTTTGCACCGCATGGCTCCCGGAACGACAATTCAGGTGATAGTCCGGTTGCTTTATCCCCAGTTCCTTAAAAAAAGAGCCGGACATGTTTTCATCATAATGCTGTCCGGTGTGTACAAGAATCGATTCAACTTGTGGGTAATTTTTAAGAGCCCTGAGAATAGGAGCTATTTTCATGAAGTTAGGTCGGGCACCAGCAACCAGAATAATTTTTTTCATCAGAAATCCGAAAGAAGAGAAGTGAAAAGTGAAAAATAATGCATAGTGTTAGTAAAATCAACCACTTAAAGTGGATTGAGTCAGTTATTATAACATGAGTTCTGGTTTTTATCCAGGCTTTTTTCCTGGGACGGAGGAAACAATCCAGACAAAAAGCTTGTATAAAAGGTTCCTCCGTCCCCCATCCAGAAAGTTCGATTTTCAAAAAACCTCCCAGGGCCTTTTCCAGCTTTTTCAAAGATACATTCAAACGATTTTTACTGCGATTCAAGCACGGCACTTCCAGTTGGGGACGGAGGAAACAATCAGACAAAAATGCTTGTATGAAAGATTCCTCCGTCCCCCATCCAGAAAATCCGAATTTCAATAAAAGCTCCCCAAAACCGCTTCAATTTTCTCTAACAGGTAATCGAATGAGTTTCCTTGCAGTTCATAATAGAATGGCAATCTCACCAATGTGTCCATATACCGATCCGCGTGGACCATCTCCCGGCCATCATGATGGCTGCGGTAATACTCGCTTTTATGCAATGAGAGATAGTGAAACACACTGGCACAGCCATTTTCTTTCATCTTGCGGATAAAAGAACTCCTCTGTTCCAGAGATGAAAAAAGTAAATAAAATATATGGGCGTTGTTTGATGCAAATTCTGGTATGACTGGCAAAGTGATAATTGCAGATTCTTTATATTTTTTCAGCACTTCATGATAACGGTTCCAGATGGATAATCGTCTATTCTGAATCTGATCAATATTTTCCAGCTGTGCATACAGAAAGGCTGCAATCATATCTGAGGGTAAAAACGAAGATCCAATATCAACCCATCCGTATTTGTCGATTTCACCTCTGAAAAAAGCGGCTCTGTTAGTGCCCTTCTCCCATAAAATTTCCGCTCTTTTTACGAATTGCTCGTCATTTATTACCAGTAACCCACCTTCACCACACTGAATGTTTTTGGTTTCATGGAAGGAGAATGTCCCCAAGTGACCTATACCTCCCAGTGGCCTGCCTTTATAAAATGAATCGATTGCCTGTGCCGCATCTTCAACTACAAACAGATGGTATTTATCAGCTATAGCCATAATAATATCCAAATCACAGGCTACCCCGGCATAGTGTAATACAACTATGGCTTTAGTTTTTGGGGTTATCAGTTTTTCAATGGAAGCTTCATCGATACCCGGGCGGTCTGGACGGCTGTCTGCAAATACAATTTTTGCCCCTTGGCGGGTAAAGGCAAGTGCAGTAGATACAAAGGCATACGAAGGAACAATTACCTCATCACCTGGCTTTATATCAAGCAGCATTGCACACATCTCAAGTGCATCGGTGCAGGATGTGGTCAGAAGGCATTTCCTGAAACCGTATCTGTTTTCCAAAAAAAGCTGACATTTCTTTGTAAAGACACCGTTTCCAGAGATGTGACCATTATTGATACTCTCAGCAATGTAATGCAGCTCTTTGCCAGCCAGATATGGTTTGTTAAAAGGGATATTCATTTAATTTCAGGTTGATATCTATGAAGAATCATTGAACAGTAAGCATTAATACCGACCAGGAAATAATCAAAAGAATAACTGATCTAATTACTAATTGGAGCCAATCTGAATAAAAAAAGGAGATGAATCCGGATTGATCTGTTTTATAGATTCTGCTTAATTATGTCCTTTTAAAATTTTACTGATTAGCTCTTTGGCATTATACGCTTCTGTAATAATAAAAATATACTTATTTAATGGAAGAGAAATCCAATATTGTTCCCATAGTGAGTGAAATTTGAGATCGGAAATCTTAAGATTTAAGTGTTGGAGTTATTCTTAAAAGTAGTCCTAAACCCTGAAACCTGCAGTAAATTGACACGGATAACATATATAAAAATTAATCCTCATTCCATATCTGGCACAGATTATGCTTTTCTATGGGCTCTCAAAAAATAACCAAAAAACTCTACATTCAGAATGCTCACGACCATCTGTTTCGTGAGTCGATGCAAGATATAGAAATTGCCAGGAAAATCGCATTCTTAACCCTGCCTTCATCCATTGGACACTCTATCAATTGGACAATGTTGGATATTGTTAAAGGGGATTGGATCGATGAAAAACTCAAGGAACATCGCTCGGATGTTCTTTATCGTGCAAGGCTTTTGAAAACAGATCAATGGTTATATCTTCTTTTTGAGCATAAGAGTGCACCGGATAAAAAAATTCATAAAAAATTATTACGCTACATGGTTGAGATCTGGGATCAGCATGAGAAGCAGGATGAGTTTTTTAAGCACTTGCCGGTTGTTATTCCTATTATTATATATCATGGCAAGGCACCCTGTAATTTTGACAATAGTATAAAACCTCTGTTCGCAATAATAGAAGAGATCGAAGAGTTTGTTCCGGATTTCAGAAAATGTATTCTGGATTTATCGTTATTTGAGCTTGAGAATATCGAAGACAGTAAGCTTAAAATGCTTCTATTGGCACTCAAGTATAGCAGAAGACCGGATGTTTTGAGGGTTTTGCCCCAAATTATTAGGATCTCAGAAAAGGTTCAAAATAATCTAAATGATTACGATTACTTAAAGGTGGTATTAACTTATCTGGGGTCGCTAATTAATAGAAGTGCAATTGATGAATTCTGGAAAATAATTGTGAAAGAGCATATTGGTGGTGAGGCATATATGGAAACGATAGCTGATGCGTTACGTGAAGAAGAACGATTGAAAAGAAAGAAAATTGAGAAGGAAATTATTGTGTTGCGAAAGGAAATTGAACAGAAAAGTACTGAGCTGGAACAGAAAAGTACTGAGCTGGAACAAAAAAGTACTGAGCTGGAACAGAGAAGAACAGAGCTTGAACAGAAAAGTGCAGACCTTGAACAGAAAGATAATGAAATTAAACAGAAAGAAGAACTAATGTACCAGATAATCCAGAGGATGTTGAAAAAAGAGATAGACCTACAATCAATTCGGGAAATTACCGGTTTGAGCATTGAGAAAATTGTACAAATTAAAAAAGATTTTAATAAAAACAATATTTAATCGGAAAAGAATATCTAATAAAAAAATTATAGTTAATAAAGAGTGTCGAAACATTTATGCAAACCTCTATGGTTGCGGTGTATAGTTATAAAATTCAGACCAATCGAAGTTAAACTATTGTAAGAAAAGAGCAAGCCGGCTCTGAAAACATGAATTGCTCTGAGAAGTATAAAAATTGGGGTAAACGTAGAGAGAGTTGAATTATTAATAGTAATAGTATATTATTTTACCAATCCCTGCTTCCACCTGAAAGTAAAATCCTGGTAAGCCAGCTTGATACCTTCTTTAAAATCGGTAGTGTGTTTCCATCCAAGGCTATGAATTTTAGAGCAGTCAAGGAGCTTTCTGGGGGTTCCATCAGGTTTAGTCGAATCGTAAACTATATCACCCGGATATCCCACTACCTCTTTAATCGTGCTGGCCAGTTCAGTGATACTAACTTCGATACCGGTTCCTATATTTACAATTTCGCCGCTGTCGTAATTATTCATCAGAAAGATGCAAGCATCAGCCAGATCCTCAGAATACAGAAATTCTCTTTTAGGAGTTCCAGTTCCCCAGATTGTCACTGTCGGAGCTTTATTGATTTTAGCCTCATGAAATCTGCGGATTAATGCAGGAAGAACATGAGAATTCATAGAGTCATAATTGTCGTTTGGTCCGAAAAGATTAGTAGGCATGACACTTATGTAATTAGTGCCATATTGTTTATTGTAGCTCTGACACATTATAATTCCTGCAATTTTTGCCAGAGCATAAGCCTGGTTAGTTGGTTCCAACTCGCCGGTTAAAAGATGTTCCTCTTTCATAGGTTGTGGAGCATACTTGGGATAAATGCAGGAAGAGCCCAGAAAACAGAGTTTTTTAACTTTGTTAAGCCAAGATGAATTTACAATATTATTTTGTATCTGCAGATTAGAATAGGCAAACTCAGCAGGATAAGTGTTGTTGGCATATATACCTCCAACTTTTGCTGCAGCCAGGAAAACATAATCTGGTTTTTCTTTTCTAAAGAACTCTTCCACAGCTGACTGGTTTTGAAGATCCAGTTCGGAGTGGGTTCTAGTGAGCAGGTTTGAATATCCTATTTCTTTGAGTCGCTTAATAAGAGCTGAACCTACCAGGCCTCTATGCCCAGCAACATAAATTTTTGCTGAAAATTCCATTAATAAATCTTTTGGGGTTGAGATCGGAAAAAGTAGTGTTATTCCAAAAACATGTTATTGTGATCAGCCTATCAGGCCTCACTAAAATATACTTTTTAAATAGGAGAAAAATCCAATATTACCTGAGTCTTAACAGGTAAAAGAAGAAGGATGATTTTTTAGGACTTCCAATGGGGACGGAGGAAATAAAGAAAAATGTAGATTTTTTCCTCCGTCCCCTACGGTATTCAATCCCTGGGATCGAAAATCACGCTTCTATACTCTTTTCTATTTCTCCATTTGCGAAATACATCACTGAAATTTTGCTCCTGGGAGGATACTATATCTGATTTTGCAGAGCTTACCAAGCCTGCAGAAACAATGGCCTTAATGGCTATCTCAGTATTTAAATTCACTTTTCTAATTTTGTGCTCAGGTACATACAGCATAAATCCGGAAGTCGGATTAGGGGTTGTGGGAACATAAACACAGATTACAGTTTCACCTATAGAATCAGATATTTCTGTAGTCTCTCTCGAAGTAATAAAACCCAAAGTCCAGGAATCCTCTTTGGGATATTCAACCAATACTACTTCTCCCAGAAAATTCTTCTGAGGTTTCAACACAACGTCTACAATCTGCTGGACAGCAAGAAAAACTTTATTAAGTATTGGGATACTGACAATTATAGAATTTCCAAGTTCAATAACTTTCTTTCCTGCATAATTTTTAGCTATCATACCTACTAATAATATTAGCACAAAAAAGATCACTACTCCCAATCCCATCCCGGGAAGATCTATACCAGTCAAAGAAGGAAAAACATTATCAATAAATTGGAAAATTTTCCAGATAATGAATATAGAAAGCACTAAGGGAAGTAGTACAAAAATACCGGTAACAAAGTAAGACCTGAGGTTTTTTCCTATCGCATTCATTGGTGAACTCCTGAACGGGGTGTTCATATTGTACAGTATTTAAGAATTGGATTCAACTTGAAGGATACTTTTTTTGTGTTTTGTTGAGGGAAGGAACCGGAGGAACAATTGATACCAGAACGAAAAAGTCACATCGTTTCCTCCGTCCCTTTGAGGGAAGGAAAGAATTTGCACTTTAGCTAAGTTTTCTCCATCACAGGAGAAGCCAGAATAATTAAATGGTAAACATGGCTATTAAGGTTACTTTCTTCCAAAAAGCAGGTAGAGAATAACTCAATGCTTGTTACGCATTCGCTATCGCAAAGTATACTGAAGTTTCATTTTCAGAAAAAAAGTAGTTTAAAATTTCGAATCTTTAAAGTAGATGGAATTAGTTTAAAACTATATTTCAGGATTATCCGGGATTACCAGCTGCATCTGTTCTGCAATAATTTTTCCTTGTCTGGCCAGACGTCCAGCTGCAGTACTGCTTACGTTTAATCGGTTTGCAGTACTGATACTACTCATCTCCAGTACCCGGATAGCCAGATAACAGTACAATTTACGTGCATCAGATAAAGAATTCCGGTAACCTCTTGTTCTCAGGTCAGCTACGTCCACTTTTTTCAGGGATGCCACAAAAATGGCCAGTTTTTCCTGATCCCAGCCACTTAATTTGTATTGCGCAACCCGGATTCTTCTTTGAGTATCCCGCTCGATAGCATCTTTGACAAATCCAGTACTGCCAATCACCCAGTAACCTGGTTCGTGCCTGTTCTGCTTATCTTTATTAGATCCTTTTACAAGTTTAAAAAAATGCTCATCGGAGCGCAGGTTCTCTACACCTTGGCGGATAAATTCCCGGTATAGAGTTTTTGGATCAGCACCGCTATCATCACCAAAGATAGAAAGAATGTCTGCGGTTTGCAGAAATG
>JAEZKP010000003.1 GCA_023436145.1 Fibrobacterota bacterium | reverse complement strand
CGCAGACTTGCGATATCGATTACCGCAGAAACTTGCTTGCCTTACCCTTAAGACATCTTTTCAAATTCGTGCCCGTTAAAATAATAAAAAATCGAAAAAGACGCAAGCTCTTTTTCTCTCTTTTTTTCCGTTCTTTCGGGCAGCCATCACCTAATACGCCATCAGGTGATCCTTATTGTCGGTCTTTAAATGAGCAGTCCCGATTTTTTAAAATCGAGACCCTAAATATAATAAGCTTTGGAATAAGAAATCAAGTGAAAAACTTCAATCAATGATGAAATAACCGAATACCACTGAAAGCCATCACCATCTCATACTCATTACAGGCCTCTATCACAATATCATCCCTTACCGATCCACCCGGTTGTACTATAAAATCTACACCACTCTGTTGTGCTCGATCTATACTATCCCGGAATGGAAAGAATGCATCCGATGCCATCGAAACACCGCTCATCAGATTAAGCCACTCTCTTTTCTGATCGAATGACAGCCGGTCCGGAGCCTGTTCAAAATTGTTCTGCCAAGTGAAGAGTTCTGCAGGAGAAAGATTGTCCTCTAAAAACTGATCAATGGCATTATCCCGATCAGGCCGTCCGATCTTATCTTTAAACTTCAGGTTTATAACCGCAGGATTTTGCCTCAGATACCAGCGATCAGCCTTCGAAGAAGCCAGCCTTACACAATGAATTCTGGATTGCTGCCCTGCTCCCACTCCGATAACCTGCCCATCCAGAGCAAGACAAACCGAATTAGACTGAGTGTATTTAAGAGTGATCTGCGCAACTAAAAGATCTCTGGTTGCACTCTCAGGAATTGTTTTTTTTGTAGTGACCCTGTTTTTGAGGCAATCTGCTGAGAGTTTAATATCATTGCGACGCTGCTCAAAACTTATCCCCATAATTTCACGGGTTTCCATAACCGGCGGTTGGTATGAAGAGTCGATCTGGATAATCGCATAAGCTCCACTTTTTTTGGACTTCAATATTTCCAGAGCTCCAGGCTCAAAATCAGGTGCAATAACTCCATCAGAAACTTCTCTTTTCAGAAGCTTTGCTGTAGCCAGGTCCACAGTGTCACTGAGAGCCACAAAATCACCGAAGCTGGAAACCCGATCCGCTCCACGTGCTCTGGCATAAGCTGTAGCCAGAGGGCTAAGTTCCAGATCATCTACAAAATAGGCTTTTTTTAATTCTTTGGTAAGAGGTACAGCCACCGCAGCACCTGCGGGACTAACATGCTTAAATGAAGCCGCAGCAGGAAGCTTCAGCTCTTCTTTCAATTCCTTTACCAATAGCCACGAATTAAGAGCATCGAGAAGATTAATATAACCGGGTCTGCCATTAAGAACCTTAATGGGAAGCTGACCTGAATGCATGAAAATTCTTGCCGGTGCCTGATGTGGGTTAATCCCATACCTGAGCTCTAACTGATTCACAATAGTTCCTTTCAGGAAAATTTATTGAGATGTTGGAAATCCAGAGTTGCAAAATGGTCATCAATAGTTTCAGCTCTGCGAATCTGAGTTACTTCCCCGTTTTCCCGTAACAGCAGCTCTGCAGAACGCAATTTACCGTTGTAATTAAACCCCATCGCATGTCCATGCGCACCTGCATCATGAATCACCACGATATCTCCTGGTTCAACAGCCGGAAGATTTCTGTCAATGGCGAATTTATCGTTGTTTTCACAAAGCGATCCGGTTACATCACAGGTAAAATCACAGGGATCATTCTCTTTACCCAGGACAGTGATATGGTGATAAGCCCCATAAAGAGCAGGCCTCATGAGGTTGGCCATACAGGCATCCAGTCCCACATACTTTTTATAAGTATCTTTTAAATGTAAAACTCTGGAAATCAGATAACCATACGGTCCGGTAATCATCCGGCCACACTCCAGAAATATTTTCATCGGGTGAAGACCAGCTGCAACAACAATTTTCTCGTAAGCTTCTTTAATCCCGCTGGAAACCGCGCTTGTGTCTACGGGACTGTGCTCAGGACGGTAAGGGATTCCTATTCCACCTCCCAAATTTACAAATTCGATCCGGATACCTTCATTCTGCCACACTTCCACCGCCAATTCAAAAAGCATGACCGCAGTGTCAATAAAGTACTGATAGTTCAGCTCATTTGAAGCCACCATCGTGTGCAACCCGAAACGAGTAGCACCCTTCTGAGCCAGAATCCTGTAACCCTGGTGGATCTGTTCGCAGGTAAAACCGTATTTTGCTTCTTTGGGATTACCGATTATTGCATTTCCGCTTCTTAACGGTCCAGGATTATATCTCAGACAGATAAGATCCGGTATGCCGGCGTGCTTTTCCAGATATGAAATATGAGAAAAATCATCCAGATTGATTATTGCCCCAAGCTCTCTGGCTTTCCGGAATTCAGCCGCAGGAGTGTCATTTGATGAAAACATTATCTCTTCTGCCAATATATCACATTTCTCAGCCAGCAAAAGCTCCGCATATGAACTGCAATCAGCACCACACCCCTCACTTTTAAGAATTTTCATAAGAAAAGGGTTGGGCGCAGCTTTAACCGCAAAGTATTCCTTGAATCCAGGCGCCCAGGAGAAATCCCGGATTAATTTACGTACATTATTACGGATTCCGCTTTCATCATATATATGAAAAGGAGTGGGAGTAGAGTCAATAATGGATTCAATCTGCTGTTTTGTAAACGGTAGATTTTTCCTCAACATATCTGTATTTTTCTCCTGTTAAAAGGGTATCATTCTTTTATTCTGATAAATTTTGTACCGGGACAGTTGAAAATACGTATTTTTCGTTTCTTTGTCACTGTCTTTTAAAGTTTCTTAAGCATCCATTTATGCATTGTATTTAAAATCAAAGAATTATCATATTAAACATGCATTAAGCCGATATCTTACACTGTCAGCTTTTCGACAATTTCATTCCACTGCCTGTCCGTATCAGCACAGAATGTCTTCTCGATTCCGTTCTCCAACCTGACAGTAATTGTATGGGCATGCAACATCAGTCTGGACACGTTTCCCACAGGCCTGGGATACCCATAAATCATGTCACCCAAAACCGGATGGCCTATATGATACATGTGAACCCTAATCTGATGTCTTCTTCCTGTTAATGGATTTATCTTCAATAATGTTGAATTATTAAATTCCTGGATCACAACGTAATCGGTTTGAGATTTCTTCCCCCGCTTGTCCACTCCCATACGTCCAGACCCAAACTGATAGATTGGCTCGGAAACTGTACCAGAACCACTTAACTTTCCTGAAACTGCTGCCAGATAAATCTTACTGACTTTTCGCTGTTCAAACTGTAAACAGAGATTTCGGTGGGCCTGGGGTGTTTTAGCAAAAATTATAACACCACTGGTTTCACGATCAAGTCTGTGAACCGGAAATATTTTGCCACCGCAGGATTTTTCCAGATATTTGCAAAGGATTTCCGGATCCGGAATTCCACGACCCGGAATTACCGCAACACCCGGATTTTTATTTACCACAATCACCGATTCGTCTTCATAAATTACTGATTGAAACATTATTTCCTAAATTCAGCTGATAAGCCTGAATGTATTCACAGTTTCAGCTGTTCTTTCAAAATTAGTAGTAGCAAAGATCATTACATAAAAACAGCCGGGTTAGCCACCCGGCTTCATCAAAAGAAACAATTCATTAAAATAATTAAATCAGAAGATACCTGATATCAGGAGTTATTTTTCTTCCCTCCATAATATCCCCAATGAAGACTCTCAGGAAGGCTTTTGCGAACCTTGGTAAATGAATTGGTTGCAGGATAGCCCATAGGAGTAAATGCCACCGGTTCGATTTGTGATGGAAGTCTCAATACTTTTCTGGCTTCAAGTTCATTAAATGAGCCAATCCAGCAAGTACCAATTTCTTTTTCGGCTGCAGCAAGGGTAATATGATCCATGGCTATGGCGATGTCTATGTCACCATAATCCTTTCCATCTTTTCTTTTCCAGGAGATACTGTGATCACAACACACTGCCAATATTACCGGTGCTTCTATAAACCATGGGCGGTCATAAACCGGTTTAAGTTTTTCCCTGTCAATAGCATCCTGAACTACGATGAATATCCATGGTTGAATGTTACATGCTGAAGGAGCTAAGCTGCCAGCCTCAAGAATAGAAAGCAGTACAGATTGCTCCACCGGTTTATCCAGAAAAGACCGCACCGAATGCCTCTTTTGAACTAATTCCAGAAATTCCATTAATCCGCCTTTTTCTGTAGGTCTTCCATTTCCTTTTTAAGCCGCTCGATTTCCTTATCGATCTGCTCCTGCTGACCCTGCATTTGTTGAATGATTTTTTCCGAACCAGCCTGAGTTCCAGCGATTTTCTGAACCGTTGCCAATGCATATTCTATATCTTCGCTGACTTTCGAAATATTGCGGGAGAAAAACAACGAACGATAATGCTCGTTAGTAAAGTGGAAATAATCATTAAATTTTTTCATAAAATCGTTCTGCACCGCAAGCAGGCTGTCATTCTGAACATTTGCAGAGGTACCCATACCTGATAACGAAAGTTTTTCCACTTTTTCTGCAAGAAAACTATGAGTGAGCCTGTTACTCTCATACTGCATCCTCTGGTAATTCAAGGTATCATTGTCAGGGGCAACCGCATTCTTGATTTTTTCCGAAGCCTCAATGAGTAATGTGCGCGACTGCTCATATTGTTTCTGAAGCAGATGACCATATGCCTGAATCAGCAATCCTTCACACTGAATAACAGTTTTGTTGGAACTCTTTTTCAACATCTGTCCAAGTGTTATGCAATCATTCCATTGCCTTGCTTTTAAAGCTGTCCAGCACTGACCCAACAAAGCATCTTCAAAGTAATAACTGGTCTGCGGTACCATACGCAAAGCGATTACAGCCTTGGAAAGAGTATTTTCCTCATAAAAAATATAACCCAGGAACAGATATGAGCGGTTAATCATCTCTTTTTGTCCCTCAGTAACAGGTTTGGAGCCGATACAATTTTCAAGTGCGGTCACAATTTCACTTGAATTATGATCCAGACGAGCCCTGACCACCGCCAGAGCATGCTGTGCATATACATAATCCGGATGCGAATCAGGGACCATCGAAAGCGCCTGAATAGCCTTTCCATATTCGTTTATCTGTAAATAAGACTCTCCCATCAGATATGCTCCATGAAATCTCAGCGAATCCGGAACATCCGGTTTACTTAATTCCACAAACTGATTGGAAACTCTTCCATATTCGCCGTTCCGATAATAGATTCTCATCATGCCAAGATCCGCATGTGGCACAGCAGAACTTTTTGTATACTGATTTTTCATTTTTTCGTAGTTCTGGATTGATACATTTCTCATATCAAGCTCTTCCTGACAGCTGGCTCTGTAGTATTCCACCCAGTCGTTTTTGAAGAAATCAGGAAATTCCACAATAATCCTGCTGAAGATAAAAAAAGCATCCCAGTATTTTTTTTCAGAATAGAGTTTACGCGCTCTGTTGTAAAGCTCATTGGGAGATAAGGATGCCAGTCTGGCAAGTCTGCGGGCAAAGATTTCTTCTCTATGCTTTCCGAATGCGATTCTGGTGTAAATTGTGTGTCCGGTGGCATCGTTATCTTTTTCGGTCATTATATTGTACTGATACAACACTTCCAGATCACGACCATTGTTTACACTGGGAGCATTCACACCTATGGCCAAACCCCAGTAATCAAGTGCATCTTCATCAAAGCCAAACTGAAGATACATTTTCAGGAGCCGCAACATCCATGCACCCACCTTTACATTGATATCCCATTCAAGCTTTTTGGCAATACTTTCACCACTGGCACCATCTCTGAATTCTCCGGCTGCTGCCCAGAAATCCTTCAAATCGAAATCCACAGCACTTTCAAGTCGTTTTTCCCAGTAATTACCAAGCCAGCTGAATTTTAAATCCCTCGAGAAAGCCCCCGCCCCTGATTCACCAGTCTGCCCCTTCATCTGTGGTGCAATCAGATTCTGTGTGGAAAGCCCTAATAAATGATCACCCAACACAGGATCTCTGATCAGACGGTAAGTAAGACCAAGGTCCATACCAATACCCCAGACCGGATCATCAAAAGCAGTCTGCACGGCACCGGTAAGGTTTATTCCGGCAGAAAGACGGTTCCAGAAATGCCAGGCATATGATGCCATAAAAAGAAAATTGCTGTTAGATTTTCCCCCCGGTGCAGGAATAAGATTACCTCCACTTTCAATTCCCTCCTGGACCGTTCCCTCAGGAGAAAAAAGAAATGTAAAGCCTGCGGATTGATAAAGTCCAATAGGAACAGTAATACCCGCTTCACCATGTTTGAATTCGCCATTTAGAATCGGTGCAAAAGCCAGTCGCGCTGACAAGTAATTCTCTTCGGTAATTAATGCCGGGTTGGTTAATGGCGAGTATTGTGCAATCATATCACGCCAGCGCTGAGTCAGAAGAAATTCTCCCGGCAAACCGGTTCCATGGATATTTCCGGCTCCGATTGATAAACATATTACCGGTAGAACTTTTCTTATTATCATTCTCAAAGTCATTAATCCTGCCTTTTTTTCTAAATTCTCATCTTTTATCTGGTAGCACCGATTTTAAACTGCTTTTTATTTGATTTATTATCAATGTCTGTGGTTACCACAGAAAATAAATAAGTCCCTCTTCCCACACCCCTGCCTTTTTTATTGTACCCGTCCCAATAGATTCCGTAATCGTTTCCCTCTACTTTGAAAACATATAAATCCGATCGAATCAGGTTCCCCACAACATCATAAACCGCAGCTCGACCATAAGCACTGTCTGTTTCAGAAACTCCTTTTATCACTTTGAGAGGTTTTCCTTTTACTTCCAGGCGTATGACTGTTCCTTTTGTTCCAGTTCCTCCTGAAATCTGAATCTGTTTTTTAATTACAGGAGCAAACCTCTCCCTTATTCTTGGATCAATCTCGGTTACCCCGGGACTGAAGGGGTTATTGCTGGGAATATATTGAAGAGAAATAACACCCCATTCCACTGCCGCTTTACGGCTGTTAATATGAGGTCTGTTCCCTGGTTTGTCAGTTACTCCTCCTGACGAATTCAATTGTATACTATCTCTGAGTGTCTCCACCGTAATTTTTTCCGAAACTATAAGAACCGCAGTACTGTCATCAACAATTATCATGGAAGAGAAAGGATTCTGTACGAGAGTACCCCCATGGTAGAAACGAAAAATCTGATTAGGATTTCTGTTAGCTGAAACCGGCCAGTCAACAAGCTCGCTAATTGATACTCTGATAGAATCAGGTGTCCCGTTGCTCTGCTCATTTGAGAGTGAGCCGGAGAAAAATTTTGCTCTACTGACAACAGGTCCTGCACCATCCTTACTTTCCATACCAGAGACCGGTGCCAGACCTTTAATATCCATGATATTTAGAATAGGCTTCCAGTCTGTCTGAAACCGTTCAGTGATTTTTTCTTTCAAAAAAAGTCTCACTGTATAGCCGTTATTAACCGTCCTGATACTATCAATCTGAAAAGAAGTTCCCCCGTTAATTACTTCAAATACCTCTATCATATCTTTAGTAAGATTCACTTTACTATTAAAGTGAACATCTACACGGTCAAGATAGCCGTCGCCATCATCATCACCGGTAACCGCAGAATCCGCAACTGCATCTCCCGGTCCGATGACCAATTCAACCGTAGATTTGACAGGTTTTGCATATGGATCTTCAGGATTAACGAAAGTAGCGGTAACTGAAATAGTAGTAAAAGGACTTTTAGGAAGAATCGTTATGCTCCCGTTTTCGTTGGAAACCAACTCTGCCCTGTTCTGAGGGTCCACAAGCTCTAAACTTATCAGTTTATCCCAATCCTCACGCCATCCCAGTGTATCGAATGCATGGCCGTAAATTGAAAACTGTTCGCCAGCAGCTATTGTATCTCCACTTTTTATAAGAAAATCCTCATTTTGTGAAGGGTTACCGGGCTTTGAATACAGCCGTAAATTTGCCATGGGAGTGAAAAGATTGGTGGTAATCTTAATCCGACTGTTAGTTGTGTGTCGTTCAGCATAGAAAAAATCAAAATCATATTTTCTGCCAGCCTGAAGCCCATAAGAGCTGGCAATATCATCCAGATCAATCTCCCCATCTAAAGAGACATGAATTCCGCCAATATCCATGGCAAGCTTTCCATTTATATATGCCCACACATCATCATCACCAAGGAATTCAAAATTCAACCCACGGTTGTATGTGAAAGTGGTGTGCAGCTCCATTGTAAAGGAGTAGTTATGCCTTTTTCCTTCATTACCAAAACCACGCCCATCTAACCAGAAAAACTCGCCAGTCCTATTCTCACCGCTCCGCTCAAACTGATACACCCCATCACCAATGTGTATGAAAGGCAGTGAGTCCTTGATAACAATATTTTTAAAAGCGGTATCATAATCAACTTTCAAAACCTCATATTCTACACCTTGCTGATCGGCGTATTGAGGAATAACAAAATCCCCCGCTTTCCAGGGTTCAAACCATTTATGGATATAATAATTAAAGAAAGGTTTTGAACCCAGTACCGGCTTTTTATTGGAATTCAGGGTATCTGCAACCATTCCCCTGTGCAGACCGCCCTGATGATTAACCTCGAATTCAGGGTTGCTGAGATCTGAGTGAAAATCGTAAAAAGTCACCGGTATCCAAATTGTGTCTGGGAACTGTTGCGCAAAAGACCTGTTAAAAAAGACAAGTGATAAGATAATGACCAGAAAATTTAATGTTAATCTGACACCAGCTGAAACGGAAGATTTTTTTTTGCTGCTCATGAGAAACTCCGATCATTATGAATTATAATACCAGCAAAGATCCGGATAAACTAAACAGAACTTTCCAGTTAAATGATATATTTAGCGTTCCGGTTCTGACTACATCACTCTATCCTTCCAAGTAATTTGACCACTTTCGGATCGGTACCTCCAGCATTAATATATAACTCATAATGTTTTTTTGCTTTTTTTAGATCTTTTTTTACATAATAGATGTTCCCGATATGTCGGTAAGCATCTTTATATTTCTGAACATCAAGCTTTGCAGCCTTCAGATATTCCTGAACTGCTACTTCATCGATTTTAAGTGCTCTGTACTCCTGCCCCAGAGCGTAGTGCAAAGCAGGTTTATTTTTGGAATATTTTAAACCATCTCTGAGCACTTGAATAGCTCTTGAATGATCCTTCTTTTTACTATAAATTCTGGCCATGCAATAGTAAGCCTCTGCATTTTCCCTATCTCGCTGAGAAACCTCTTTATACATTTCCATGGCATTATCATATTCCCTGGCTCCTTCATAAGCTTTACCCATATCCAGCATAATCCCTACATTTTCCGGATCACCTGCCATGGCCTGCGCAAAATTCATTATAGCTGCATTATATTTTTTTCTGGCCAGATTGATTTTACCCAATCCTGCCTGAATCTCCGGGGCATCCGGCATGAGCTTCTGAGCTTTGGCAAAGGAACTGACAGCCGCATCTACTTTTCCTTCAGCAATGTTTATCTCAGCATCAGCAAGATAATACCAGCCGTGTCTTTTTGTACCGTTGCGGGCAATAATTTCTTTGGCATTGCTGATCTGATTGTCATCCAGAAGATAATGAGTAAGCCGGTAAATAGCTTCACCGCTCTGAGAACCTCTGGCGAGGATCTCCTCAAAAAGTCGCTGAGCGGATTGAGTATCACCTAATCTATGATAAGAACGGGCCAGCTTCATTGCTGCTTTCTGATTGAACCCATCTGCATCCATTGCAGATTTAAAATAAGCTGAAGCCTGCCTGAAATCAGATTCGTCAAAATAGATGTCCCCCAGTGCCATCAGGCACTCACCACACTTTTTGTCATTTACTATAGAAGCTTCCAGTAACTGCTTGGCAGTATCTACTATTTCCAGCGCACGGTAAGTTAATCCTGCCCATCGTAAAGCTTCTGAACTTGCATTTTCTTTCATAGCAACTGAACGGATCGTTTTTCTGGCATCTGCATACTTACCAAGGTAATACTGTGATTCGGTCAATGCTATCCGGTATTCATCCTGTTTTGGTTGGGCCGCAATAAGTTTATAGAATAAAGACATTGCTTCACTGTATCTTTTCTTTGAGTTCAGATAAGTACCCAGTAAAAACATGGCATCCAGATTTTTGGGATCCAGAAGAATAGTTTTACGCAAATATTCTTCTGCGTTTTCCATTTCATTTCTATCTTTAAAATACAAAGCAACCCTGTAAGCAATTTCACCATTTTTGGGAGCACACTGGGATGCCATACGTAAATGTGGAAGAATCTGGTCATTTTTTCCGATACTCTGGTAAATCTCCACCAGTTTCATACGGAAATTGATATCGCAACTTTTTATTTTTACCGCGCTTTCTAGCACCGGAACAGCTTCTGTCATCTTTGAATCAGCAATAAGCAAATCAGCCAGTTCTTTTAGCAGATTGTAATTAGTATTGTCCAGCACTACCCATTCTTTAAGAAGTGCCGTCAGATTTCTGGTATCTTTTTCCTTTCTATAACATTGAGCAAGCATACTGATCAGCTGAAGGTCATTTTTATTTTCTTGATGGGCTTTTGATAGGGGGATAATGGCATTTGATAAGTCACCAGCTTTAAAATATGCTTGCCCCATCATGGAAAACAGCTCAGGATTTCTGCTCATCAGAGTAGATGCTTTTTGCAGGGTTTTTGCTGCTTCTGAAAATTGTCCGGATTTGAATAAAAGTGACCCTAATGTAAACCAACCTTCAGTATCGCTTTCTGCTTGACTCAGGTATTTTCTATAATTCGCGATTGCATCATTTTTCATTCCGCTCTCAAACTGCACTTTGGCCAGCATACCCCTCAAATTATTTGAAGCCTCCTTAAACTGAAGTGCCTGTCCAAGATAAACAGCAGCATTTCTCCAATCCTTTTTTTCATAAAAAATCATTGATAAACGCTCAAAATTTCTGTAATCGGAAGGATAAATTTTCACATTGCTTAACAATTGGGACTTTGCATCATCGGTCTTCCCCAGCTTTTCATAAAGTTCTACCAGATGAAAAGCATATTCCTGATTCTTACCAGCCTGAGCCAGATATTTTTTATACATGGAAGCGGCTTCGGCAAGATTATTATTTTTTTCGTGCATTTTCGCACTCAGCTCGATCGCTCTGATGTCTTGGGGATTATTTTTCAGTATGTACTCTAGTTGAGGTAATGCTTTTGAAAACTGGCTGGTATTTATATACGATTCAGCCAGAATCACTGCATCTTTGACCTGGATAAATTCAGGTGACACATCATTTAGCAGCCTTATGACTTCACTGTAGTTTTTATCCATGAACTCCAGATGAGCCAACCGCAAATTGACTTGAGGATTTTTTATCTGCTTTTGCAACAATAAGTTATAAGCATTTTTAGCTTCAGCACTTTTGCCCAACTTTTCAAACAGTTCCCCGGCTGTTACCAGATTTTTCTCATATTTTTTATTGTTAATATTAAATAGTTTCATGTACGCCTGAGCCGCGGCGCTGTCTTTTCCAGACTTTTTATATCCTTCTGAAAGAGCTACCCAAGCCTGTTCATTAGAGGGTTGTTTACCCACACACTTTTCATATGCATTCAGCGATTGAGCCAAATCTCCGGCAGCTCCAAACTCCTTTGCAATCTCAAACCAGGTCTGAGCATCAGCATCCCCGGAAGCCTGTGCTTTAGCAAAATATTTATGAGCTGAAGCGTTATCCTTTAACTTTAGAGATAGAATTGCTAAACGATATATGACCTCTGTACCCCCGGCTCCCATGCTGGTTAGTTTCAGATACTCATTCCTGCTGATCGATGCAGGCTCGGTTTCATAACTTAAAGAAGCTATCTGAGATTGCAATAGAGTATCATTTTTTGTAACCAAGCTTTCTTTTTTATAATATTTGAGAGCATTTTCCTTGTCTCCCTTTGACAATAGTGCATCACCCAGCATTCTGCTTACTCCGGGGCTATTGATATCCTCAGGTGAGACCTCTTTAATGCGTTCCAAAGCAGAACTGATCTGACCTCTTTTTATGAAAACAACTGCCAAGCCAAGATTGCATTGACTGGCATATTCCTTTTTATTGTTAACTTTAGTAAAAAAAGAAAAAGCCCTTTCATAATCCTTCTCTTTTATATAAACCCAACCCAGTCCCATTAAAACACGATCATCAGCGGTTCCGGCTCTCGAACTTGCCTCCAGATGAATTTTAGCTTTGGAAGTATCACCATTGACCAGCCCAAGAACCCCAAGTTCCCGCTGAAGAACACCATGATTGGTAAACTTGGGTGCAATCTTTTTAAGCAATTCATATGCGTTACGGCTATCTCCAGCCATTTCATTTGATTTGGCAGCTTTAAGGTAGGCTTCTACATTGTCAGGTGCCATTTCAATCACCTTCAGATAATGCGCAGAGGCCTCAGAATAACGTTTCATTTTAAAATATAGATCACCTAAATAGACATCTGGTTCAGGCTCATCAGGAAGATATCTGGAAGCCTCATTAAAAGAGGATAATGCCTCCTCATTTTTAGACAGAAGCATCTGACTTCTTCCATATTCGATATAAGCCTTACCCTGATTTTTTTTCAGTTTAATCAGTCGACTTCCATATTGCAACGCTTCCTGAGCTTTGCCTTCGTCATTATTTATTCTGGCGAAATAAAGCAATGCGAATGGATCATCCGGATCATTCTTAAGAATATGTTCATATACCTTTTCCGCTTCCTTTTTCCTGCCCAAGCCCTCCAATGCATATGCTTTTTCAGAAATCAATTCGGCACTTTTCAGCCCTCTCTGCTCCCCCAGGATGGTGATTCTAAGTGCATCCTCCATCATGTTTGACTTTCGATAGTTTCTGGCAAGCGGAAGGTATACAGGATAAAATTCCGGTATAGCCATAAAAAGCATATTATACGCCTGTGCAGCATCATTATGTCTTTTCATGATCTCCAGAAAAGAACCGGCTCTGTAATAAGCAAGAAGCATATTGCGATCTTTTTCACAGATTTTAACATATTCGTTGGCAACCAAAGCAGAATCCACAATGCTTGAGAACCGTTCCCGGATTATGCATTCCCCCAGCATTTTAAGATTCTTAAAATCCGAACTTATTGCCGGAATCTTAACAAAGCGGCTAAGCACAGGAGGCGTCTGAATTTTAAATTCCCTTAATAAGGAGTTAAAAATCTCATCAAACTCACTTCCGATCGAAGTCAATTTGAAACTCCGCTCAATAGTTGTCTCAATCTCCCTGGTTTTAGCAGAGTAAATTTCCAGATAGTAAAACATTGTTTTCTGGCGCATCTGGAGTTCAAATTTTTGAATACCCACATGTTTTACATTTAGCTTTTTTGCTAATTCGAAATAGTTATTCTCAGAAGGGTATTTGGAAAAATCGTTATGTTCAGGAAATGCAGCTTTTATGGAATCATGGGAGATAATATTTAAATTGCTGAATCCTGCAGATTTGAATTCAAGAAAGGCTTCAATAAGCGCCACCATCCAACGGGCCTGGGAATTAGGAGTAGCATCGGATGCCCTGGCTAGAAGAAGCACAACATTCTGATCCTTCTCAGTCGCCTCTGAAGACTCAGAACCCGGCACAGATGCCGTAGAATCAGTAGCGGATTGTGCTTTAACTGCATTTAGGGTTAATATCCCCGGGATAATGACCATTAACAGAAATAGAAACCTTAAACGCATAAACATGACTCCTCACCCACCCAATCTATTCTCTCTTTAAATACTACCCATTAAATAAAAATACAATCCGTTCATATATAATATGTACCTTAAATTTATCAAAATAATACTTGTACATCGATTCTCTCTATCTGAAAATGGGTTCTCTTACAATTAAAACTATTTGCAAAACTTTATACGGGTCGCTTCTTCCATTTGATCTGCAAAAAAAAAAAGGAAAGTGGCTTAACCACTTTCCTCTTAGCTACTTCGTAAGAAAAATTGCCGTTATCCAAGCAATTGTAACACACCTTGAGTAGACATGTTAGCCTGAGCCAACATCGAAGTTCCAGATTGAGAAAGTATCTGATTTCTGGTGAATTGAGCTGATTCAAGGGCAAAGTCTGCATCCCTGATCAGAGACTCAGCAGCCTGCTGGTTGGTGTTGGACACAGAAAGGTTATTAATCGCATGATCAAGCCGATTAATGAAAGCACCCATATTGGACCGCATGGTGTTAACGCTGTCGATCGACTCATCAAGAGACTGAATTGCTGCAGTCGCAGCCGACTGACTTGTCAGAGTAGTAGTATTAAGTGCAGCTCCACCACCAGCTCCGGCACCAAGACGTGTAGTGGTAAGTGTATCAATAGTAATTGTGATCGAATCACTTCCATACACTGCATTTGCATCGATCCACAGAGCCGAACCCTCTGTTGCCGTTGCATCAACTCCCCCGATACCGAAACGGTCATTAGCATTGGTACCGGATGAGGAGATGAGTTTCATACCATTATAGTTAGTCACCTCGGCAATACGGTCGATTTCAGAAATCAACTGCTGATATTCCTGATTGGTGTAAGCTCTTTCCGTTGAAGTCAGGGTATCGTTTGCAGACTGAACTGCCAGCTCACGCATACGCTGAAGGATGTCGGAGATCTCATTTGCGGCACCTTCTGCAGTGGAAATCGCTGCTATACCATCCTGAGCATTACGCATCGCCTGCGCTGTACCCTTAACCTGGGTTCTGAGGTTTTCTGAAACACCCAGACCGGCAGCATCATCAGAAGCTCTATTGACTCGTAAACCGGTAGACAATCTTTCCAGTGAAACCTTCGTATCACGGTTCACCTTGAACATTGCATTCTGGGTGGTCATAGAAGCGATGTTATGATTGATACGCATAGGAACCTCCTTGTTTCGATGATACCCTGCGTTAGGTGGTATCATCCGTGGTGATTAATATCTGGCATCCTTGCCAATTCTTTTTCAGATTTTCATTTCTTAACTTCTTTACTTTTTTTCCGGCTGCCCACTTGATGACTGCCTTCACTATCTTTATCGACTTCTGATTTCTCTGGCTTGAGTATTTTTTTTCTGACGAGGGACAGATGTTAAGCACCGGTTATTTTTTCGCAGCATAATACATTGTTTTAAAACGATTTAGGTATGTGTGTTCTTTTATGATATGTTCGAAAGCCAGCTGAGTTATACGGCTGCGCGCAGCCTCATTTTTACTGTAATACTTAACTTTTTGCCTCAATTCATCTATCGATGAATAGGTGACGATCTCATCTTTTTCAAACAGTTCTTCTAAATCCTTTTGCATATCATTTATGACAAAACCACCACATGCGGGAATATCAAATACACGCTGATTTACCCCTGAAGGCATCTGACAGCTGGTTATATTCAGATTTATCTCAATTGTTCTGTATACTAAAGACAGTTCGGTTCGATAGTCGATATCTGGGTTGGTCTTAAGCCAGCTGCCACATAACTGCCTCCATCCTCCCGGGTCACCGAATGTTTCTATCCCATAATCTTCCATCGAAGAGATTACCTGTTTACGCTTGAGCATACTTGCGGTATGAATTATCAAAGAGCGAAGCCATACTGCAGCTCTACAGTCTTCTGATGGTGAAGAGATTTGCATTTCTTGACAAGTTTTAGATATTATTTCAGCTTTATCGTGATTAGGATTATTCAAGATAAGCTCTGCAGACCTTTTGACCAGAGAATCGTAAACAGGTTTCCAGATTATTTTGTTTCTGATTTTTTGCAGAAATTCACCGTTCATTGCACTCCCTACAAAGGCAGTCTTTGCCGTAACCTGAGTTAATGGTCTTTTGGGAAACAGTTCTGTGGATGTAGCTAACGGCAGGTAGAAAACATTTCCAAACCCAGCCCGCTTTAAATCATTCAGATAAGTCCTTTCCCAGCAAAACGCCATCATGTGGGATTTTATAAACTGTTTTTGATGCAAAAGAATCGGTGCCGGATCATCAACAAACCATACACAAACAGGAACTCCATATTTAAAGGAAAGTTCGCTTAAAATACCGTTTCCATCAAAACCCATCATGTTTACTGAAATAATCATTTCGGGTCTATGCTTCTGCAACGCACTCTCAAGATCATTCTGATAATGTATTTGATTGCCAAGTTTGCGATAATCAAATACAGAAGCATTACTGCAACTGTTAATAGCAGACTTTAATTCCTCCTGGAGAAAAAAATTGCCATATAATAATAATGATGTTCTCTCTTTTTTATTCTCTTTACATTTTAATACTTCCTGAAGCAGTTTATCATAGAAAGGTTGCTGAACTCTATAGGAAACCGGATGCTTGATTATTTGAATATAACTGGCACCATCAACAAAATCCTGCAGCGTTTTTACCGGATCCGATGATTCACTGGTTATGAATGCTGTCTTCTCATCAAACAATTCTCTAATGCAAAATTCAGCAAGTTGCGGATAATACTCAATGACTATGATTTTCCGTTCAGCTGGTATTCTTTTTCTCAATTGAGAGACATGATAACCCAGCCCTGTCCCCAAAAGAATTATTCTATCTCCCCAGATACTTAAGTCTTTGAAATACCGGCTTTCCAGTTTTGGATCCACAAGCGAGTGAAGATGGATTGTACAACCGTCCTCATCTTCCAACCTTGCAGACATTTCTCCTGATTGAGCTGTAAAAAGATTACATGAGTAGTTTTTCATATCTTTTCATCCATTCTTTTCAACCTAAGCTTACTTTTTATCCTCAAGTAATTCAATGATTTCCTTGTTTTTTGGATTGAAAATTTATCTTCCGGAAAACTATAATCTATGAAAACGGAATAATTACAGGATTTGGAGTATCATGCATACAGATCAAGATTACATGTCATTTGATTATATAATAGATTGCTTACGCAGCGGTGATTACAGTAATGCAGCATCCAGGCTTAATGAGACTTTACTGCTCTTACAAACGGAACTGAAAGAAAGGAGAGTGGCACCACAGCAACTTCAAAAATTGCTTATTTCCCTGGAAACACTGTTTTGCATGCAAAAAATGGAGGATTGGATAGCCGTTGCGGATATTCTGGAATTCGAATTTGTTGGTATCTGGAAAGAGTTGATACAGAGTTAATTTTCGATGTCAAACGGATTCTCTGGCAGCAAGCTGTCCACACGCCCCCCAAATATCCTTACCTCTGCTTTTTCTGAGAGTTGCAGCCAATCCTCTCTGGTGTAATTTATCTGTAAAAATCTCCAGTTTATTTTCTTTTGGACTCTTAAATTCAGTACTTTTCCCAGGATTAACAGGGATAACGTTTATTTTACAAGGAAACCCACTCAACATTTTACTCAATGCGTTTACAGCTGCATCAGTATCGGTTTCCCCCTCTATCAGAACATATTCAAAAGTAACTCTGCGGCCGGTTTTTTCATAGTATTTCTTGGCTATGTCAAGTAACATTGATATGGGATATTTATTATTGACCGGCATTATTGCGCTACGCTGCTTGTCAGAGAAGGCATTCAGAGATATGGCTAAACCGATGTTGAGGTTCTCAGCCATCAGTTTCTCAATTGATGGTATCACTCCAGCTGTGGAAACTGTGATCCTACGCCCACCAATATTAAAACAATCTTCATTCATAATTATTTCCAGAGAGGATCTGAAGTTATCAAAATTGGAAAGCGCTTCCCCCATACCCATAAACACGATGTTGGTTACCAGCTTATCCCCTTTTTCTTCCAGAAAATCATTTATTCCAATCAATTGACCAATTATTTCATCCTGGGTAAGATTACGGATAAAGCCCATTTTTCCGGTTTCACAAAATACACAACCCAGACCGCATCCCAGTTGACTGGATAAACATGCTGTTCTTCTGTCCCTGTCTATCAACAGAACACTTTCTACAATATGACAGGATTCATATAATTTGAATCCAAACTTTATCGCATCATGATCAGAGGATTCCATTATAAAAAGGGGGTCCATTTTTTTTAAGGAGTATTTCTCATTCAGATTCTGACGTAATATCTTGGGCATGTTATTCATAGGATCAAATGAATCCACCCTCTTTTGGTATACCCACTTTATTATTTGTCTGGCTCTGAATTTTTTTTCTCCCATCTGTTCAACTTCTTCCCCAACTGATGAGATTTTCAGATTTTTAAAACGTTTTAAATCTTTATTTGCTTCAATCACGAAATACCTGTTTCCTTGTGACACTTTCTTCCAACTGAATAAACCGTCGCTTAATGATTTCGATTTTTTTCATGGAAATGTTAACGGTAATGAAACAAAAAAGGCCGCAAGAGAACTCTTACGGCCAAACTTATTTAAATGCGGTTGGTCGGACTCGAACCGACACAGGCTGACGCCCACTACCCCCTCAAAGTAGCGTGTCTACCAGTTCCACCACAACCGCAATATAAAGAGCAATGTATTTTTATTTTGAATCCGAAGGATCTGTGGGATTCTCCAATGCCTCCGGATTATCAAGCTTTAATTCTTCTGCACCTTGCAAGGCAGCTGCAGGAGAGTATTTCTTTTCTTTATTAATCTTTTCCTGAAGAATTGAAGCTTTGGTGTTGTTGTTTTGCTGACTCAAAACCAGCGACATTAAGACGCATAGCAGAAGAAACACACCTCCGAAGATAGCAGTTCCTTTGGTCAGAATATTAGCGGTGTCCTGTGTACCCAGAAGATTGCTGGCTCCACCCAGAGACCCACCAATTGCACCTGAAATACCGCCACCCTTATCGGATTGGATCAGGATAAGAAACACCAGAAAGATACAGACAAGAACAAATAAGAATACAAGGATTGCAAAAAGCATAAATTACCTTTGTTAATGTTACATCAAACCGGTTTTACGATACCGGCAAAATCAGAAGCTTTCAGTGATGCTCCACCAATAAGACCACCATCGACATCACTCTGAGCAAGCAGTTCCCTGGCATTATCTGGTTTCATGCTGCCACCGTATTGAATTCTTAAAGAGCTGGCAATTTCTTTTCCATATAGTTGTTCAACGATTTTTCTGATGAAAATATGAGCATCATTTGCCTGTTTAGGAGTTGCAGTTTCGCCAGTTCCAATAGCCCAAACAGGTTCATAAGCGATTGTACAGCTGTTGACCGAAGATGCTTCAATGCCTGAGAAAGCCCCTTTTACCTGTCTCTCTATGACAGCATCCATTTTGCCACTCTTACGCTCCTCCAAAGTTTCTCCCACACAAATTATTGGAAGAAGACCTGAAGCCAGAACAGCCTTTACTTTTTTATTAACAGTTTCATCGGTTTCGTGAAAATATTGCCGCTGCTCTGAATGCCCCACTATTACGTATGTTACCCCTGCACTTTTAAGCATCGAACAGCTAACCTTGCCAGTATAAGCACCTTTAGCTTCCCAATGTACATCCTGCGCTCCAAGTTTAACTGAAGAACCTTTCAAGATCTCTGCAACTGCTAAAAGATTAGTAAACGGAGGACAAACAGCAATGTCAACATCAGTGATATTTCCAACTGTTTCCACAACACTCTTTGCCAAAACTTTCGCTTCCTCAACTGTAGTGTTCATCTTCCAGTTACCAGCAACAAATTTCTTGCGAGTCATTTCTTTCCTTTCAACATTGGAAACTTTTAAATAGTTTTAGAATATAGATAAAGGCATCCCGGAATTCAAGTGTTTTTTAAACATAAGGGGCTGTTGTCTGTAACAGCCCCCGTATCGGATTATTTATCGTTTAAAGCTTTTACTCCAGGTAGAGCTTTCCCTTCCACCAGCTCCAGAGATGCACCACCACCAGTAGAAATATGGGACATTTTATCTGCCACGCCTGCTTTTTTAACTGCAGATACAGAATCACCACCACCGATTACGGTTGTGACGTCTTTAAGCTCTGCAAGAGTTTTGGCGATAGCCTGAGTCCCTGCTGCAAATTTAGGGAATTCAAAAACCCCCATCGGACCATTCCAGAAAACAGTTTTGCAATCTTTGAGGACGTTTTTAAAGTTATCAATGGAAGCAGGCCCAATGTCCATCCCCATCCACCCATCTTCAATGGCTGAACTGTTTATGATTTTTGAGTCTGCATCAGCAGCAAACTGTTGAGTAACCACATGATCCACCGGAAGCAATATCTTTACACCGGCACTTTTAGCCTTTTCCATAACGTTCTTTGCAGTCACAATCATTTCATCTTCGATCAGCGATTTACCAACAGAGATTCCCTGAGCCTTAAGGAAGGTATAAGCCATTCCTCCCCCGATAATCAGAGCATCAACCTTTGATAACAAGCTTTCCAGAACAGCGATTTTTGAGGAAACCTTTGCGCCACCTATTATGGCCACGAATGGTTTCTGCGGATTCTTAACAATTTTTTCTTCCAGAAACTCCAGTTCTTTTTCCATCAGGAAACCTGCAACTGCAGGAAGAAAATGAGCAAGTGTTTCGGTGGAGGCATGTGCTCTATGTGCAGTACCAAAGGCATCATTTACATATATATCACCGTAAGAGGAGAATATTTTAGCCATTTTTTCACGTTCTGCAGCATCTTTAGAAGTCTCTTCTTTGTTGAAACGGGTATTTTCCAGAAGCAGAACTTCTCCACCAGAGAGAGATGCCACCATCTTCTGAGTTTCTTCGTCAATAGCGCCAGAAGCGAGTTTTACTTCTTTATTCAAAAGCTTGGAAAGATGTGCAGCTACTGGAGCCATTTTGTGCTTACCTTCACTGAACTTTTTCTCATCAAATGGTTTCCCATCTTTTTCCGCTTTTTCTCTGGCTTTTTGAATGTCTTTTTTGGGGTCACCCAAATGAGACATCAGAACCAGACTTTTTGCATTCTGTTCAAGAATGTAAGTGATAGTGGGAAGCGCAGCGACTATACGGGTATCATCCTGAATGACCCCATCTTTAAGTGGCACATTGAAATCTACACGCATTACCACACGTTTACCATCAAATTTGATGTCCTTAACGGTTTTTTTGGTGATTGCCATATTGTTTTCAGCTCCTCTTTGGTATCAAAAATCAGGTGAGTTATAAAAGCAGCATATAAAAAATCGGAGGAACGGTCTATCCGCTCCTCCTGAAAACCCAGTCGATCCTGGTTTTCACTTATTTGGAAGCCATAAAGCGAACCAGATCAACAACTCTATTGGAGTAACCCCATTCGTTGTCGTACCAGGAAACAATCTTGAAAAAGCGTTTTTCACCTTTAAGGTTGTTCTGAAGAGTAGCAAGAGAATCATAAATAGATGAACGTGCATCATGAATGAAATCAGTTGAAACCAGTTCTTCATCAGTATATCCCAGAATACCTTTGAGATAAGAGGAAGTAGCTGCCTTCAGTTTTGCATCGATTTCCTCGATTGAGGTATCACGAGTTGCACGGAAAGTCAGGTCCACAACAGAAACATCAGGAGTCGGAACACGGAAAGACATCCCGGTCAGTTTACCCTTTGTCACAGGAAGCACTTCGCCGACTGCTTTTGCGGCACCGGTTGTGGATGGAATAATATTAAGAGCGGCAGCACGACCACCTCTCCAGTCCTTCTTTGAAGGTCCATCAACGGTTTTCTGAGTTGCTGTGTAAGAGTGAATGGTAGTCATCAGTCCGGTTTCGATACCGATACCTTCTTTGAGCAGCACATGAACTACAGGTGCGAGACAGTTAGTAGTACAGGAAGCATTGGAAACGATATCATGAGCTTTGGGATCGTACTCGTTCTCATTAACACCCATAACAATGGTCTTGACCTGACCTTTTCCAGGAGCAGAGATGATCACTTTTTTAGCACCGGCTTCCAGGTGACCTTTTGCTTTTTCTGAATCGGTGAAAAGTCCTGTGGATTCAATAACATAATCTACACCCAATGCTTTCCATGGCAGCTCAGCAGGATTGCGAGTGGCCATGATACATTTAATCTGATGACCATTTACTACCAGAACATCATTTTCCTCTTTTGAAGAATCGCTTTTCTGAGTTGATACTGTATGTTTAAACCTACCGTGAACTGAATCATATTTCATCTGATATGCAAAGTAATCAGCATCAGTAGAAATGTCAACAACAGCTACTACATCGATCTCTTTACCCAGAAGCCCCTGATCACAGATTGCCTGAAACACCATTCGACCAATTCTTCCGAATCCGTTAATACCAACCTTAATCCCCATGAAGTTCCTCCATCATAATGAATAGTGAGAAAGTACTCTGTTTTTAACGAAAATATGCTATTTTATGTATAAAACATACGGCGACTAATATAAGTTGATTCAGCGACCGGAGTCAATTAAAATCAAAAGACATTCATAGAATGTTATGACAGGAGAACCATGAAAAAATCCGCTTCCATTTTCAGATATAGCAACGCCTCAAAACCCAGGCTTTTTTTTATAGCAGGTCCCTGCGTTCTGGAGAACCGTGAGACTACTCTTCAGATTGCCTCGACTCTTGCCCGCCTTTCCAATAAACACCAGGTAGACATTATCTTCAAAGCATCTTATGATAAGGCTAATCGCACAAGCCTTAATTCTTTCAGAGGTCCGGGAGAGGCTGAAGGACTGGAGTTATTACGGAATGTCAAAGAGGAGACCGGACTGCCATTATTGACAGATATACATGAGGTGTCTCAGATAACCGAAGCCTCCCAGGTGGTTGATGTTCTGCAAATACCGGCATTTCTCTGCCGGCAAACCGATTTACTTATCAGTGCAGGAAAGACTGGAAAAATTGTCAATATCAAGAAAGGGCAGTTTATCTCTCCACAGGAGATGAAATACTCACTTGAGAAGGCAGGTGAAAATACCTGGCTTACCGAACGGGGCACTTTTTTTGGATATAACCGGTTAGTAGTTGATTTTGCAGGTTTTGCCACAATGAGAAGTTTTGGCAAACCTCTTATCTTTGATGCCACTCATAGTGTTCAGCAACCGGGAGCAGGTCAGGGATACTCCTCAGGAAACAGAGATTTAGCCATACCTCTGGCAAAAGCTGCTTTGTCGGTTGGAGTTGACGGGTTGTTCTTTGAGGTGCATCCACAACCGGACAGCGCACTCTGTGATGGTCCCAACAGCCTTTTCCTTAGCGAGTTCGAGCGGAACATACCTCGGTTGATAGCACTTTATGATTATCTTAAAAATTACTGATCCCGCGGATCAGTTTTCTTCAAAGATTGTAACTCTGGTAAACCACCCATTGCTTTTGAAGACTTTACCGCAAGAATCAACCACCAGACACTCAAAACGGGGGCGGGTATTTACAAATTCAATGATTTGCTCTGCAGGTCTGCTGAATAAGCCAGTGCTCATTATGTCTGCTTCCACTGGATCCGGCCCATATATTGTCAAGCTCTGATTTTGTTGACCGCAATAACCGGTTCTGGTATCAAACAGATGGTGATATCTTTTTCCCTCAATTATCCGGCATCGCTCATAGTCTCCGCTTGTAACAATAGATCCACTATCAAGTTCTACAGAACCAAGTATCCCCTGATTTCTGGGATGTTGTATACCGACCTTCCAGGGCTTGCCATCAATTCTTTTTCCATTTGCAATAATATCTCCCCCGGCTGAGACCAGATAATTCTCTACCCCGTACCTGTCAAGCAGATTTCTTATTTCCCGTAATACATATCCCTTGGCTATTCCACCCACATCAATTTGTGTTTCCTCTGAGGAGAAATAAACTGAGTCATTGACTATTTTTACCTTCGTGTAGTCAACCTTTTCCAGTGCAGACTGCACCTGTTGTGCAGAGGGTAGAGGTTGTTTCTCTGTAGAATTCTCTCCTAACCCCCAGAGCTGTTTGATTGGCAATATCGTCAGATCAAATCCACCATCAAGAGTATCACCGTAATTTATTGCCGTACGCAGCATATCTCTGAGTTGTGAACTGACCGGCATTATATTTTTTTTCCGTTCGTTAAGATTTCGAACTTCGGACAAAGATCCCTCTACCGAAAAACGGTCCTCCCAGTTTTTCAAAAGGGAATCTATGGAATTCCAGCACTGCTGTATCTGTTTTTTATCTTTAACAACAAGGGTAACTTCGGTGATGGTATCCATACGGAAATACTTCTTTTTTGCTAATTCCGGTTTGATTTTACAGCCAGCACCAAAGAAACAGAGCAGAAGACAGAGAGTTAGGATTCTCATTGAATGTTTTGGCAAAACCATGAAACGACATCCCTATAATTTAAATTGCCGCCAAAAAGGTCCAGCGCGCTCCCCACAGTCACATCTACTCTGAAATTACCCGAATCTCTGATAAGCTCCAGATCACTAATAGAATTCACTCCTCCGGCATAGGTAACTGCAATCGGTGAGCACCGGGCCAAAAGAGATACAAGCTCTTCATCTATTCCACTTTTCTTCCCTTCCACATCAGCAGCGTGAATAAGGAATTGATCGCAATACTGTGATAAGAGAGCAAAAGTTTCATTGGAAAGCGAAATCTGTGTAAATTTTTGCCACCGATCAGTCACCACAAAGTATTCACCACCCTTTTTCTTACAGCTAAGGTCTAATACCAGTCGATTTTTGCCCACGATTTGGGATAGTTGGCTTAGTTTTTCCCATTGCAGCTTCCCCTCGCTGAAAACATATGAAGTAACGATCACATGAGACGCGCCAGCATCAAGATAGATAGAAGCATTTTGGGGATTAATACCTCCTCCTACCTGAAGACCGCCAGGATAAGCTTTTAAAGCTTGTATTGCTGCATTTTCATTTCCAGCACCAAGCATAATGACATGGCCACCTGTAAGCTTGTCTTTTTTATAAATTTCCGCGTAATAAGCCGGATTGAGATCAGTTTGAAAATTGGTAACCAGCTCATTTTCATTATCAGAAAGGCTGCTGCCTACAATCTGCTTCACCTTTCCCTGGTGGATATCAATGCAGGGATGAAATTTCAATTTTTTCTCCTGAAATGGAATTTGCGTCTTTATAGAAATATCAGTTCTTCGGCTCAGGTTAAAGGAAATTTAATAAAATGATGTTAAAATAGTATCTGCCCCCGGCAGGCATCCTGTTTGACTGGAACCCATAAACATATTAATTTAGATTCTTGCACTGATGGCAATTTCATCTTAAAAAGGAGAGTCATTCCATGCAATTGAAGATCTTTGGTATTGCAGCAATAGTGATTGGTTTAATCGGTTGTGGAGATAACAACACAATTCAGCAACTGGTACAGGAAAAATATCCCGATGGAAAAGACAAAAAGGTCATTTACTATAAAGGATCACAAAAAAATATCATCCGCACAACCTTTTATCACCCTAATGGTCAAATACAATCAGATTCGTATTTTAAAGATGGACTCCCTGACAGCACTCAGACAATTTATTATGCCAGTGGAGCAAAATATAAAGAGAGTTATTATAAATCAGGTAAAAAAAATGGTCCGGAAAAGTCCTGGTATGAGGATGGAAAAATATTGAGTGAAGCTAATTTTGTAGATTCTTTACCAGAAGGTCAGTTTAAGACTTATTTCCAAGACGGCTCAGTACAAACAGAGGTCACCTACAAAGCAGGAAAAAAAGATGGACAGGAAATAACCTATTTTCCATCAGGAGCCAAAAAATTCCTTAAAACATATGTCAACGGAGACAAGGAAGGCCCAGAGCAGGAATGGTTTGAAAATGGAAAGATGAAATCAGAGCTCAATTACAAAATGAATGTGTTGAATGGTCCCTATACCACCTATTTTAAGAATGGCAAAAAAGAGGAAAGTGGTTTTTATAAGGACGGAAACTACGAAGGGGACCGCTTCATGTATAAAGAAAAAGGTGGGGTGCGTTCCAGAGCAAAATATGAAAAAGGGGTGCAAGTGGAGGGCGAGGTTTACTAAGACATTAACCATGGATTTGCAGGGGCATGCATAAGGCAGCCCCTGTCAGAAATTAAATGATCACCTGTCTTTTGATTACCTCTTCAATTGAAGATTTCATAATAGAGAGACCCTGCATTATTTCCTGTTCACTGATAATGAGTGCAGGAAACAATCTTATAATCTTTCCATGAATCAAGTTTAAGATAAGTCCTTTTTTCAATGCAGATTGCACGACTGCTGAAGCGCTGGATTCATTTGTGAATTCCAGGGCAATCAGTAGTCCAGCTCCCCGCACATCCGCAATAAACCCGGGACAGTTGCATTTCCATTGATAAAGAGTATCAAATATCAGCCCTGAAATTTTATTTACGTTTGAACTTATCCTGCTATTAATCATAAAATTTATTACAGCACCTGCGACTGCACATCCTAATGGATTTCCTATGTAAGTTCCGCCATGATCACCATATTCGATTTTTGAGGCAATTTCTTTGGATACGGCTACAGCACCAAATGGAAACCCCCCAGCTATACCTTTGGCCATAGTCAAAAAATCAATTTTGATATTTTTATTACTGCTAATAAAAGCCGGTCCTGTTCTGAAAAAGCCTGTCTGGATTTCATCCACTATAAGCAAGGTGCCATTATCCCTGCAGCTATCACTTATCTTTTCCAGATAGCCTGGTTCGGGTACTATCACACCACCTTCCCCCTGAATCGGTTCAATTATCACTGCAGCAGTATCAGAATCAAGGGCCTCTTTTATCTGTTTGCAGCAGCCATAATCGACAAACTGGAAATCAGGGATTAGTACATTGAATCTGTTCCGATGAGAATACTGACCGGTGGCAGATACAGTACCAATCGTCCTTCCATGAAAACTTTTGTTTGCGGATATTACTTTTCTTCTTTGTGTAATTTTTCTGGCCAGCTTAATTGATGCATCATTTGCTTCAGATCCACTATTGGTAAAAAACACTTTTTCAAGACAGCCAGGCAGGATTTTTTTTAATTCCAGTAACAATCTTGCTCTGGGTGGTGAATATGTCATGCCTGAATCTGGGTTGTGAATGATTTTTTTGGCTTGTTCAACCAAAGCATCAATTATCACTGGATGAGAGTGTCCCAAAGAGGTCACAGCCCACCCTGAAGTAAAATCCAGGTATTCTTTTCCGGATACATCCTTTACCTTTACTCCATAACCACTTTCTATAACCAGAGGTCTCTTTTTATAAAAATTAACCAAATATTTTTCTTCTAATGCAATTGTATCAATGTCCATTTTTGTCTCTTTCTGGTCTGTTTTTTAAGTATGCTAAAGCAATTTTCTTCCTGATATTTTCAGGGATGAATAAGTAAACATTTTCAGAAAAGAGTCTTTTACGGGACACCGGGACCAGATTCCGGTCCCGGAATAACTCACCAATTTCCATATTCTCTCCAACTAAAAAACAAAAAAAAAGCCCGCTTTTTTGAAGCGGGCTTTCCTGATTATTAAAAGATGGTTATGATCTCGCTCCAATAGTTATAAATCCGTCTCTATAATGCGGCGCATTAACTGGTTTGGTGTTTCTGGATTATAATGGACAGTTTTCATAATAACATTAAAATAAAATCAGAGGATTCGTAAATCAACAGATATGATCCGTTTTTTTCAGTATATTTTATGTAAGTTTTTGGAATTAAATGAGTCTCCGGGAGAATTTGGAATTTTAATAATTATCTCTGATAGTGGCAAACGGGAATTCCGGACTTCCAAACATTACTCTTTCACCTTAAATATCACAATGGTATATTTAAATTTTGTATTATATAATATTTATAGAGAATTTCGCATGACATTACACAATCAACTGGTTTGATTCCTATCTGGAGAAATTGCCCCTACATCAGCGGCTTAATTATATTTATGACAAACTGGCTTAATCCCGGCAAAACTGTTATACTGGCATCCGGCTCTCCCCGTCGGAAACAAATTCTCTCATTGATGGGGTTTTCTTTTAAAACAATTGTTCCAGCAGAAATTAATGAAGAATCATATCTGGACTCTGGTCACCTTAACGAGTCTTTGCAAAAATTAGCAATAATAAAAGCTAAAAGAGTTTCGGAAAATAACCCTGAAGCTTTGGTTTTAAGTGCAGATACAGTTGTAGTGAATAATTCGGTTATTTTAGGCAAGCCTGCTGATTATGACAATGCATTTCAAATGCTTAAAGATCTTTCCGGAAAGAAGCATAGAGTAATTACTGGAGTTGCGCTGCTTTGTGCCAAAGAAAATTTCTGCAGAACAAACGCGGTAAGTACAGATGTTTATTTTCGAAACATTTCAGATCAGGAAATAGAGCAATATCTGTCTTTTCCGGAGTATCAGGATAAAGCCGGAAGTTACGCAATTCAAGGTAAGGCTATGATTTTTATAGATAGAATCGATGGTTGTTATTATAATGTGGTCGGACTGCCGGTTTCCGGAACGATCAACCTGTTTAACGAATTCATCTTCCGAAAGGAATGCTCAAATGTCTGAGAAGATTGAAACGGACCTCAACACCGCGGACCCATCCAGGGATCGGGTTGGAGACATACTCCGTAAAGAAAGAATAACCCGGCGAATAACCGTGGAGACCATTGCCAAAGATCTTAAGCTTAATGTTAAATATATAAAAGCATTGGAAGCCAGTGAGTATGAAGCTCTGCCAGCTGACCCCTACGTCAGAGTATATCTTCGTTCATTAGCTAAATACTTATCTCTGGATTCAGAGGAGATTCTTAAAAAATTCTATATGGAGAGGGGTATGAGCATTGAAAAAGATACCTCTTCCAAAATTACGGTAAGCATGAAGGACAAAGAAGAGGTCAAAAGTCCCATGCTGATTGTCGTTTTGATTTTAATAGCACTGTTGGCAGGGTTCAGTTTTCTGGCAAACAAAAAAGGCTGGATCTCCTCCTCCAACGATCTGATTACCAGACCCGATTCTGTGGCTGGGGTATCATTGTCACAGGATGGCCTCAGTGATTCTCTTGCAGAAGACAGTCTGTTTTCCGGAGCACCAGTGCAGGTGGCCGACAGTATTGGTCTGGCTACCGATTCCCTGAAGGATACCACTGGCATGCTGAGTTTAAAACTGGATGTGATCAGTGATTCCGCATGGATTCAGGTCTTTGCAGATGGTACTTCATGGAAAAATATCATAGCAAAAAACCAAAGCCGTACTTTTACCGCCAGAGACAGCTTTAATGTACACGTGGGAAACAACTCAACAGTCAAGTATAGCTTCAAAGGAAAACCTATTGTTGTAAATGGGACAGGAATAGTTGCATTCAAACTGGATAAAAGCGGAAAACCGATTATCTGGACACTCTCGAAGTGGAATTCTGTTTTTAAAGAGCGCCTTTAATAAGTAGCTCAATTATGTGGATTGACACGCATGCGCATCTTTTTGAATATGACACAGACTCTCTCAGAAATGTGGTACAGGATGCCTGTAATTCATCTGTAGAGATAATCGTTTCGACTGCCACAGACATACAAACCGGTATCGCTGTAGTCGAACAATGTAAAAGTTCAGATCATATTTACGGAGCAGTTGGTATCTCTCCTTTTGATGTGACCAGTCAGGCTACTGACTGGCACTCAAGTTTGCAGCATTTGTTAAAAGAGCCTCGTATTATTGCTTTGGGTGAAATCGGTCTTGATAGTACCAACCCCAGGTATCCTCCCCTGGAGAAGCAGCTTCCATTCTTTGAAATGCAGCTGGAATTAGCTGAGAAGCTGAACATACCGGTAGTAGTTCACTCACGCGGTTCAGAGAAAAGAGTCGTTGAGATATGTCGTGGTATCGGTGTAAAACGGGTTTTGTTTCATTGTTTTACTGGTTCTTTTAATGATATGACAGCTATAATTGATGCGGGTTTTTATATCTCATTTTCAGGGATAATTACTTTTAAAAATGCACAAGTCAGAGAAGTTGTTCCATCGGTTCCCCTTGAAAGAATTTTGATTGAAACTGATTCACCATATCTTTCACCAGTGCCTTTCCGGGGAGAACGAAACCGCCCTGCTCTTCTTGAATATACAGCCAGGGAACTTGCCAGATTGCTCACCATCAAAGTAGAAGATCTTCAAATACAGCTTGAAAAAAATTTTTACTCACTTTTTTTTAACAGTTCCCTTTAATATTTTACAGATTTAACCCTGGGATACAGCTATGTGGACCTTTTTTTTCATTTTAGCCATATTTGGAATCCTTTTTTTAATAGTCTATCTATTATTGGAGCTTAATGAACTTGAAAAAAAAATTACCCGGATTGTCCAGGATCTAAAAGAACATTATAAAAGTTGAACTTAAATATCAAACAGGGCAGTTATCAAATGAATAGAAAAGCAGTTATCAACCGGAAAACAAACGAAACCGATGTTACAGTTGAAATAGATTTGGATGGCTGCGGGAGTTACGAAATTGAGAGCGGAAATGGTTTTATAGACCACATGTTGTCTCTTTTTTCCAGACATGGTTTTTTTAATCTCAAGCTACATTGTAAGGGAGATATAGAAGTAGATTTTCATCACAGTGTGGAGGACATAGGCATATGCCTGGGAATGGCTTTACATAAGGCACTTGGGGATTGTAAAGGTATTAAAAGATATGCATTCAGCTTTATTCCAATGGATGAGTCTTTAGCAAGAGTTTGTCTGGATATTGCCGGAAGGCCTAATCTTGTATATAATGTGGGACTTACAGATCGGCAGATCGGGAATTTTGACTGCGATCTTATTGAAGATTTTTTCAAGGCATTTACAGATCATTCCAGATGTACAATTCATGTTGATTTAATCCGGGGCAGAAACAGTCATCATGCAATTGAAGCGATTTTTAAGGCTTTTGGCCGCGCACTTTCTGAAGCCTGCAGCATTAATCCTTTAGCAAGCGATTCACTTCCATCAACCAAAGGCATTCTTTAGGCCTACCTTCAGGCTTATGTTTTGCTGATATAATTTAAGAGTGAAAACAGCGGTAAAGTTCAAATTTGAATACTGTGCGAAAATCATTTCCATTAATCAGGCAAATATTAATAAAATTCCGATTTCGATACAATTTTTTTCCCTAAAGAAACGTATTGTGAATTCTTTTAATATAAAAAAGAAATAATTAAATCTGATAAGGCGGTTTAAAAAACGAATAAGTCACGGCTTTATCTGGTAAGCATATAAATCATTGAAAAATTTAATGGAAATAAGTTTCCCAATATTGTAAATTTAGTATCTGGTAAATACACTGAATACAGCAGAACGGCCAAGTTGACATTTTAAAGGAGGAATGATGCTTCGCGGAAAGCTCCTTGCCGGAATTCTTATAGTTGTGGTTATAATAGGTTGTGCAAAGAAAAAAGTACAAAGTGACACCGAATTTTCACAGTCTGCAAAAAAAACTGTTCAATCACAGTCTTCAACTGCAGATATTTTTGAGGAATTTTATAAAGAAGATTCCAGCATTCCCGAGTCATCAGCTTCTTCTACTGCCCCTGCTGTACCACAGGAAAAGCCATCCAGTTACAAAAACACGGCTGCCACTGCAGATGCTTCTCATTTCACAAGCAATGGAAGATATGTGGTACAAGTATCCACTGTCGGCTCCAGATCGCTGGCAGAGCATTTAGTTGAACAGCTGGAGGCCAAAGGTTATCCTGCTTACGTAGCAGAAGTGCAAAATCCGACTCCCCAACTCTTTGGTACCTATTACAGAATTCGCATCGGACGTTTTGCTCAAATTTCAGCTGCCAGAACTTTTGGAGATGAAATTCTCAAACCCATGGGTTATGAATTCTGGGTAGACAACAAATCCAATGACAATGTTGGAATTCAAGGAAGCGGTTTTGGTGAAAGCACCCCGGCTTCCGATTTTAATAGCACCCCCTCATACCAGAACTATCAGACTTATCCACCGGTTCAGGAACAGAATACTCCTGCTGCTGTAACTTATCCGGCGGTTTCAGAACAAAGTACACCAGCTGTAAATTACCCACCTCCTCCTTCGGTCACTCCAGCACCCTCCATTCCTGTAGAGCCCGCAGCGACTGCACCTGCTGCTACCCCTGCATCAGGCGGAACTGCAGAAGTACCTCTGGATGACGAATGGTGATCTAAGTTATAACTTTTTCAAAATAGAAATATGGGGTTTTGCAATCGCAAACCCCTTCTTTATTTATGTCACTAGTAGCTTTATACAACCTTGGTTGCAGTAAAAACATTATCGACGGTGAAAGAATATGGTATCTTTTCAGATCTGCTGGTTTTGAATTAACAAAAAAGCCTGAAGTTGCAGATATAATAATAGTTAACACCTGCGCATTTATCAGAGAAGCACAGGAAGAGGCTATTGAAACTATTCTGGAAGCCGCATCCCATAAAAATAACGGACGTTGTCAGACCTTGATTGTCAGCGGTTGTTTCTCTGAAAGATACCGTAAGCAGGTTGCGAATCAATTTCCAGAAGTTGACTTATGGGTAGGAGTAAATGATTGGCAGGAGCTCCTGCTCCAACTTTACAAACAAATGAAGCCATCTGCTTTCCAAAGAGAACTTTCTGGGTTGCAAGGGACTCAGTACTTAAAAATCGCAGAAGGATGTTCACATGGGTGTACATTCTGTGTCATTCCCGATATCCGAGGAAGTTTTGTAAGTAGACAACCTCAGGAGATAATCAATGAGGCCAGATGGCTTTACCAAAACGGGGTAAGGGAGCTTATACTGGTTGCTCAGGACAGCTCATTTTTTGGCAGGGAGCGCGGCTCCACACTCACTGCTTTACTTGAGCGATTACTGGCAAAAACAGAATTTCCCTGGATCCGTTGCATGTATCTGCACCCCAGATATGTAGATGACTCCTTGCTTAATCTCATTTCTAAAGAGCCCCGACTCTGCTCCTATTTTGATATCCCTTTGCAGCATATCTCAGAACCCATACTTCGCTCCATGAACAGATCGCCCTTAACTAAGGATATCTACAAGCTGATTGAGAATATACGGACTCTGGTACCAGATGCCTCAATTCGAAGTTCTTTCATTCTTGGCTTCCCCGGAGAAACCGACATCCATTTCAAGGAACTTGTCAGTTTTATAGAGTTCGCCCGCTTTGATAAACTGGGGGTTTTTCCATTCTCTGCCGAACAGGGTACCAAAGCATTTGAAATGAGACCACGCCCAAAGATTACTACAGCAGTGAAAAGATGTGAAGAGCTGATGATAGTGCAGCGAGAGATCAGTAGAGAAATACTGGAATCCAGGATCGGCTCAACACTTGAGGTAATAATCGATAATGTCAGTGATGACCCTGATTTCAATTTCGAGGCCAGATCACAGTATGATGCTCCGGAAGTAGACGGGAAAGTGCTTTTAACCAGTGGTAATTTTTCTCCTGGTACTATTTCCAAGGTTAAAATAATAGGAGCTTCAGATTATGATCTTTATGCTGAACCATTATAGTTAACCGGAACAGCCTTTGTTTGTGCATTGATTCTGAATTTTACAGGTATTATTTTTCAGATCCGATATACGCCGGAATTTAGTATGTAAATTTTACATTTCGTGTTAAAGGAGTAGTTGCGTATGCCGACCTATGAATATGAATGTCAAAAATGTGGCCATATCTTTGAAGAGTTCCAGAGTATCAGTGCTGAACCATTAACGGCTTGTACACGCCCGGGTTGCGATGGCAAAGTGAGACGTCTTTTCTCTCCTGGTGCAGGGTTTCTGTTTAAAGGGAGCGGTTTTTACATTACCGATTACCGTTCTGATTCCTATAAACGCTCAGCCAGCTCTGATAGCAGCTCATCAAGCTCCTCATCAACCGGAAGTTCGAAATCCTCAACAAGCTCGAGTTCTTCTGCTTAAGTCCATATACCAGTAAGGAATCTTTTTAATGTTTATTGATGAAACAACGATTTTTGTGAAGGCAGGGGATGGTGGAAACGGATGTTTTTCTTATGAGCGTTTAAAATACAAACCAAAAGGAAGACCCGATGGAGGTGATGGTGGTAGAGGAGGACACATTTATGTTAGTGGGTCCAGACAGATCCACACCCTCGAGGATGCTGCATATCATCAACACTATAAAGCAGATCGCGGAGCCCATGGAAAGGGCTCAAATAAAGCAGGTAAAAATGGTGAGGACATAATAATCAAAGTTCCTCTGGGTACTGTAATTTATGACAAGGATAGTGGCGAGCTGTTAGTGGATTGTTTACAGGAAGATACTCCGGTATTAATTGCCAGAGCAGGTAGAGGAGGTAGAGGCAACGGAGTTTTGGCATCCCCCAGAAACCCCAACCCCGATCATTCAGAGCCTGGAAAACCGGGTGAGGAGAAAAATCTTCGATTGGTGCTCAAAATACTGGCTGATGTGGGCCTGGTGGGCAGACCAAATTCCGGGAAATCTACATTTCTTTCTAAAATATCACATGCCAGACCCAAGATCGCAGATTACCCTTTTACCACCACTAAACCCAATCTGGGTATAGTAAAGATCTCTGGTGGTTATGATTCTTTTGTAGTAGCAGATATTCCAGGTCTGATCGAAGATTGTCATAAAGGAAAGGGCCTGGGGATTCGATTTTTAAGACATATCGAGCGCACAAAGACACTTGCTATTCTGGTTGAAGCCACTTCATCTGACCCGCTGGCTGATGCACAGGTACTACTTAAAGAACTGGCACACTATAGTGAAGAGCTGGTTTCCAAGCCGAAGTGTTTTATTCTCTCCAAGAGCGACCTTCTCCCGGCAGAGAATCATTTGAAGTTGCCAGAAGATTGGTTAATAATGAGTGCAGTGACCGGAGAAGGAGTGGACAGGGTATTGCGAAGATTAAGCGATATGGTAAGCAGGGCAGAGAGTATAGAGTGAGCTTTGCTGGATCAGATTTCTTCCGGGGACGGAGGAAAAATTTCTACCTTTTTTGGCTAAAAAAGTTCCTCCGTCCCTGATTCCACATGTCCCCAGTTTAAAACCCCATTTTTCCTAAAATGCAGACTCACTTTTGACTGTATTAAACGTATAAATATATTTTTAATGAATATATTTCAGAAATATGTGAGATTTATATTTATGACAGTATAAAATTATACTGTTAAATTCTTTTATTTCGAAGGGCTACCCATGAGAAAAAAGCTTATTATTGGAATAGAAAGCATTTTTTTGATTGCCACAGTTTCGATTTCCCAAACCATCAGACCATCAAAACCGACTCATCTCATGTATACTCCCACACCGTATGTCAATCCAGCATACCATCTGGTGATCGGGCTTCATGAGATATCGTTTGCATTACCTGCCAAATTGCAGCTTCAGGCTTCCATTTTTGATAATATTGGAAGGATCAATTTCGGTGCAAAATATGGCTTGTTGGATAATATGGCTGTTGGTGCAGGTATGGCTTACTCCTTCATGCCTCATCTTGGGGGAGGAAAGCATGGGATTCCCAATTATGCTACTCCAAGACTTGGAGCATTTTTAACTATAGGGTTGGTTGGTAACCGATCGAGTTCTTTTCAATTTAATATCACCCCACATACTCAGATTGGTGATTATTTTTCCATTGGTGCTGATTTTGGGCTGATGAGTTCTCCGCATGAAATGTGGTCAATAATCTGGGAAGCTGGAACTTCATTTACCAATCATGCTGATGGTCAGTTTTACTTGAACACCAATGTCGGAGTTCGAATTAATCCACCCAAAGCCAAATTTCTGTTTTTTGATTTTGGAATCGATCTGAATGAGTTTGCAGTAGGAGATGAAAAAACTTCAGTTTCTCCATACATAGATTTTATTTTCGCAATGAATACGAAATAAAGCTGAATATTTGCAGATAATTTCAGTTTTTTTCTCTCATATAGTGACGGAGGAAACCATTAATAAATCTTTTATTTCTTTTTTTCCTCCGCCCCTTAGATCAGTTTAACATACTTCCCTTTTCAATTCTTCTTTAAAAGTCTGTTTAGAAACTTCCATTTTACTTGAGAAAAACCGGAGGGCAGGTTTATCTGTGGAATCCATCCCTTAAAATTAAGTTATTATGAGGATACAGCCTGACAAAGTTTCTACCTTCTTCATAAAAGTTTTAGACAGACACGAATAAATACTAATTGAGATACTATCTTTGCATTTTCTGTTATTCTGTATCTCAATTTACTTTTAATGATTAATCTGATATAGGGATTCTCAGATCTACCCGTTTTTTTCCATAGAAATTTGTACCGAAGGATCATCCGGGATTACCAGCTGCATTTGTTCTGCAATAATTTTCCCCTGCCTGGCCAGACGTCCTGCTGCAGTACTGCTTATGTTTAATCGGTTTGCAGTACTGATACTACTCATCTCCAGTACCCGGATAGCCAGATAACAGTACAATTTACGTGCATCAGATAAAGAATTCCGGTAACCTCTTGTTCTCAGGTCAGCTATGTCCACTTTTTTCAGGGATGCCACAAAAATGGCCAGTTTTTCCAGATCCCAGCCACTTAATTTGTATTGCGCAACCCTGATTCTTCTTTGAATATCCCGCTCGATAGCATCTTTGACAAATCCAGTACTGCCAATCACCCAGTAACCTGGCTCGTGCCTGTCCTGCTTATCTTTATTAGATCCTTTAATAAGCTTAAAAAAATGCTCATCGGAGCGCAGGTTCTCTACACCTTGGCGGATAAATTCCCGGTATAGAGTTTTTGGATCAGCACCGCTATCATCACCAAAGATAGAAAGAATGTCTGCGGTTTGCAGAAATG
>JAEZKP010000105.1 GCA_023436145.1 Fibrobacterota bacterium | reverse complement strand
CGCCGCCAGCGTTCGTTCTGAGCCAGGATCAAACTCTCCGTATATGAAGAATTTAATCTTACTCGTTATTTAATCAAAAGTTCTTTCAGAGAACCTCTCTCTCACACATCCAGACTTTCAAAGAACTAAATTTTATCAAACAGACTCTTAATATACTTCTAATTTAATAAGATGTCAAATTTAATTTTTTTTGCTTATCCATCAATACCAGCCAGATCAGAAAAGCGGTTCCAAATATAACTGGAAAAAACAGCTAAGTCAAAGGATTTCTTTTTTTTCTGAGAGGACAGCCCAAAGCCGGAAACGAAAATTTATTTGTTTATGAAGTTTTTTCAATGAACTGGAAAGCAACTTCATTAAAAAAGCCTGCTATCCAGTTTTCATTTACCAGTGTATGTAATACAATGAAGAAATCCACATCTTAATCGAAATTACTCCTCCGAGGTGTACCAATATCGGAAGTTTTCAAGCAGTCTCTCAATAAACACAACTATATTTCAACCATATGAAACATCTACTTACAGGTACTTTATGACAGAACCGACAAAATCAAAAAATATCGCCATCACCGGATGCAGCGGTTTTATTGGATCACACATAGTTGAAAGACTTCTCTCCACCACCGATTATCAAATTTACGGAATAGATATATCGGAGTCCAGAATTAAACATCTGAAAAATAACAGTGCCTTCAGTTTTTACAACCTGAATATCACCGACTCCTCCAGAATGAAAGAAATTCTCGCTCAATGTGGAACCGTAATCTCACTTGTCGCATTGTGCAACCCATCCCTTTACAATACCAGACCTGTCGATGTAATTACAACCAACTTCACAAACGCTATAGATATCATAAAATTGTGCTGCGATTATAATTGCAGAATCATTCAGTTCTCAACTTGCGAAGTATATGGAAAAACCCTGGCAGGTTTAACCAGCAGTAAAAAAATGGATGATTATATCTTAAAAGAGGATCAAACCAATCTGATAATGGGCCCGGTCCTGGCCCAGAGATGGAGTTATGCCGCAGCAAAACAGTTACTGGAACGCATTATTTATGCGTATGGTTTCGAATATGGACTCGATTACACCATCGTACGACCTTTTAACTTCATCGGCCCAGGGATGGACTATATACCGGGAATCGATGGTGAAGGAATTCCCAGAGTACTTGCCTGCTTCATGGAATCATTGCTTTTTAATAAACCGCTCAAACTGGTTGATGATGGGCTAAGCCGGAGGTGCTTCACATATATCAGCGATGCGGTGGATGCAGTAGAACTGATACTTAAAAATCCAAAATCCAGGCAGCAGATCTTTAATATTGGAAATCCGGAAAATGAAATCAGCATTAAGGATCTGGCGAATCTTATGATAGAACTATTCCAGCAGATAGCCCCAAACTCATTTTCTGCAGGAACCCTAACGGTTTCTTCCCGGGATTTCTATGGAGAAGGATACGAAGATTGTGACCGGCGGGTTCCGGATATCTCAAAAATTCAAAACATGCTGGAATGGAAACCGAAAACGAATCTGAGAGATGCACTTCGGGTTACTATTGAGCATTATCTAAGAAATTATAGCCCAACAGCAATTAAAGAAGATTATTCATAACTATTCAGAAAAATATCTAATAAGGAACAAATGTATAATTAGAAAGAAACAATCAGAGTTAATAAGTTGCTAAAAAACAAGCAGTGATGATCATAAATAGTACCTGATCAGACAGAAAATGGAGAAAACCACAAATTCTTTTCCATAATTTCTGTTCTTCGTTTAATTATTACTTTTCCAATTGTTCCGTTAAATATTGTTTTTTATTAGTTCCTGTTTTTTCCGATTAGATATTTTTATTCGGGCAATACCTGAGTAGTTAGGAATTTTAATAATAAGAAATTACTCCATTTTTTTACTTATATGACAAAAAAGATCTCCATATTTATCCCAGCATACAATGCTGCCGCGCACCTCAACAATGTGATAACAAGAATCCCTTTACAGCTATGGAAAAAAATTCATCATATTTACATTATTAATGATGGGTCTGTCGATTCTACAAAACAGATAGTTGAAAATCTCAAAGTTCAGTTTCCACAGATTAAACCGGTTCATTTCAGCATAAACCGTGGATATGGGGCGGCTGTAAAGGCAGGTCTGGGTCTTTGTAAAAATGACGGGTGCAACTTTGCGGTTTGTTTACATGCGGATGAGCAGTATCCTCCGGAATCCATCCCGGAGATGATTAATGTTATGGAAAAAAATGAGATCGACCTGATACAGGGTTCCAGGATCAGTTCAGGAACTGCACTCAGCGGCGGAATGCCTCTTTATAAATACCTCGCTGGCTTATGTCTTGTCAAATTGGAAAACTTCGTTTTTAAAATGCACTTAACTGATTATCACAGTGGTTTTTTAATATACAGCCGTAACACACTCGATACCATCTCATTTGATAATTTGAGCAGAAGCTTTGATATTGATCTGGAGATCATCGCATCTGCCTGTGCTAACGGTTTAAGAATTGATGAATATCCGATCCCCACCCGCTATGCACAGGAAACCTCCTATTTGAATCCTGTGACCTACGGAATAAGAGTCTTGATGGTGCTTGTGAAATATCTCACCGGAGCATACAGGAGCTGAAAAATCCCTTATGAGTAATATTCTGAAGTGCAATGGGACTGCGGTATTATCGCTTGTTCTTATCCTTCTGACTACCTGTCAAAACGGTTCCGGTTCGAAATCTGAATTGAAAGATCTTAACAATTCGTCAAAATCACTTTGTACAGATAAAAAGTTATCATCAGTTATCGACAGAATTATTCAGGAAGAAGCTGCGATACTCCCCGATTCCCTCATTGGATCAGGTAAATTATTCTTTGGAAAGCTTGACAGTGCCACTAAAGTGATATTATCTGAAAAATTGAATGACGATGACCCGCTCAGAAATCTTGATAAACTCAAAGACCTGGTTTTTAATAAATGGAACATAAGATTCCAACCGACACCGGATAAGCTTCAGAGTGTTTTCCCTCATCTGGCATTTAATAACAGGGAGGGCTCCTGTCTCAGTATCTCATTGATTTTCCTACTTTTGGGAGAAAATTTGAACCTGCCGCTAAATGGAGTACTTGCTCCAGGCCACTTTTTTTTAAGGTATGATGATGGAACCACCAGGCTGAATATAGAAACCTTGAGGAAAGGTGAATATATGAGTGATTCCTGGTATAAAAGCCGTTACCTGATCACTGATACAACATTATATGATCTGGCTGATTTGGATATTCCGGCAGTGGAGGCATCCATTCGATATAATCTTGGAAACTTTTATCTGGCCAACAACTGGCCTGATCTGGCTTTAAAGCAATTCAATCTGGCAATCGAGCTTAATCCATCATTTATAGAGGCACATGGAAACCGGGCGATCGCTTTGGATGCAACAGGTAATCCGGACGCAGCTCTAAAGAGTCTTCTTCGATTGAAGAAACATTATCCACAATTGACTTACCTGAATAAAAATCTTGGGGCACTATACATAAAGAGAAAGAATTATCCTAAAGCGATCAATGAATATCAGGTTGCATTGTCCAGTGTACCCTCAGATACTGAAGCACTATATGGATTGGGTATCTCCTATTTTTATTCAGATCAGATTGATAAAGCCAGCGAAGTTTTCAGGGAACTGCTCAGGATTAGTCCGGAACACTATGAGGGGCACCAGATTCTTGGCAGGTTGCAAAGAACTCATTAATATTTGATAGATGATTTATTACTGATTATTTTTCGAATAGGGAGTTGAGTCTGAAGGACGCTGCGGGTCAGGCGATATTAAAGGAGAATAGTTGTGAAAATATCCATGCTGTTTGTTTTGTTGTGTTCTGTTCTTATTTTCCCGATAGCTTCATTCTGTGAAGTCCGTATCTGCGTCACAAACGAGCAGATACAGTCATTTTGCAACACCCGCAAAGTTAAAGCAGTGTTCATTTTTAATAATAAGATTCACTTTATTGACTTTTCTGAAGAGAACCCCAAAATCACTGCAATAGCTGCTACCAGTGGTGCGGTTATGCCGGTTATTTCTCCGGATGGAGCTATAGTCGCCTATAACACCGGAATAACTGAAGATCCTCCGGTAAATGGCGAGGCCAATATTTTTGTTTGTCCATTAAACGATACTGCACAGCCCACTATGGAAATTCAGGGGGGATTTGTACCACGATTTGTATATGCTGAAAATTATCCAGTTCTCTTATATTCAACATGCGGAAGACAAGCTGCAGGCAAGATAAACGCATGGGATGGTTGCGGCAAAGTCATGAAAAAGAATCTTAGTAGCGGAGAAATTACCACACTGTTTGAGGGTGGCGCCTATTATGGCGGACTTTCCTTTGATGGAAGATTTCTGGCAACTGCAGAATCTACGCCGAATGCATTTTTGCTGGATCTACAGAACCCTCAACAGGGTCCTGCGATTCTGCATTCATTGCTGGTTAAAAATATTAATACCAATAGCGATGTACAAATAGATCTCCAAACCTGTAACCCTTCCATATCTTCCAGCCGCAGATTTACTAACGCCATGATGTATTTTGACTTTTCCAGTTCGACTATAGAAGATGCCGGTTGTTTTCATCCGGTACTTGGATACTGGGATACTCACCAAAGAATATTTATAGGGCGTAATGATGGGGTCATTCTCAGATATTATGATGCCCCCCAGGATTTGATTATTGAAATACCTGAGAGTGAAATGGGGAAAGGAGAAGCTTACAGTGTAAACTGGAACCACCCTGAATGGTCAAATCACCCCTATTATGCCACAGCATTAACTTATGTGACCCGGCTCTGGAAAAAAACAATGTATGAACGAACCTACCACAATGAAGGACTATACATTATTAATTTAAAGGACTCAACTTATCTGAAACTGGTGGAGACTACAGATACTTCTTTCACTTCAACGGAAACTTTAAAATGGCCGTGGGTCTGGATAGAAACCCCTGCTGATTTTGCAGAAATTGAGGATCCCAACTGGCTTGAACCTTCTATTAGTGTTAAAAAAAGAACTTACAACAAAAAACTATCTGCGGGTTTCAATATTAAAAACAATCTGTTAAAAGTTGATGGGGATCAAATCACTCAAATTCGCCTTTTCTCTCATGATGGCCGATTGTTGTGGTCCCAGAAGTACTCAATAGCACAGAACTCAGTTCTCTTGCCTTCAAGACTTATTTCCAGAAAGCTGGTTCTTTGTGATATCGCTCTCAACTCAGGAAGAAGCATTTCTGCGCCAGTTTCTTTTTTTCAGTATTAGTGGAAAGGGATTATTATAGTTTCGATAGTTGGTTAATGATTGGGTGAGACTATGGTGAGCGCTTAAAAAACAGAAATGCATTCATGGTGCTTCTCAGTAGTGCGCCAGCATGCATTCGTCTGCAATCCGTAGTCTCTCCTTGGTGCAACCGCAGCCTCTCCCCTGCCTGCAATCCGTAGCGTCCTCGCGAAGGATTGTAAGTTTCCAAAGAATTTGGTATATTTTCCAAAACAGGTCTAATTTAGATTCACAGTGTGGCGAGAAAAAGCAGATATGAAACCTTTTATGCGGTTAATTTTCCCAGTGTTGGTGCTCATTTTCCAAACCTGTGATATAGTAACCTCCCCATCACCTGAGCCATTACCGGTTTCCACACCAGACCCCACGCAGTCCAATTCCGTACGAATTTTCCCGGTAAACGGAAGCAGCCAGATCTGTAACCCATCAATCTCCATAGATACTGTAAATTTCAAGGGATGTATGCTCTGGTTAAATTTCAGTGGTGAATTGGCGTTGAATGTGCCATCAGATATCAGCGGGTTTACCCAGTATGCTGATCAGCATGATCGTTTGACAATCACAGATACATCAAACACGGTAAGATGGTTCATGGGACGGGAGCTGTTCGGAGCACCGGAATATGAAGAGCTGCAGGACCCGGAATGGACAACTCACCCGCATTACATCACTTGTCTTTTGAGTTCACAGGTGCGAAAATACTGGAGCTGCATAGCAATTCACACCTTAAGCAAAAAATACTTAAGAATGAGTAACCAGAATCTCAACGAGACATCCACACCACATATCTGGGTAAGTGAAAATTCTGTGTTTTACGGGGACACATCTGCAATCCATTTCGATTCAAGCGGGTTTATCTGCAAAGAATCGGTCCAGTCCTTTTTCGGAACATCAGATGTAAAACTTGTCTTTTCCAGAAAAGAAGGAGTATCTCTTTCCTTATACTATGTAGATTTCAACAGCAGCAGTTCACCTGTACCATTGCAACGACCTATTGACAAAACAGGATATGATCTGGAAAGTGCACTCATTTCTCCTGATGGGAAATGGATTGTATTTAACGCTTACTACTCCAATACCGATTACCATTGCTATATTCAGGAGCTTCGTCCAGGATCCAAACCGATGCTGTTACAAAGTGATGCGATGGATCCACACTGGTGGTGCCATCCAGCCGATAAATCTAAAATTTATGTGATTTACACAGAGATACCTGGTGGTTTTATAGTATCGCAGGATTTATCCGATCCGGATCTTCTTTCCGGTGCTGCAGGTATTACTTACCGTCAATTAGTAAGCCTCTATCCGGGATACTCCGGAATAACATCATTCAGTCGCGATGGTTTTCCCGACGTGATAGTAAAATTGCCGCTTAAAGGTGGATGGTCACCTGATGGAGATTATCTGTGCACCGGATATGACAGGGCTTATCTGGTTGGATTATAGAAGGGGAATTAAAACGCAGAGAACGCAAAATTTTGGAAACATACAAATCCGAATTACATTTTTTAACTCGATTTTTTTTCTTTTACTCTGCGCCCTCTGCGTTTTAAAACTCCTGTCCTTATTTGGCAATGCTATGCACTTTTGCCAGGGATTATAAGATGAAATTTTGGTCTAAAATCAGAACCTTACCTTATCTGCCTTTTTTAGCAGTTTCTGCTTTTATTGTATTCAGTTCATTGCCACTAATATGGATTTTTACAAATAAGGCATTTGATGCAGTTGTGCAATTTTACAGTTTAGATAACAGCTCAGCTCATTCTGTTGCGATTCCGGAACTCCGATTACCTCATCTGACTCCCTGGGCCAGTATCGGGGGGTGTGGTGCCGGCGGCTCAGGTGGAGGATCAAGCGATGGTATAAAATGGATTGGAAATCATATAGGTGGTGGATTGATAGATGTAGAAGCCATGATAAAATTAAGTGGTGGTGAAAATTTCATTAATTTTTCTACACCTGTAAGAATAGGTGGGAAGCCTTTTCAGAACATAACTGCTGCAGTTAACATTCCCCTGGTTAATTTCAAGGGTGCAGAAGTACAATATCAGACTAATCAGGAACCAGTAGATCGTAAGACCGGAGGATTTGGGGATATTTCATTTGATGTCAGTAAAGCATTCGGATCGATTGGTCAATTTTCTCTTATGTTGTCGCTGTCGATACCAACAGGACAATATGATATCATGCGGGGATCCGACAAGACTAAACGGCTCCTCCCTGTAAGTCTACAGATGGGTAGTGGATTGTACACAGCTGGTCTGACTTTCAGTGGAAACAGGGATTTTGAAAATGGTATTCTGCTTGTGGATTTTTCGTGCAACTATCCATTCAATCTGAGCGTTTCAGGAGAAAACCGGTTTCTTAATGTGTATTTTCAAGATTACGCATCCAGAAAAGATAATAAACGTTTTTATTATCATTATAAATTCTATGGCGAAAATGACCTGGGCGGATTTACCCCTGCCAGTCTTTCTCTTAGTGCTTTTTATGGTTACAAAGGAAAACCCAGACTCATGCACTCCTGGGGAGCGGTCTTTTTTGTGCCACTTGGTGTAGCCTGGATCCATTCAGATAAAGTGGGACTATACGATCCTAAACCCGATCCGGATCATAAAGCCTGGAGTGCGGCGATCGTATATGGAATCGAAAGCACAAATTTGAGATATCCTATCTATTTTGCCATTTCCAAACCGATACACGATAAAACATCTCAAAATATAAGTGACCCTTACGATTCATCTCCCATGAGAAAATGGGATGGACCTGATTGGAAAGATTTTCTCAATCAATGGACCATTGCAGCAGGGGTAAAAGTATCTCTTTTTTAGTAAAGGACTTCTCCATGAAACAACTGATCATTCTTACCGTCTTTTTTTCTTTTTTTTTGATATTCTGTGATAAAAATACTAATCCTCAACAGGAATGTGGTCCTTTTTCAGACCCGACAAGTGAATTGGAGATTATTTATCCTTCGCCCAATGATCAATTCACCGCCGGTGAAATTATCAATATACAATGGAAAATCAATTCAAGAAGAATATCTAAAGTGAATTTATCTGTTTCTGTCAATAATGGACTCAAATTCTATGACATACTTTCAACAATGCTGGTTCCGGATGATCATGAGATTGAATGTATGAATGTAAACTGGGAAATTGGTAAAATGAATGATAATTCCCAGATTATTGTTAAAGATACAACACTTTTATTAATGATAAGTGATTATGATGGTGAAACTTCGGAAATAGTTCAGCTCAAAGTAAAAAAATAGACATTCTGGAACTAATTATGGCAACTTCAAGAGCTATCCTTGTCACGGGTGGAACCGGAAATATCGGCTCGGCTTTAGTCAGGCGCCTCATAGATTCAGGATATAAGGTCAGAGTACTCGCTCTTCCGGAAGATCCATTAAAAAGTCACCTGGATAATACAGGTGTAGAATTCTTCTATGGAGACATTTCCGATAAAAGCAGTTTAACTGACGTTTGCACTGGAATAGATACAGTCCTGCATCTGGCAGCTGTTTTACTTTCCGATGATGATTCAGTGTTTGACAGAGTTAATATCATGGGAACCCAGAACATCTTGCAGGCTGCAAAGCAGAATAACGTAAAGCATTTCATCCATGTTTCTTCGGCTTCTGTGGTGTACCCCAGGACCACGCCATACTCTATTTCCAAGAGAGTAGCTGAACGACTGGTAAAAGAATCAGGAGTTCCATGGACAATTGTCAGGCCTACGCTGGTTTATAGTGAAGATGGCGGTCTGGAATTCAATATGTTTCTGGACTATCTTTTAAAATTTCCCATAATTCCGTTTATCGGGGCTGGCCAGGCGCTAAAACGACCTGTTTATGTAGATGATCTGATTGATGCATTCGTAAAATTGGCGGCAATTCCCGATGGAACCGGCAAAATCTACAATTTCAGCGGAAAAAATGCAATTTCTATGATCGATTTTGCCAGATTATGCCTTCTGCTGTCTGGATATGAAAACAAACCCATTTTGATTATTCCAGAATGGATTTGCATTATTGCCGCCCGTCTTATGAAAAAGTATATGAAAAATCCTATTTTAAAATGGAATATGATCGCCGGAGTAGTTCAGGATGCAGATCTTGATCCATCCGACACCATAAATGATCTTGGATATGCACCTCATGATCTGGTTGATCAGCTAAGGAAATGCTTTCCAAGGAAAGGAAAATAAAACTCTCCAGAGGAGTATAATATGTCTACTAATAATCTGATGATAGCCCTTATTATTATGTCACTGGTTTTCAGTGTTTTTTCCAAAGACAACGTAACTCCAAAGAAAACCGATGTGGTTTCATCAGCCAGCAAACAAACCAGTATAGCCAATGACACCGCAAAAGAGGGTGACACACTGGTTCTGACTGCTCGTTTGATTGAAATTCCGGGGACCATGCCTCCCAATGATCTTTACAACTATGTTTACATTATGAAATATCGTGTATTAACAGTAAAAAAGGGTTCTTGTTCCGAAAAAGAGATCTATGTGGGACATTACAACCCGCTTATACCCCGCAGACAGGTGAATGGAAAATTGGATTCTCTGGTTAACGGTAATATTGAGAAATTTACAGCAGGTTCCAAACACCAGTTAACACTTCTATCCCCCATCGAGAAAGTGTGGAAAGATGCCGTGGAGGATAATTACATAGAAATTGAACAACCCAGATATTTTGCATTAATTGCCGATGAATTAAAGTAGTCGGTTTTTAGCAGGGCTATTAATGGTATTTTCATCTCATATTTTCATTTTCTATTTCCTTCCTCTGGTATTGCTTTTCTATTACCTTCTTCCTTTCTCATGGAAAGGAATTTACCTAAGAAATTCGTTTCTGACCCTGGCCAGTTATGTTTTTTACGGATGGACTGAGCCCTGGTTTGTAATCCTGATGTGGGTTTCTACAATTCTGGATTTTGGAGCTGGTAAACTTATCTCTCGTACCGGAGCGACTCAGAGACAGAAAAATCTGGGGCTATGGCTCTCCTGCATCGGTAACTTGTCCATGCTGGGTTTCTTTAAATATTACATGTTTTTTATGGGTGGTTTAAACTCCATCATAGAATTATTCGGTGGAGGTCCCGGTACCTTTTACATTATGAACGTCACTTTACCCATTGGAATCTCTTTTTATACTTTTCAGACAATGAGTTACACCATAGATGTCTGGCGGGGAACAGTAGCGCCAGCTAAAAATTTTTCCACCTTTTCCTGCTTTGTAGCACTATTTCCCCAACTTATTGCCGGCCCTATAGTACGATATATCGATGTTGCTGACCAGTTATCAGACCGTAAACACACCTATGATAAATTTGCATCCGGAGCAGCGATTTTCATAACCGGATTATCCAAAAAGATACTTTTGGCAAATCCAGCCGGAATCATCGCTGATGCAGTATTTGGGGCAGATTCTCCTACCCAGATTACAGCCTGGTGGGGAGTGCTGGCATATCATTTTCAGATCTATTTTGACTTTTGCGGATATTCGGATATGGCAGTAGGTCTGGGAAGAATGTTCGGATTCGAGTTTGTCAAAAACTTCAACGCTCCTTACCATTCTATCAGCATTACCGATTTCTGGCGGCGATGGCACATGTCACTTTCCACCTGGATAATGGATTATCTTTATATTCCTCTGGGAGGAAACCGTAAGGGGAAAGTCAGAACATATATTAATCTGTTAATCGCTTTTTTTCTGAGCGGATTATGGCATGGAGCAAACCTGACTTTTATAGCCTGGGGATTATTCCAGGCCTTTTTCCTGATTACCGAACGAATCATGGGCAAAAAGAGTATCTATGGTAATCTGCCACAGCTGCCCAAGGTGATAATAACCAATGTTATCATTCTTTTCGGATGGGTGCTTTTCCGTGCACCGGATATCAGTCAGGCTGTAGCATATTGGAAAGTCATGCTGGGTTTTTCAAATCAGAATACCGCATCAATGATACTCCAGGCCCAGATCATGAGTCTTCCACATCTCTTTTCCATGCTTCTTTGTGCAGTTGTGGTCTGGCAACCGGTTCAGGCTTATGAATGGGTTAAAAATCTTTGCGGTTATAAATATGCACTTACCGGTATCGCATTTATAGTAGCAATTGCAGTCATGTTTACACAGACCTTCAATCCATTTCTTTACTTTCAATTTTAATGGGACCTGTAATGAGGATCAATACAGCTAAATTTTTCTCCTGGTTTTTCATATTGATCATTGCATCGGTTCCTGTCATACAGGGTATCTCCGAGTTAAGAGAGGAAAGGGGGATTCAATTTTTTAATATTCTTGAGGACACATTCATTACACCAGTCAAAATGGCTCATAACGCTTCTAATATGTTAAAAGAACTGGAAAATGAACTCCTGTCTGCTGATTCGATTCTGACACATGATACTTCAGACATCTCAGAATCTGAAGCACTGCTGATGCATCTGGAAGAAGCGACAACAATTGCTGAAGCCATGAAAAACCGATCAATCTCGATTAACAGATATATCGATGACTCCACCAATGCATTAACTGTTGCTATTGATTCCTTAGCTGGAGAAATATCAGTACTGGGATCTCTTTCTGATCCATCCTCCATAAAAAAGCAGTTATCAGCAATTGACGCCCGAATCGAAACCATTTCAAACAACATCAAAAAAAGAGGTAACATAAGAGAAATAATATACCAGTTTTTCAGATACACCATGTTTAACCACAATTATCTGAGAAAGTATGAAAAAGAAATTGAAAACAGTTCAATATTTGCCAATTCGATACGGCCTGTTGTTCAATTCGTAAATTACACATTACTGCAAAATCCGGGCGATAAGGCGATTATGGGAAAAAACGGATGGATGTTTTACAAACCCGATGTAGAGTATCTGCATAAGCCATCAGTAACCGATCCCCGTTCAAAAGTGGTTGATTATAATAGTAAACCGGTACTGGATGACCCATTAAATGTTATACTCAATTTTAAAGATCAATTATCAGAAATGAGTATAGAGCTTCTGGTGATGATTGTTCCCGGGAAACCCAGTATATATCCGGATCTTATAAATCCGGCTTTGAGTGCCTATGCCATGGAAACCATTTCCCACTCCCAGCATATTCTTAACCTGCTCAGAGAAAAAGGTGTAATGACAGTGGACCTTTTTACCCCATTTTTGCAGGAAAGGCTGCGGGATTCGCTTGTTGGAGATTCTCTTTACCTTCGTACAGACACTCATTGGAAGGCCCGTGGCTCCAGGCTGGCAGCTACGACGGTTTCTTCTGTAATTAAACAAATGCCCTGGTTCCACCATGACTTTCCAAAAACCGAGTATTCAATCGATACAGTTGAGGTTTTTCGAAATGGAGATATTGGGGTAATGACCAGATTGTCCGATATTAAAATCGGGAAATTGCAATTAAAGCTTCCTTTGGAGAAAACCAGATGTTATCAGGTTTTTTCCATAACCAGAAATGATTCAGGTGAAATCATCTCCAGAAATTTATACAGAGATGAGTACAGAAAATCGCGTATTCTCATTTTGGGTGATAGTTTTTCCAGGATATATCAAACCGATGAGCCCCGAAGTGCAGGATGGATTTCTCATCTGGCATTCGAGCTTTCAGAGCCGTTAGCATCAATTGTAAATGATGGCGGCGCATCTACCATCGTTCGTCAGACACTTTCCAAAAAAGCTTCATTGCTAAAAGGAAAGAAACTTGTGATCTGGGAGTTTGTTGAACGTGATTTGCGCTTCGGTGCAGAAGGTTGGAAGATGGTAAATATCAATATTCCTGGAAAGTAGCAATGAATCAGCAGAACCATACAGGATAAAGCAAACAGGATTCTTTATGAATAAATTATTTCCTCTTTACATTTTTCTTTTTTCATCCATTCTTGTATCAGCTCCATATATCGAACTGGTCCCGAAATTTGACTGTCTTAATTCCAATGTCATGGTTCGCAAGGTAGATACACCAACACTGGCCAACCTGGATTTTTCAGCCTACGATAAAAACCCGGTCCTCGTTGACCGTGTCAATAATGTTAAATTGAAGCAAAAGCCATCTGATGTGATTCTTGACACACTTTCTTTTGGAAACGCAATTCTGGAAATAAAAAACAGCATACATGAAACGCCACTTTCAAAAGAAGAACAGAAATCTCCTCTGGCCTGGAAACCACTGGTAAGGAAATTGTGGACAGTGGTTAAAGAGGATGACCTTCAGAAACTATCTTCTAAAGTTGCATCTTTTAAATGGGATGATCCGGAAATTTTTCTTCCTTACCAGCAAATATCCACTTTATATCTGCATGAATCCGGCGATTCAACTGAATTCTGGGTAAAAATCGATTTCAGCCCATGGGTTAATTTTCTTAAAAACATCAGCGATGAAGACAATGATGGTTTCCTAGAAATTTACGGTAAACTAAACCCTGACTCTCTTAATAGTGATTCTCTTCCAATAATCACAAACTGGATAAACCAGGAATACTGCAAGAGAATTCTCTCTCACCAGGAAATGATTGATTGGGTAACCGATCTTGCTTCCTTCTGGTATCCTACCAGAAACACTGATATTCTGGACCTGTCTGAAGACAAAGGATGGCCTTTAAAGACAACTCCACGATCTGTTAGAAAAGAACTGAGAGGCTTGAAAATCGAGAATCCGCTGGCTGTTATCGAAGGTAAACCTTTTTCCCCCGAAAAACCCATTTATAACGTATTTATTGCAGGAGAAAAAACTCAGACTGGAAAACCACCTCTTCCAGGTAAAGACCTTTTCCAGGTAAAGACTTCCGCAGATACTTCCGTGTCCAATAATTTCTTAATTAACCAGAAGCGTTTTATAGAAGAACTCGGGGAACCTGGCAGCTATGAGTCATGGGACAGTATCTGTTCTCCGGTAAAAAGCAGGTTCAGAGAAATTTTAAATAATCTTCCGGAAAATCAGATGTGTATAGAAGGAGAAGACGGCTGGCTTTTTTTTGTCAATTCTTTGCATTATCATCTCGGAGGTGATATTGCTGCCCAGGCACCTGAAAAGAATCCCCTCCCCCACCTTTTAAGTTTCAAAAGATTTCTGGACAGCCTTAATATCAACCTGCTGTTTATAGCAGTACCAAACAAAGAGGATGTTTATTTTGACAAGTTACTTCCAGAAAGCATAAGTATCCCGCAAAATCAAATCATCAACCCGTTCGGCCGGAAATTTCTTCAGGATATTCAGAATACAGGCATTGAGGTTATAGATTTATTACCTCATTTTCTAAAAGCAAAATCAGAGGATACATCCTTCACAGAAGAAGTATATCAGAAACAGGATACCCACTGGTCATACAGAGGCCTTCAGATAGCGGCAAACCTTATTGCCAATAGAATCAAACAATATTCTTGGTATAAAGATTACAATGAGAAAGTGAATTATAATACAAGAGATACCTCTTTCCTAAAAGCTGGTGACCTGGTCGACCGTTTACCGGATTCACGACAGATTCAATATCAGCCAAAAGAGCTGAAAGCTATACAGGTAACAAATCCTGATGGCACATTATATAAGAGTCTCAACAGCGGTGCTCCGGTTATGCTGATCGGGGACAGTTTCACCGGTGTCTATGAATCTATTGATTGCAAGAGTGCTGGTGTCGGGGCTCATATTGCTGCTAATACCGGTATACCTGTCGATATTATCACCAGCTGGGGCGGTGGTCCGCTTGTGCGCAAAAAAGCCATGACAGCACGTAAAAATGAACTGGGTAATAAAAAACTGGTGATCTATATGATGGTAGCAAGAGATCTTTATAATTATTCACAGAACTGGGAACAGTTTCCCTGAATGAAATTGATGAATACCAGCGGCGTCAAATTCCTGAACCTGATGACAAAAGAAAACCTTTTGACCGTGATTACCGGAGCGATATGCGGTTTCTTTGTATTATATCCTATTTCAGACTTTGATATTTTCTGGCATCTGGCCTCAGGAAAAGAGATCTTAAAAGAACAGCATCTGTTATTTCAGGACCCCTTTTCTTATACCGATGCAGGCCAGAGATGGTATGATGTACACTGGCTTTTTCAGGTAATATCCTCTCTGATAGAGCACACGGGTGGGCTGAGTTTATTGCTTGTATTTAAAGCTGCCCTTTTTGCAGTTAGCATCTCTATCCTGTACAGATCCGTATCTGTTAACAGATCAATCCTGTTGACTATTTTGCCCATCATGCTTTTTGCTTTTGCATTCAGATATCTGGTAACCATGCGCCCAGTCATATTCACGATTTTTTTCATAGCCCTCTATTTTTATCTTTTGGAAAATTATCTTAAGTCTCACCGAAAACGGTATCTGATGCTTTTGATACCGGTTCAAATTGCCTGGGCGAACTCTCAGGGCCTCTTCATGACAGGCATTTTTATATATTTAGCCTATTTTGCCGGTGAATTCATCAACAATTTTCTATTTACCAGGTTTCCAGATCAGTTCAGATACAATCCTCGTCTTTCAAAACCTGATCTGATTTTCCTGTCACTATTCTTCCCTGTATTACTGTTAAGTGTTCTGGTTAATCCTTACGCACAGGATGCGGTACTCTTTACGTTGCAGCTCTTGAAAAACATCATCCCAGCATCAGACAACATTTATTCCACAAGCGTTACCGAGAACATGTCAATTCTCACCATGGCTGAAACCGATTACACCTATTATTTCTATTTTTTAACCGGAATGATCTTTTTGCTTTCATTAACTACCATATACTCCATACGCCACCTCCGATTTACATTTATCTTTTCTTCGCTTATGTTCTGCGCTTTGGGATACATGGCCCAACGGAATCTTATCCTCCTTGTTCTGGCTTTTATTCCTCATTATTGCTGGAATATGAAATATCTTTCATTTCGTATACCCAAATATTCCAAATCCATAAAGCTGTGTATATCTGTATTGCTTTGCATCTGTGTGGCAGTTTCTATTTCAGCACATTACCAATTTCTCAAAAAAAACCTTTATACGATTGCCCCATTCAACTTCCCTGTCAATAGTACAGAATATCTGAAGAGATCTGAGATTCCAGGTAATCTGTTTAACGCCGACCGTCATGGAGGTTATCTGATATGGCAATTGTATCCAGAAAAAAAAGTTTTCACTGATACACGACTGACGCTTCGCAGCCGTGCTTTTTTTGCAGAATATCTTTCTATCCTGAAACATCCGGATTCATTTTTCCCTTCACTATGTAGAAAATATGGTATCACTAAAGTGATAGTACCACTATGTGGCACTGATCTTTATCTGAATTTAACCAGGTATCTTTATGATAGTCCAGATTGGAATCTGGTGATAGCAGATGGTTCAGAAGCACTTTTCATTACAGATTCTCTATCCAAATGTCAGAATATACGCTTGAGTAATCCCGAAAATGTCGATACCATTTATCGTGGATTGATAGAAAGGTATAATGGCCGTAAGCATCTGGTTGAGGAATCGGTTTTTCATCTGGGCAATCTGCTCATTAATACAGGGAATCTTTTATCTGCCGAAAAGGTTCTTTCTGCAGAAAATTCGGATGAATGCAGGCTATTACTATCCAGGATTAAATTACTTAAGGGTGAAACAGACAGTGCATTGACTATATTAGAGAAGGTAATTTCAGCAGATCCTGGAAATGTCCGGGCCCAGAGCCTGGCAGCATCTGTTTACATGAACCTAAACAGACCTGAGTTGGCAAAAAGAGCTATTCTCTCAGTTCTTATTCGTGATCCACTGAAAGGTTTTAATATTTTACGGGAAATTTCGGAGGAGAAAAATACATGATTTTAAGGCTATTCTCAATTGTTTTAATTACCGCAGCAACAATTCCGGGGCAGGAAGCACCTGTAGGTACTTCGGTTCAACCATCGTCAAATGAGAAAAAAGCCCTGGATGCCTTTAAAGATAAATTGCAGGGGAAAATTGTCTGGTCCTCATCACGATCAAACAGTAAACATGACATATGGATAATGAATGCAGATGGAACAGGTGCTGCACCATTGACGAAAAGTGAAAATGTCGATTGGTATCCCAGGATATCACCCGATGGTGGTATGGTTTTATTTGTCAGAAGCAAGTCCGGATGGGTACCAGAAAGCGATGCAGAGCAGCATGACAAATGGGATTTGTGGACCATTAATATTGATGGTACCGGTGAAAAGATGGTTGCTGAAAATGCCTGTTGGGGAACCTGGCGTCCAACCGGTGATTCAATTGTGTTTGCACGGGGACCTCTGGTAGTAGTAAAATCGCTCTCAGACAATGGAGAAAAAACGGTTTTCGATTCAGAACAGTCGTTGAAAAAAGGCACCTATTCTCAGCAACCACAATTGTCTCCCAGCGGTAAAAAACTGGCAGTCACGGTTCGTGGATCAAAAAGAGAAACCGGAATCTGGAATTTCAGCAAAAGCATCTGGTACAGCACCGGAAAAGGCTGCCAGATCGACTGGTTTCCTGATGAAACAGGGGTCATTCGTATGAACGAAGGTCAGGGTAACGGTGGTACCGAAGTGTTGTCAATCAGAGTTGATGAAGATGGTCAACCGATTGACAGAATGTCAGATCTCCGTTTACCCAAAGAGATACGGCTGATGGATCTTCCTGGCAGACGGTCTCACGAATACTTTCCCAAACTGGATAACAGCGGCAAATGGATGGTTTGGTGTGCAACCCAGTATGGACACGAACATGATCTCTATGACTATGAACTTTTTATCTGGAACATCACTCAGGATAAGAAAAAGGATTGGGTCCGTTTGACATTTCATACAGGAAACGACCGATGGCCGGATGTATTTACCCAAAAATAATTTCAGATTTATGATTTCTGATTTTAGATTTTAAGATTCCGGAATTTAAGAATTTAAGATTCAGGAATCTTAGATTTTAGATTCGGGAATTTTAGATTGAAGGCCAGGGATTTGAGATTAGGGGATTGAAATGGAGTCTTTTTCTAGTAAATTTGTAAATCCTTCATTAAATATCCTGGTATTCTTTACAATACTTTTAAACATTTTGTTAGTTTACGGTTTCGATGGTGAAGTGAAAATTCCGGATGGAACTCTGAAAAAAAACCACAAGGCAATGGTCATACTTCCCAGAGATTATAGAAATAACGGAAAAAGATATCCGGTGATTTTTTTATTACATGGGTACAGTAACAATCATAAGACATGGCCAAAAATTGTTCCGCTGAATAAATATGCAGACAGCCTGCAGCTGATCTTTGTTTGTCCGGATGGTAACTATGATTCATGGTATCTTGATAGTCCGGTTAAAAAAAACTCCAGGTATGAATCATTTATCACAAAGATAGTCATTCCTTTTGTGGATAGAAATTACCGGGTCATAAGTGGTCCTGAAGGAAGGGCGATCTGCGGGAGCAGCATGGGTGGACATGGAGCTTTAACCCTTATTTGCAAGAATCCGGGCCTGTTCTGTGCAGCCAGTAGTATCTCTGGCATTCTTGATCTGACTCGGTTTCCTGACAATTGGAATATAAAAAATGTTTTGGGAAATTTTCATGAAAATAAAAATTCCTGGTCTGAACACTCTTTTGTCTATACTTTAAAATTCCTGACGGATTTAAAAAAACCGGTACTGATCGATTGTGGATTATCTGATTTTGCTTTGAGTACAAATCGTGATGCACATAATAAACTTGATTCTCTGAAGATCGATCATTTATACCTCGAAAGTCCGGGGAACCACTCACATGCATATTCACAGAAAAGATTTCTTGAACACCTCCGGTTTTTAACCGGATACCTGGCAACAGCTTATTAAATGTTGTCCAGGTTCAATTTATTCAGTTTCTGTTCAAAATGAACAAATAATAATTACTTATCATTTCTACACTCCTAAGCAGACAATTGTTCAGGCGGGTTTCTTTATTCTTGAGAATGGATGCACTGGTAAAATAAATCGGGCATGACAGATTCATGGCATTTTGAACAGACACCAATAAGAAGTGATATCAAAAACAAAACTGCAATTCTGTTTTCGATATCACTTCTGAGTTGGGCGGGTTATTTTCTGATTTTATATGCGGTATAGAAAGTATTTCCACCCCTATGGACCAGAAAAACCACTGATTCTCCGGCTTTTATGGACTTGGAAGCTTTTTGGAGCTGATCCACATTCTCCAGGATTATAAAATCATTCTGCTTAATTTTCATCTGAGATATTATATCCCCCTCAAGTAAAGGCACATCACCGCTCTCAACACCAGTGACAATCAAACCTTTTATGTCTTTTGAGATATCATACTGCTGGCGTAATTCTGTGGTAAGATTCGCCGCACTGAATCCAAGTTTACCGCTGCTTGTGCTGGCATCGGTGGGTTCGGAAGAACTGTTACTGGAGAGTTGATCGATAATTTTCTGGTCACGTTTTCCTACCACCAATTCGAGTTTGACGGTTTTTCCATCTCTGAAAACGGTTACCGGAACCTTTTTATCCGGAGACAATGATGCGACCCGGTTACGAAGATCATTTGTGTTATCAACGGTTTTTCCATCAATAGTCATAATGATATCGCCTCGCTTTATTCCGGCTTTATCCGCAGACTGTCCTTTTATCACATCGGCAATAAGAACACCTTTAATGTCTCCCAAGTCAAGAGCAGCCCTGACATTTTGATCTATATCCTGAATTGTAACTCCGATCCATCCCCTGACAACTTTACCTTCATAAATAAGGTCTTCCATCACCTTTTTGGCCATGTTCACCGGAATGGCAAAACCAATACCCATGTACCCACCCGATCTGCTGTAGATCATGGTATTTATTCCAATAAGCTCACCGTCGATATTTACCAATGCGCCACCGGAATTTCCCGGATTGATAGCCGCATCAGTCTGAATAAAATTCTGATATGACTCATTACCACTCACATTTCTGCCAAGAGCAGAAACAATACCGGTAGTAACTGTAGAAGTAAGACTGAAGGGGTTTCCGACAGCTATCACCCAGTCCCCTGGACGCATTTTATCAGAATCTCCCAGATAAGCAACAGGGAGTTTATCCACTTTGTCTACAATTTTAATGACTGCCACATCGGTCAGAGAATCACTTCCCACTGTTTCAGCTTTCAAAACCCGGCCGTCATTGAGCTTCACTTCAATCTCATCAGCTCCGGAAACCACATGATAATTGGTAAGAATGTAGCCGTCATTGGATACTATAACACCAGAACCAAGCCCCTGCTGTCTGCGCTCTTTTTTCTGGATCTGAGGTCTTTGTCTCTGCTGAGGGCGTTGTCTTGGTTGACCGAAGAAAAACTCAAATGGATCACCAAACTGTTCATCACCAAAAAAGTTATAAAAAGGATTGTTTTGAAATACTATAGTATCGACTTTCGTGGGGATCACAGAGACTACAGTAGGTATCACTTTTTCAGCAATATCACCAAAAAGAGTTTTGAATGAACCCATTTTATCTGCAGAACCAGCTAAGGGGTTGTTTTCAGCACCGAATTTAATGCTACCCTTTGCCGGGCGACTCTCAGCTGCTGAAGGTACGGTAAAAACCGAACTCCCAGTCAAAACTACAAGCATCATTATTGAAACATTTCGTTTCAATTTTCTAAAAAACATTACGACCTCCTTTTTGAAGTACACCTGCTACTCTGGTTTAATCGGATTAAAATTTCGATTATGGACAAAAATTGTTGTGTAAAGATTCAGAATTCCCGGTTTCGTAATATCTGGATAGCTCATATAATTTGATTTATTTTAGCAGATCATCTGATCTGGACTAAAAAATAATGAATCGAAATTCTCAAAACAGAAAACGACTTTTCAGGAAATTCCTAATAAAATTTTCGGTAAGGCAAAAACACCTTCGGGGTTCAATGGCCCACAGAATTTTTGGTGACTTCATATTCTCCAGAGAATTCTGGATTCCTTCCAGAGTGAATGTAGCAAAAGGAGTGGCTATCGGGTTGTTTTTTGGGCTCCAACCAATTGTTGGATTTCAGATTTTGTGCGCCATTACGATTGCACTTTTTTTGAAGGCTAATATTTCTGCGGCATTCCTATGTACCTGGATTACTAATCCCATTACCTTCCCGGTAATTCTGTGGCTCCAGAAGTTATTTGGAGATTGGGTAATCTCCACAACAGTCTGGAAACGCTCTCATATCTGTTTTAACATCAATTGGCCCTATTTCTCTCAATATGGCGAACCCCTGATAGTGGGATGTATCCTCAGCGGGACCATTGTCGCTATTTGCGGTTTTTTTCTGGTTACTTTACTCTGGGATGGAATCAGTCTACTGGCAAAAAGAGGAAAGGTCAACTTGAAAACTGAAAGAGATCACTCAGAAAAATAATATCAAAGCTACTCACACTACCCGACATCTTCAGACTCACGATTAAAAAACAGAGTACGAAATTTAATCTCTAAGCTTTCGTACCCTGCCTTCAAAAGCATCAATAATTAATTCTCTTCAGGTTTGACATTAAGCTGATCAGTAATTTGCTTTATCAATGTCTGAACATTAGCCAGGCTTTCTGAAGCCTTCAAAACATCACCAGCTTCATACTCAGCAGCAGCACGGGCAGCAGTACTATCTGCAGAACTCAGAACAGCTTTCAAATCCGGTACAAGTTTCTTCTTATCCTTTGAACGTGAAGCCTTTTTTATATCTTCTGCAGTTTCAGCCAACATGCTTTTGGATAAAGTCAGGTTTTCCTTAACCTGTGCTACAATGTTTTCCTTTGCCTTCGGAGCCTCACCGGTTATTTCTTTGGCAATAGTGGTTGCATTAGTTAGAAGTTTAGTGACTCTGGTATATTTTCGGGTCAGGATAAAAGATGCTTTCTGTTTATTGATTTCTTTTTCCGCTTCTTCAACCACTTTCTGAATATTCTGAAAATTTTTGGCCATATACTTATCAGCTTCTGCATCCTGAGCAGCTTTTAAGGCAGCTTTGGCAGCGGCCAGCTCTGCATCCGGGGCTTTAGCACATCCTGAAAAAAGATAAACGACACATGTACCGGCAATAATCAGAGTTAATTTACGGCTAAAAAGGCGCATACTATGTCTCCTGTAAAGATTGTTGAAATTTAGCCTGTTAGATAGAAATCGGCAGGATTAACTGTGTTTTTTACTTGCAATAATAATATAACCTATTGAATCAGCATGAGCAAATTTTTGAAATAAAATATTTTATTGTTCAGGAGTGCTGTTACAGATTTGGTGCAAATGCATCTTCCTTAAAGAAAAAGACTTTAGCTAGTTAGCATCAGAAAAACCAACCAGGAACCGGTATACCACCGGCCTGGGGAGGAGTTTTGACTGTAGGAACAAAAAAAACGTGCATATTGGTTTGCCACCCCAAATTAACAGAGGTTGGTACTACTCCAGTGAAAACAGCTCTTCAGGTGACTCGACTTCATCACGGAGGTAGGATAACCCTTCGATGGCATCCCGTACACCTTCAAAACTCAACTCCTCTATCTCTTCATCCTGCAGAGCGTATTCATCAGATTCAATATCCATCAATATTTCATCAGGAACATACTCTTCGAAATATCCCAGCATGGAAAACCTCCTTGATATGTTTGAGTTGAAATGTTTCTGTGATAATTTCGAAAAGTGAGTACCGGATATTGAACATTTTTTTTGAAATAGCCTACGTTCTCCCAAAAAAGCAAATGCATCAACCCATGTGCTGCAAGCTTCAGTCAGAATTTATTAACCTCCTGTTTTTTAAAGTAAAGAAGCAGCTGTTCAATTAAAACCATTTCCGTAGCAGGTAATTGCACCAAAGGGGTGCAGTTTATTCTTGTCTCACTTCAGCTAACATCCGTCTGTGTGAAACCGTGTGCCCATTTATAATTATAGAGAGACCCGTCAGGCTGAAGATCCATGGCTGTCAGATTGTTGTGCCTGCGAAAGCAATGAAATTGTCAGAAGCGATTCCGGCTGCAATCGTCAAAACTGACATAGACGATATTATGTTAACACTGATATTTTTTCAGGTTATCTTTTTTTCAGGCATTTTTTCTTATAGGTTAAATATTGCCATCAAAAATATATGTGATACTCACATGTGAATGAGATCAGGTACTCTTTTTTTAAATGACAGGAAAGCATTCAGCAGAAATACAATTTGTAGCGATTCATTTCAAATGTTTTTTTCATTGTTCACAATTTATATTGCTAATTTAGGTATTGGCTGATTGGTAGCAACTGTTCACAAACAAATCATAATGTGCAATGAATGCGGGCATAAGCACCATTCCCTCATTTGCCCACTGTATGCAGTGGTACAGTTTGATGAGATAGCGGCTGGTGTCGACTGTGCTGGAAACATTTTGAAAACAGATGCATTGCTTATTGCAAGATTTTACCAGGAGATCATCGACACACTGCCCTGTTTAGTAGAATGAGAAATGTTTTTTTAATTTGCCTGAGTCTAGGCAGCCGGGAGTAGCAACATGCTACTCCCCATTAATAGGTGATCAAGAAAAAATCAGTTCAAAGCCGCATTATACACACCTTCGGTATAAGCAGCAACGGTGTTCCAGTTAAACTTATCCTCAACCGCAACCCTGCCGTTATGGCCAAGCGCACGACAGTGATCATGATCAGCCAGAAGAGAACCGATACCATGGGCCAAGCCACCCGGATTAGCATCAACCAGAAATCCATTTACATTATGCCACACGAATTCCCTTGGACCACCTGCAGTAGTGGCTACGACCGGTTTTCCTGCAGCCCAGGCTTCCAAAGCAACAATACCGAACGGTTCATTACGGCTGGGTAATGCCAGAATGTCAATAGAGCGCATCAGCTCGCTATATTCACCCCTGGACAAACTTCCCAGAAACCGGATAGCATGACCAACTCCCAACTGGTTAGCCCGGTTCACCAATCCCTCTTTTTCAGGCCCTTCACCGGCAATGACAAACTTTGCAGATGGGAAGTAACCAAGTACCATGGGCACCGCTTCCACCAAAAGATCCATTCCTTTCTGAGCGATCATGCGCCCTACAGCAAAGATTGTAGGATCAAGCGGTGCTATCCCGTAGCGGGCCTTTACCGGACCGGGTTCAAGGTAGCCATTGAAATGGTGATAAGCGACACCGTTTGGCACTACATGAATTTTGGAGTGATGCACTCCGTAAATTCTTTGCAACTCTTCAGCCAGAAAACCACTGATAGAGATAATCATTTTTGCATGATTGCAAGCAGCAGATTCGGTATCCCTGATCCATCTGGCAAAGCCGTCATGAAACACGTTACCATCCCTGCCGTATTCAGTCGAGTGCATGGTAAGAATACCGGGTGTACCAAATCCATCGCTTATATATTTAAGTACATTTCCGGTCAGCCAGTCATGAGCATGCACCAGTTCGAATTTCCCGATCATTGAGGTGACCTCATGGAAACGATGAGCCATAGCCTGACACATCCAGTCCATGCACTGGACAAAATTGTCACTTACCCCGTGGTCCACCCGATGGTAATGAACACCATCGATCCGCTCGTAATGGCTCTGCTCCTGCTTGCGACGGGTGAACACGTGAATTTCATGGCCCCGCCTTTCGAGACCGGCAGCAAGTTCAGTCACATGAACACCCAAGCCGCCGATATTGATTGAATGCAAAGACTCCCAGGAAAAAAGAGCTACACGCATGATAGCGCCTCCTTAGTTTAATTAGGTGTTTTTGGAAATGAAAAAAGGGATGGAAATGTTAATCAATTATTCGCATTCACAAACTGTAACAAGCTTTTAAAATAGCTTGGCATTAATGCAAATCGATCCTGAAATATTAATGAGAAATAAGAGAGATGAAACGCAATGTTTTCGTACGATTCCAACAGCGAATGCCAGGAGAATGAAATAAGTCCGGTCAATAAAGAAAAATAAATAAATCCTGAGTGAAATTTCGGTCAGCTTAGCCCACAACTACCAACATTCGTTATGGGAACTTCAATATATATTTTTGTATCTACCCTATTGGTATAATTTTTTCTGAGGTCTTCCTGGAACCTTTTGGGATAATTTACCGATAAATACCTCTGATATTTCATACCGGACCCGGCAAGAATCCCTGCATAGGGAATAAATATTTCCATGCCCTAAACAGATCGCGCAGGTAAGAATTCCCTGCGCTACCGGAAAATCAAATTTTTTTTCAGGTTAAGAAGTAAATAGAATCCTATGGCCTGAAATTTCTGTATTCATCAAGATTGTAATCGTCTTGCTCAGATGATGAGTTATCTTCCTTGCTTTTTAATATCTCAGCTTCAGAATCATCTTCTCTGGGAGATTTTATATTGAATTTATAACCAAACGCAACACTTAAAGCCTGGTGCTTACCATTGAGGTTACTATTGGCTTCTGCATCATGGTTGAATTGCAGAATATCAATCAGACCGATATAAACTGCTGGACGAACAAAAAATGCACCGATACTGCCGGTATTTACTTCGAAACCAATACCAGCAGTAATTCCCAGATCAAGCATTTTTATATCACGCTGGAAATTGATAGTATCTGGTTTCAACTTATCCACACGACCAGGTGCATCATCAGTTTCCGGAACATAGACGGTCTTGTCGTTTATTTTTCTACATTTGATTAAAAACCCCAGTTCCGGTCCCCCGAATAAGCTGAGTCGAAAGGCACTGAATGGAAAATTAACCTGAGGCAGAATAGGTATTTGCAAACTGAGAATTTTGATTTTTTCGATAGTCTCCTGGTTGATTGTCTCAGTAAGACTTTTACTAAGAGTATTCTTTTCTCCTCTGGGGGCAAATCCAATACCAGTTATCAAAGAGAAATGTTTAGAGAAATTCTGTTCGAATTCTGCCCTGACACCGAATCCAAGCCGTAAAGCACTACTCTGTACCATTGGATCATTTCCGGTAATGGTAGTTACATTGCCATTGACTCCGATCATCAATGCTGGTTCAGAGTATATTTTCCCTGCTATAAGCATCATTATCAAAAAAGATATACTGTATTTCATGTTTACTCCAGTTTTCTATAATTATTTCATTAAATATTAAAACTGATTTTTAACACCCACCAATTATCACCCCGTTGCAGTAACATTTCCCTATGGTTTGCACGATCATAAAGCGAACTGAAAAGACGCATATGGTCCCTTGCACACTGGCCGGTTATGGCTACACGCCCATCCAATAGGGTCTTCTTCACATACAAAGACCATTTCCAGTCTGATTCTTTTAGTTCTGAATTCTGCCCCGGAGCTAAAGGTCTTCCATCAATTACATAGATCTGGCGGTAATCATTATAGTACTTTGAACCCCAGTACTCAAATTCCAGATTCAGCACATCAAGAAGGGTAAAGGTGGGAAGATTGACTCCAAAAGAAAGTATTGTCTTTTCCTTCCAATTTGAATATGAAGGATTATACATTTTTTTAAAAGTTGTATCCGGATAGGATTTCAAACCCACTATGAGCGCTTCTGCGTAAAGTTTAAGGTCATTTTTCCCGAAAAGATTCGAGTTTTCCCGGCTAAAGGCTAAAGGATCCAACGAAACTCTTCCCATTAATTTGTTGCCTTTGAAAGTATAATATGCGGTATCTCCATCTTTAACGTATCTGGTATCTTCTGACCGGGGAGTGGTAATCATACCTCTATCATATACGGAAATCAGGTGTGCAGAACTGAATCCTGCACCAATATTAAAGAAACCCTTATTCAATATATCATAATTAATCAGATATGAAAGTGACCAGTCCATTGCAGGATAAAATACAGTTTCAGAAGTAAACAGCAGATGATGGTTAAGACTATTATTAAAAAATGATTGACTTGTTTTAAAGCCTAATAATTTGGCACTTGGATCATCAAAATCAGTTCTCACATATGCAGGGTAGGTTGCTGATCTGAACAGAAATTCACCAAGATTACGCACATCCTGGTTATATTTAAATTTGAAAACACCAGCTGTGAAATTCAGCTGATTATGCTTGCCATTAATCAGATATTTTCCGTAAGACTCCAGAATTGAGACTTCTGGTCTAGCAATTTTGGTTTCGGAAAATTGGGTTTCCATAGGCCAGGAGAACTTTGTCTCAGCTTCAATACCTGCAACAACCCGGAACCGTTCTTTGTATAACACATCAAGCGCTAAGCTTGCATAAGCATTTTGTGTCCATATGTTTTTTACTGTTCCTGTGCTCTGAATCCCGGTACCACGAACCACCTGTCCAAACCAAAAATACCCATTTCCTTTTAATGCTATTTTATACTGGTCGTTTGCAGTCTGCAATTCAACCGCAGATACACCCGCTACCAACATACATAGCAAGTGAATACAGAAGATTTTTTTTAATTTACTCATGTCTTCCCCTTCAGAAAACTTACCATAAACAAAGGCTCTTTGAAAATCTATATGCTCATTTTAAGTTTTAATATTTATCCCCTAAACAGATCAGAAAAATAAAAAATGAGAATTCCATGTATTCTAAAATATAAAAAGAATCTGAGTTTCCCCAGATTCTTTATAAAAAATACTGCATACAGCTGATCAAAGTTCAGTTAACTGTGAAAGAACCGCTCAGAGATGGTTGTGCAGGTTCAGGTTTAATCTGTGATGAAGTACCTACACGTACTTTATAATTCCCGGTAAGTATATCCCATTTTCCGGAACCATCAAATGCTTGTGAACCTACTTTAAAATATGCCATATCTTCCGGATCCAGTACAAAACGAACCGTCTTCTTCTGAGAAGGCTCAAGTGTTACTCTGTCAAACCCTCTGAGGTCCTGCTTGCGAACCGGAACAGTTCCGGTGGGAAGAGAAAGGTATAACTGAACCACCTCATCACCCTTGATCTCTCCGGTATTCGTAACATCTACAGAAACATAGATCCGGTCACCCTTTTTTATTTTTGAAGGATAAATCTGAAGATTGGAATAGGAGAAAGTGGTGTAGCTTAAACCGTGTCCAAATGCAAACAGTGGTGCTTCACCCATATAATCCACCTTGAAATATCCATGGGCTTCTTCTGGCTTACCATACTTCAGATTTGTTTCGGATTCGAACTGGAAATTGGCAGTCTGTGCTTCGGTTTTGGGGAAAGTCATATTCAGTTTACCACCAGGACAGACATCACCGAAAATAACATCAGCCATAGAATATCCCTGCTGCTGTCCAGGACCGAAACACACCAGAATGGCCGGTGCTTCAGACCAGTTACCAGGTAAAGAAGCTGATCCACCTGTATAAAGCACGATTGTTTTTGCGGTGGTTACTTTCAAGGCTTCCTGAACTTTAGTGTCCTCGAAAACTCTTAACTCAGGCCGGTCTGCGCCTTCTCCTTCGTCATGAGCTCCGGTTACCACAATGATATAATCTGCAGCATACATATTGTCTACAATCGTAGTCTTTCCATTTAAATTCAATCCGGCAAGATATTCTGTAATACCTCTTTCCGGACTTATCCTGTCTTCATCCTTAACTTTAACCAGAGAGCTTTCCCAAAACCAGGAATCACCTCCACCCAGTCGTGCTACCTGATGTTCCTGCTTGTTATTATACTGGCTCTGCCTTGACTCCGCCCCCAAACTGCCGGCGGTATAAGTTCCACCAGTAATGAATATTTTCTTACCGGTTTTTGGAATAGGCAACACTTTTCCTTCATTCTTCACAAGCACCAGTGCTTTGGCCCCGATCTTCCGCACAATATCTTTATGCGCCTGAGATTTGAATGTATTCTGATAAGCAGCATGACTATAATTGGGATCAAGCAGACCGACTTTACCGTTTGCATAAACTATATGTTTGGTTTTTTTCCTGGCATATTCTGGATTACCGGTAAAATGGCTCTCTGCATACCTTACTTTAGGAAGCAACTGATCTGCGCCATACTTAACAGCATCACCCAGTGTTTCATCGTTAACCAGTGCATCCCAGTCACTCATGGTGTACCCTAAAAAGCCCCAGGTGTTTCTCAAAAGATCCTCAACCAGGTATTTGCTGTCTGTGCAATACTGTCCGTTGATTTTGTTGTATGCAGTCATTATACCCAAAGCACCTGCTTTAACCACGCACTCTTTATACTGGGGCAGATAAAGCTCATGCAGGCTTCTCTCATCTATCTGTGCAGATAAACGTTCTCGCTCAGTTTCTTTGTTATTAACCGCATAATGTTTTACAGCAGCGATAACACCTCTGGCAGCCAGCCCCTTAACATGAGCAGCGGCCATCTTAGCTGTCAAATAGGAATCTTCACTGTAATACTCGAAACTACGTCCCCCCAATGGATTCATTACAATGTTTACAGAAGGTCCCAGGCAGACATTGCGGCTGTTTGCCCTGAACTCCTCACCCATGGCTACCCCTTCCTCATAGGCGAGATCAGGATCCCATGTACATGCCAATCCACCACAAGTGGTAAAACAGGTAGCATCTCCCCCTTGTCTGATATTCAACCCGTGAGGACCATCAGCAGAGCGAATATTTTTTAGACTCCCCGAAGAAGTGCTGATCCCAGCCTGCTCGAAGAAGGTATTTGGAACCCCTTCCTCTTCAGTTGAAGATATTCCGCTGAACAGCTTGACCATTTCACTGACCGAAGCCTCTTTACACATAGCTTTAGTCTTTTTCAATATATCTGTCTCTATTGCAATCACCTTAACAACTGCTTTGTATTTACCACTGGGGTTTCCGGAGTAACGGAAAAAAATATCCCTTTGAGGCTCTTTGGGGAGAATATGGATCACACCCACCGCCCCTTCCACAGCATCAAGCTCTAATGCATCTCCACCATCTACAGGCACTATCTCCAGGTCAACATTGACCGAATCATATTCGTAAAACCCTAATTCAGTTGTATCTATGTTTAAGGTGTAACTGACCTTCCCCAGATAACCAAGCCCGTTACCAGGTTCATGAAGCATTTCGAGTGGAACAGTTACCGCACTCAGATCTGCGTGGCTGAATGCGAACAGAGATCCTATTAAGGCAGCTGTTTTAAATAATCTTCTTTTTATTCTCATTTTTATTTCATCCTTAATTTGCAATTACAAAACGGAGCGATTTTTGTACATCTGTGGTTTTCAGCACTGCTGTGTATATCCCGGAAGCATGCTTTGTGTTGCTTTTCCAGCTCACACTTGTAGTTCTGTTTGTAATTGGAATAGCCGCCAGCCTCGTTCCATTGATAGAATAGATCTCAAGATTTGCAGTCACATTGGATGGAAGAGCGTAACTGAAAACCACCTGATTCTTTCCACACAGTTTTGCACTCGAGAGAAAACAATGCCTGGAAACACTCTTAAGCCTTTTTACAGATGAAGCTGGAAATTCAAAAGGTGCACTCTCTTTCTGCCACTCTACAGCAAAGGCTGAGGTTACCAGAAAGACCGCCCCACACACAAGTGTCGATACTATGCGGTTCATATTTTCACCCTCTCTTAGATGGAATGTTTAATACTTTTCAAATTTTTTAGATAATAACCGGAATTTCTCATAGAATCCTCCGGGTAACCTGTAACCCTCAGAGTTCTATATAAGCGCTTAAGAAGAAGCGCTCATCCCTGGTTTCACCGTACCAAAATAAAACAAATTTTTAAAGGAATTAGTAATATACATGGGTAATACAGTTCAGGCAAACGCGAAAAATAACACCCTTGATCGCGGTTATTTTTTCTACCTGGAGGAAAAACTATGTTTTTTTACTGATATTCGGAATAAATCCTCAGGACACAGCCACCCGAAAAGGGCCTCCATCATTATTGTAATTTAATTAACTATTCACTTCAGTCTTTCTACTTCCAGGATGACACCCACCAATGCAGAGGCAGTTTAAAAAAATTGAGAAACCAAAAACGAATGGAGACTTTATTTCTTTTGTTTATTCCAGGCTGTGCATCACCCATTGAAGTCCAAAATCCTAATTGATCATTTAAAAATGTTCACCGGTTTGTTAAACCTGATAGGATTTCCCTTAAAATCGAATGCGTTAACCGATACAATGTACACACCAGCAGGGATTTTATTCACCGGCAATAATAACGGCTTGTTTACTGAATTACTAAAGGAAGTGCTTAAAAGAGTTCTTCCTGAAATACTAATAAGATCGACTTTCCCTGAGAGCGGTTCATTGTTCTGCCATTTTATTTTCACCATTTGGTTTCTGTATTCAGCCCGGAAACCACCAGATCTGACTTCCGGATGAATCATCATAATAGTACCAGGTTTGGTCAAAAATGAATTCAAATGGTCATCAAAAGATGTATCAATAGCAATGTTGAAAGCGTGTTCACGAGTAGCATGTGCATGGACAAAGAGCATTAAAATAACTTGGAATAAAATTATCAGGTGATGATGCATTCCATGTGAAGTTTTCAACTTTAACAATCAAGAGTGAAGCTAAACTGGTTTGATTCCGGGTTCTTACTAATTAATAATACGGTAAAATTGCAATAAAATGGGACTGATTGGAATATTAAGCAGAAAGGCTTTATTTTGCAAATAATGTAAAATAGAAAACAGTTCCTTTATTGATTTCAGAGGAGACCCATATTTTTCCCCTGTGACGTTCGATGATTTTTCTTACTATCGATAAGCCGATACCAGTGCCGGGGTAATCTCTGGAAGAATGCACCCGGACGAAAGGATCGAATACGCGGTTAGGATCTTCAACATCAAAACCAACCCCGTTATCTTTTACATAGAACACCATTTCATTACCCTGCTTCTCCCTTCCAATCTCTATCCGGGGAGAATCTGACTTAACCGAGAATTTTATGGCATTACCTATAAGATTATCAAAAACAAGACGAATCAAGCCAGGATCAGCGCTGACAATCATCTGTGGTTCAATGCTGATTTCGTATTTTGACAAATCGTAGATTGTGCTGAAACTCTCAATCGAATCCCTGGCAATGTCACTTAAATTAATCCTGTTTATTGAAATCTCCTGTGATCCGATGCTGGTAAGCCGAAGCAGATCACTTATTATTTCTTTTGCCCTGTGACCCTCTGAAATGATTCTGGAAAGAGCTTCTTTCTGCTCAGAACTCAACCTGTCTCTGGATTCATTTATTATTTCACTGAAAGCAATTATTATATTAACCGGATTTCTCAGATCATGTGAGATCGAATATGCAAAACTCTGCAAATCCCGATTTGCCGCAAGCAGCTCATCAGACCTCCTCTTTAAGTTATCCCGCTGTTTAATTCCCTGCCGTATGTAAATAACCGTCAATGTCAGAAGCAGGAATGTAATGAGTCGGGAAAAAGTATTCCATAAAATTACCCGCTCAGAGGAAAAGAAATCAGTATTAAGTGTTTCAACAATAAACCAGGCAATTGCTGATAAAAAAGAAAAAAACACCCCTGCAACCAATCCTGCATAATATGCAGCAACATAGACCGGAATAAAATAGAACACAAAAAAACTGAATCTGTGTCCGGATAAATAATCCAGCAAGGTAAGTGCTAAAAACACCATAATATTGATTAGAATTGCTATGGATGTTTTTTTCTGATGACTCAAGCGATACCACTCCAAAATATCTGCTTATGTCTGAAACCGTTAGGTATTGCACCTCCATAAACTGCAAGTTCCATACCTTTGATATATGTTGAATAGCTCCCGGAGATTCTCAACATCCTTTACGACTGGCATTTTATCCCCAAAAAAGCCTCGATTTATTCCTGCTACCACAAAAAAAGAGTAATGTTCAATTAAAATTGAATGATTATCTTATTTAATACAAAATGGATTAAAGACCTCTATCCCTGAGTGGATTATTTCAGGAAAGGAATTCTAATGAAACCGTCCTCGGCTCTGTCTAAATACACTTTTCTTTTTCTCGTGCTCAGCTACTCTTCCAGTGCTGTTAACATTCATATTGATGCTTCCTTACCAAAACACCCGATCAGCCCATTTCTCTATGGAAAAAATCATGGGATCTCAGATGACCCATCCAAACCCACCTCAGATTCAATAATTAATTTGTATAAGGATTGTGGAGTGAAAATGATCCGGCTGGGAGGAGGAAACAATCAAACAAAATACAACTGGAGAGCAAAACTGTCCTCTCATCCAGACTGGTTTAACAATGTCTACGCACATGATTGGGATTTTGCAGCTAAAGAGATTCAAAACAGGTTACCTGGAGTAAACGGTCTTTTCAGTTTTCAGCTCCTGGGATGGGTGGCTGACAATAATAAGAATAACTGGAATGACTGGCAATGGGGACAGCAGCATAACGGCAGTTATCCGCCAAGAGGATTTAACCTCGCTGGTGGCGGCAGTGTCAACGATGATGGTTCCGAGCTGGTAAATGAAGGGGATTACAGACTGTATCTCAAGCCATGGCCAGCAGAATCCACCACAGCGATACTGGATCACTGGTTTGCAAAAAATGGAATAGGATTGGATAAGAAACGGTTTCAGTACTGGAATATGGATAATGAACCTGATATCTGGAACGGAACTCATGATGATGTGATGAAGGATTCGGTCCCCTGGCAGACCTTCATTGATAACTATATCGCTGTAGCTAAAGCAGCCAGACAAAAATTTCCTTCGGTTAAACTCGTAGGCCCGGTTACCACCAACGAATGGCAATGGTATAACTGGGGTGGATCATCCTTCTTAATAAATGAGAATGGTAAAACCAGAAAATGCATATGGCTGGAGTATTTCATAAAGCTTTTAGCACAGGAGCAGGCCTCTTCCAGAGTTCGTCTTATCGATGTATTTGATTTTCATTTCTACCCTTCTATGGACTCGGCTAAAGACATTCACAATATCACTCAATTACACCGGATATGGTTTGACACCACCTATGATTATCCCAAAGCAAATGGCGTGAAAAAACTGGGTCCGAATGGATGGAATCCAGATACTACAAAAGAGTTTATAATGGAAAGGGTCCGTCGATGGCTCAGACAATATATGGGAGAAAATCATGGCGTCACTTTCAGTGTCACAGAATGCGGTGCTTTATTTCATGACAATGCTTCTGTCAACGCTGTCTGGTATGCATCCCATCTGGGTGAGTTTGCCAAACAGGCAGATGTGGAGGTATTCACTCCCTGGGAATGGTATACTGGCCAATATGAAGTTTTACATCTTTTCACCCGTTTCATGAAATCAAACTATGTTAACAGTTTCTCTGATCTGGACAGTATGGTTTCCGCTTACACTTCGGTAAATAATCAGGAAGACTCCATGACCATAATTCTGGTAAACAGGGATCAGTCCCAAATCCACTCTGCAGAAATTTCACTGGCCGGCTTTGACCCATACTATGAAGATGTACCTTTACTTCAACTGAAAAACCTCAGCGGAGAAACCTTCAGAAGCGTTTCAGATAATGCTTTAAGCAGTTCCACCCTGACAATCGCAGGTAAAAATTTCACTCTTCAGCTTCCCCCGCTTTCCGTGACTGCAATAGTTTTGATTTCTGAGCAATCAGGTGTCAGGAAACCAAAATTGGCTGTAAATGGCAATATTGACACTTGGGTAAAAAACGGGTTTCTGAATATAAAACTGGAAACAACTTCGCCACTGAAAGTATCATTATACGCAAGTAATGGTATGCTGTTACGGAGGTGGGATCTCAAAGCCGGAAAAAAAGATCACCTATTCTCACTCGCAGGAATTTCACCGGGTGTACACTGGTTGAGAGTCGGTAAGCATTATCACCGGGTGGTTATGCTGGACTAAACATACCCGAACCCGGTCAGGATATACCAAAGCAAATGGTTTGCACCACATTCGGAATTCAGAAAGAAAAAAGAAGCAGCGGTGCAGATGCCAGAACCGTATGCGTGTAAGCGGTATAGCGGGCCGGGGACGATCCCCTGTCATCCACAGTGTTTGCGATACTCATCCATAAACCAGATGCAATTACTCCCATACCCACAATCCGGTGAATTGTCCTCACTACCGGAGGAAGGTTATCATTACTGATCAATAATACCAACCCACCTCCAGCTTGTAAACCAAGTATTGCAAGATCGGTTATTGCAGCAGCGCGGGCAGGGACATAATTAGTATTATTCAATGTTTTTACAGATGAATAAATACCGCTACCTGCAATCAGAGGCACAGTGGCCACATGCAAACGACCTTTCCAGGAATGAATCTTTCCGGATGAACTTCCGGCTGTAAACAACACCAGCATTACTGCCACAAATGTCTTTTTCATATTTACCTCGCATACAGTCACAGAACATTGTTATAATTAAAACCAGCTTGTTATCTCACTTCCTTTGGTTGTTTACCCCTGGATAGCGGCATAGTTTCTTTTCGATAGTAAATAGCAGTCTTATTGCCACTTCTCCAGGCGACACCGATTTTTGCGGTCGGGAACCAGGATTTCTCATACAAAACCTCATTATCAGCCAGCTGCATTCCGTTAATTGAATATGCAACACCGGCTTCAGCAAAAAAACTGGCATGTTCACCGATCATCGTTTCGAATCCAGCCATAGCAGGAATCAAATAGTAATCAGTCTGGCGCTTTGGGGTGTGAATATCATAATCAAGGTAAAATATGCTCAACAGATAAATAACTTTATTTCTGGTGGATCCAAGACGCAACCCCAGAGAATTGTCTATTATTCCCACCAGTGAGCGATCATCAAACAATACATCATCGCTAAAACTCATCTTATGATATTTGAATCCCCCGCTTAACTGATTAGACCAGAAAAACCTTTCGGTTTTGCGACTCTTGAGATTTTCCATCCGGGTACGAAGTAATGCCTGAAATACTCCCTTATTACCTCCGACATCGATTCCAAAATTCCACCAGTATAGAATCCCATAACGGTATCCCAGCATGAATGCTGGCGGCAGGAGATCCCCATCTGCATACAGCAGTAAAGAGTGCTCATTTTTATTAAGTAGTCCTCCACCACTGACAAATGATGGTTGTTTAATAAACCCTACAGGAGTGTAATCGGAAGGCAAACGTTTTTTAGGCAGCATAGCTGTGTATACCTGTCCTGATCTGGATTGATACCTGTAAGTATCGACCGAGTCTCCGGCAATAATAAAATCAGAGCTGTCCAGATCTGCCTTAACACCGGATATGATAACAAACAGCAGGATAATTGCATATAGCTTTGTCATAGGCACCTCTTTCCACGATGGTAATTTGCATCAAATTGCCTAACATATGCAAAATACATGCCACACACAGGGCATATTCTATCCGCTCATCAAAAAAGATGGTTAACAAATACCTCAAGCATAAAATGTATTAAAATACCCGGATTTTAAGCTGCAGCAGTTAAACTGTTCTGTATTTAATTACACCTTTGCCACCACAGTTATTTCTATTCCTGGTCCAGTAAACGTTTTTCTCCGCTAATGTTTCTTATCCCGGTTACATCCTGCGATACTTCCAGACATCCTTTATAATTTGCTGATTGATCTCTGAGGGCGAAGTAGCGGATATGGATGAATCTTCCGTTCATCTGAATCCAGAATTCAGCCTCAGATCGAACACCCGCTCTGAAATCATCCAGGATCTTCTGCACCACATGAACACTTTTTGGAGGGTGACAATTTTGGACCTTGCGTCCTATCACACCTGCGCTGCGTGGAAAGATTCGCTCAGGTGTATCTGAATAATAAACAACTCTGTCGTTTTCATCGACAAAGGAGATGTCAACCGGTAAAGCCTTTAAGAGAAGATTAACCTGTTCTGCAGAAAGAGTACCGGTTTGCAGATTTAGTTTTTTTTCATCACTGCTTTGCACACCGGATGTTTTGATCCCCGGAGCAGGTGCCGATGGCTCAATCCATGCATAACCTATCTCCTCCTCCCCTTGTCTAACCTTCGCCCAATCCTCCTGTGATAATGTCTCCACTGCCAGAGGATATAGAATATGCTCTTCTTTGTATATCATATCGCGTATGGTTTTAATCGACTCCCTTGCAGATGCCATAAATTCCTTTTCTCTGGCCGCATCCAGATCCGCACGGGCTTTTTTCAGATAATCACGGATATCATCATGAAGAGACCACATCACCTGTGAAGGTCCTGAAATGTCATGAGATTCAAGAATCGGAAAAAGCTGATTTTCTTTTCTTAGATAATGCAGGTCTATTTTCTGCAGACTATCAATCAATTTTTCCAGACTCTTGCGGTATCTATTGAAAGCATCTTTGTCAACTGATGGACCGATAACTTCCAGTATCTCCTCCAATTTGTTCATGATTTTTTCAGAAGCCCTGTTTTCCAGCATAAATGTATGTACTGGGTGACCTTGCGGCACATCAGGTATCTCTTTCTCTTCCAAAGACTCCTTGAACACCTCAACATGCACATCACACAGCCGCTTTATTTCACTCTCAGGCATCCCCTCCTCAATAAGCCGCTGTTCCATTTTTGATATTTCAGATGGATCAATATCACAGATGAGTTCCTGAAAACGTTTCTTTACACTTCCCAGATCTGCCCCATTGTGGAGATCCCGAATTATTTCTTTCAGCACCTCATGTCTGGCTTCAGAATCCTGAATTTTTTCTTCATCAGAAATAGTCTGACCAAAAGTGACTTTTTCACCTGTTTCCTGTTCAATTTTTAAGGCTATTTTAGAGAGTAATTCTTTTAGATCAATCCCACCTATGGATGCAGCCTGACTCAGTGTAGCTACATTGCCCACGGTTTTACGGGCTACCGCATTTTTTAAAAGAGCAAACCTGGGAGAGAGCTCAACCAGAAAGTCTAACATAAAATCATATTGGGAAAGCAGATAATTGATCTTTGTCTTGGGAGTTAATTCCATGACATCTCCTTTTTTGGATATTGAACAGACCATCAAAATAAAACCCGGATCAGCCTTATTGAAAGCGGTAGCCCCATTTATCATAAAAGAAAAACAGGCTATCGAAATTTTTCTTCAACCACACTGAAATATCACCGGTATTAAAAATCATATACATCTTTGGTTACCTTTTCCCCAACCCATTTATTGCCAGTGCAGAAAGAACCGGAACGACTATCCTTTGTAAACGTCTCAATTTCACACACAATCATTTTTCTGATCAGATGAATATAGAAAAAGAGCTTAACCCTGGTACGCTCATTGCTTACTGTAAATTACTTCATCGGTTATATCGAGACACCGACACTGTAATTTCTGTAGTTTTACTGATTTTATCCTTTAATTTGAAACAGGATTTCAATCATGAGTCCCGAAACCATCTATTCTTCTCTGATTGCAGAGGCTAAAGGGCGCTGCCATAATTCCGGATATGAAAATGGAATTGTCATAATCACCGGATCTGCAACCTGTGAGAATGCTGCAGGTGCACCTCTTATAGAAAAAACATTCCATAAGCTTATAGCAGATAGCAAAAGAAACGATATTTTCATGAAAAAACGGGGTTGTACCGGTCACTGCAGCCAGGAACCTATTGTTACTGTGAAAGAGAAAGGTAAACTGCCATTAAGTTATGCCCGGGTAACCGAATCACTCTGCAAAGAAATATTTCAGTCCCATATCCTATCGGGTCACCCTGTGAAATCATATCTTCTCAATCCAGAAAATTCCAGATTAAAGCATCAACTCATATTTTGCGAAGCTGATAAATGCGGCCGTAAACGAGCATCTGTTGTCCGTGATCAGTTTGAAAGAGAACTTCAGCGCCAGTCAATTTCTCCTGAGGTGGTGGGTATCACCGAAACCAATTGTTTCGGCCTATGTTCATCCGATGATCTGGGTCAGGTTGCACATGTGCTGGTCAGACCCGCTAATGTAGTATACAAAATAAGCAATGAAAGCGATATAAAAGATTTAATATACCATCACATCGTCAGAAACGAAACTCTCAACCGAATTATTTCAAAAGGCAAGCTCGTAGATCAGAACTTTTTTGAACTGTATGGGGACCTTACCTTTTTCCAACATCAAACCAGAGTAGCTTTACGCAACTGCGGGGTTATCGACCCGGAAAGTCTGGATGACTACCTGCTTCATGACGGATTTAAGGCATTCGCCTTGGTAATCGAAAAAAATGATCCGTCATGGCCTCTCGAAGAGGTTTTAAAAGCGAAACTCCGGGGTCGGGGTGGTGCAGGATATCCTTCTGGTTTGAAGTGGAAAGCCGTTGGGTCCGCTAATGAAAAAATCCGCTATATCATTTGTAATGCAGACGAAGGGGATCCTGGAGCATTCATGGATCGCGATATGCTCGAAAGTGATCCATTTTCCGTTATCGAAGGTATGTTGATTGCCGCATATTCCATAGGTGCAACTCAGGGATTTTTCTACATCCGGTCGGAATATCCGCTTGCAATTAAGAGGGTAGAAAATGCTCTTGAACTCTGCCGGAAAAGTAATTTACTCGGTAATGAAATTCTGGGCTCTGCTTTTTCCTTTGATATCGAAATACGATTGGGGGCAGGTGCATTTGTCTGTGGAGAAGAAACCGCCCTGATTGCCTCAATTGAAGGAAAACGGGGATGGCCTTCAATCCGCCCTCCATATCCTGCACAATCTGGTTTATGGGGTAAACCGACTGTTATCAACAATGTTGAAACATTCGCCAACGTACCTGCAATAGTCAATTTCGGGCACAACTGGTATGCCCAGATTGGGAGCAGCAAAAGCGGTGGAACCAAAGTATTTGCATTATCCGGAGCAGTTTCAAATACCGGACTTGTGGAAGTACCTATGGGAACTACTTTAAAAAAAGTTATTTACGATATTGGTGGAGGCATTCCGGATAACAAAAATTTTAAAACAGTCCTTACTGGCGGACCTGCCGGAGGATGCATTCCTGCAGAAGAACTGGATACACCGGTAGATTTTGACTCACTGCGTAATCTCGGTTCCATTATGGGTTCCGGCGGCATGATTGTCATGGACGAAAGCAAGTGTATGGTTGACACTGCCAGATTCTTCATGACATTCAGCCAGGATGAATCTTGTGGTGAGTGTACACCCTGCCGTGAAGGATGTAAACGAATCCTGGAAATACTGGAACGTGTTGCCACAGGTAAAGGTGTTCCTGAGGATATTGGCAAACTCCAAAGACTGGGTACTCTGCTTAAAAAAGCTTCTTTGTGCGGGCTGGGGCGGGCTGCCCCAAACCCGGTTCTAAGTACTTTAAGGAATTTCAGAAATGAGTATGAAATTCATATAAATGAGAAACGCTGTCCGGTAAACCAGTGCAAGTTACTTTGAACTCAATGATTGTGTACTTTCCAAAATCCTAAAAAAATACCACCAGAGACCTGATAACCCGTTTCAGGAGAGATCGTTATCACCAATAAAATTAATCTCACCATAGATGGTCATCACTTGATCGTCGATAAGGGTACAACTATAATGAAGGCTGCTGAAACCATTGGAATACGTATCCCTCACCTGTGTTATCATCCATGGCTAAGTACACCGGGAAGTTGCCGTGTCTGCATCGTTGAAATAGAAAATATAGATTATTACATGACATCATGCTCTGTTGCAGTCTGCGAAGGAATGACTGTTAAAACCAATTCACCTGAAATCAGACAGGCGCGAAGAGACATAGTTGAGCTTCTTATTGACAATCATCCAAGAGACTGCCAGACATGTGAGAGGGACGGGCGTTGCGAATTGCAAAACCTGGCATACTCATTGGGAGTGCGCGAAAGGCTTTTTGCCGGAGAACGGAAACGCAGGCCTGTCGATTCCAGCAGCACCTCAGTAGTACGGGATCCCGAAAAGTGTGTTCTTTGCGGAAGATGTGTCCGGGTATGCTCGGAAGTGCAGGGAGTACATAATCTTAGTCAACAGTATCGTGGATTCAGCACTATCGTTACTCCTGCTCATGAGCGAGGAATGGATCAATCGGTTTGTATTCAGTGCGGCCAGTGTTCAAATGTATGTCCCACTGCCGCTTTCATAGAAAAAAATTGTGTAAACCAGGTCTTCCAGGCTCTTTCAGACCCATCAAAACATGTAATAGTGCAAACTGCCCCCTCTATTCGGGCTGCTTTGGGAGAGGGATTCGGGATGCAGGCAGGAATCCCTGTCACTGGCAAAATGATCTCCGCACTTCGTCTGTTGGGCTTTCAAAAGGTGTTCGACACCGATCTGGGAGCAGATATGACAATTGTTGAGGAATCAGAAGAACTAATCCGGCGGCTCAACAATAAGGGACCATTGCCAATTTTAACATCCTGTTCACCAGGTTGGATAAATTTTATGGAGAAGTTTTATCCATCTCTTATCCCTTATGCCTCTACCTGCCGATCGCCAATGACGATGCTATCGGTGTTGAGTAAAACCTATTATGCACGGTTAGCTAATCTTAATCCCGAAAATTTCTATATGGTAGCAGTAATGCCTTGCACTGCTAAAAAATTTGAAGTTGCTCGCCCTGAACACACTGACTCTGATGGCAATCCTTTTACAAACGCAGTAATCACAACCAGGGAACTCGTCTGGATGATCAAATCTTACGGAATTGACTTTAAAAATCTACCGGAGGAAGAGTTTGATGAACCACTGGGAATCTCTTCCGGTGCTGGTGACATTTTTGGGATAACCGGTGGAGTAATGGAAGCCACTCTCAGAACTGCCGCTGCCAAGCTCAACGGTAGCTCAGATGGGCGGCTTGAGTTCACCGAAGTCAGAACCGTTCAGGGGGTACATCGAGTGACAGTTAATCTGAATAATACAGCTTTAAATGTAGCTATTGCCAATGGATTGGCAAATGCCAGAAAGATACTCGATGAAGTTGAAAATGGAAAAAATGAATATCATATCGTGGAAATTATGGCATGCCCTGGCGGATGCAGTGGAGGTGGTGGTCAGCCCTATGTGTTAAATGATGCTGGAACTACCGTTCTTGATATGGATATGTTATGGACCAGAGGAAGTGCGTTATACAAAACAGACAAATCTAAAAATACAAGAAGGTCTCACGAAAATACAAACGTAATCAGAATATATAATGAATTTCTGGGAGAGATAGGTGGGCAAAAGTCTCATCAATTGCTCCATACCAGTTACCATGCTCGATTGCCAAGGGGGATAAGATGAATAAGGGTTCCACTGATAACTGGACGCAGGTGAAAACTGATAGTATCGCAGCATTACCTCAAACCGTAGTAGAACATATCCGCAAAGTAACATTACTACCGCATAGTGAGAGTCACCTTATCAGTACACTTCATAAATTGCAGGAGTCACTGGGATATCTGGGAACTACTCAATTGGATGCCATTGCACAGCTTATGCAGATTCCGGCAGCAAAGGTGCTGGGGGTAGCCAGCTTTTATCATTTCTTCCGATTAAAGAAAACCGGGCGTTTTATCATCAACGTATGCATGGGAACAGCCTGTTATATGAAAGGTGCTACCGCGGTAGCTGACACCTTCACCAGAATTCTGGGAATAAATATTGGTGAATCCACACCAGATGGAATGTTCACTCTGCAGAAAACCCGTTGTCTTGGAGTATGCAGCCTGGCACCTGTAGCAATGATCAATGATGAAATTCATGCTCATCTGAAACCTGAACTGGTTTCACAGATATTAGATAAATACCGGACAAAAACCAGTGTGAACAATAAATAATATCAGCAATCCACAAAACCTCTCATCCGGTAATACTAATCTTAAACTCAAAAAACCGGAAACAGCCTGGTCAAGTATTTTTGTTTTTCACCTGAGCTGTTTATTGCATCAATGACCATAATCAACAGCCGGTTTGAATACTTTACAGATAAAGTTGCACATCCGTCAGTATCAACCCCACTTTTCTGTATCAGCTTACCACTAAGATCAGTAAGAAATACTGTACCATTCCAGTTTGTAGGTAAATTTACAAAAATTTTATCTTTTTTAGTCCTGATCGTTGGAACAAATGAACTGTTTTTCTTCAAAGCAGTCCTTTTCACTCTGATAGGTTCACCCCCGTAAAGAACTTCTAATGCACCGGAAAGAAAAACCAGCGGTGCATTCCAGTTTATCGCCACTTCATTCGAAGCATAACTTTCCTGATGATCAACAAATGATAATGCAGCAAGTTTGGATGGATACTGCGGACAGTCTCCAGTACATCCCCTTACATCCTCCTGACCAGGATTTGGTCCCCCGATCAGAAATCCTGGTACCGGTTCGGTTATGGAGTCTGCACCAGAGGGACGATGATGAGGAAACATCACCTGTTTACTTCCCATGGCGGTTACAAAACAATAACCAGTAGGATTTTTTCCCAGCAGATAGTCCAAAGTACCTGTAGCAGCATCTACATAATCAGTTCTGGGTTCCATTCTATTAGCTATAAGCAATGCCATTGCCTGATTAGCTGCCACAGAATTACTTGCCCAGTAGTAATCCTTTGAGGTCATGCATACTCTGTATGGATTTTTGAGATATCTGTTAACCAGAGTATCTGCCAGCTTAAGGATGTCCGATTTTATTGTCGGTTCAGATACTGCACTGGTAAGACTGTCTTTTGTTAAAACAAGTGTATAAAGACCCAGAGCCCCTACATTATTCCAGCCGGGAATTCCATAACCTTTGGACGGCTTTGTCTTCTGGGCAACAGTAAAGAAAGAATCAATTCGGGTAGCTACATAAAGTTCAATTCCCGCCCAGTGAAACTCATCCCCAAACGATCCATCTCCATATTCGCCAGTGGCAATCCCGGTAGGATTCTTGAAAGCAACTGAATCATTTTTTCTGGCCCATTCCCATGCCCGTAACGATGCCCTCAGGCAGCTGTCTGCCAGCCCCGGAATTTCACTTTCGAATTTACGCAGGATTCTTGATGCCTGTGCAGTTACTGCTGCAAAATCCAGTGTGGCAGCTGTACCTTTCTTGACAATATACCTGGTGGCATCGTCCTCCTCAGGCATCACAAAACCACAAAACTGAGCTGTGGTGAGTTTATGATAAACCCCTCCATCCTCCGGATCCTGCATAGTCAGCATCCATCGGAGATTCCATAAAATCTCATCTATTAGATCTGGTATTTTATTTGATGATTCAGGAATATTGAGCTTCAAAGTATCATAGTATTCAGGAAATGCCTGGTAGGCCGCAAATAGTGTATACATGGTAATGCCTGAATTAACGATATACTTACCATAATCACCAGCATCGTACCAACCCCCTGGAGAAGAAATCTTAGTGCCGGCAGGCCGTGCTGTGGATGCAGCAGAAGAATGAATCTCCGCCTGATCATCAGGATGTCCCATGGGACGAGCCCATTTCCCCCCATAACTGGATTCAATTTCCATTGAAGCCCTGTTGAAATAATAAGCCTTTATCGATGCTTTGGACAGCTCCAGATGTACTCGCGGCTTAATGGAAAAAGGGTAGGAACTTAGATCATTTCCAATACTGATTTTGTATTCTCCAGCCTTGCTAAATGCAGAAAAATCAGCAATCGATGTACTCTCACCAGAAGCATCCCAATTCCCCCCAGAGCTGAGTTTTCCTTTAAAAACAACAGTATCGTTATTAATGGATTTAACCGAAAAGGAATCAACCGCCGCGCCAACTACTATGGCGATTTTTTTATCCTGTGGATAATAACCTAACTGATTCACATGAACAACAGCAGCCTGAGCAAAAGAAGCCATAAAAACTATCGGGCATATAATTTTATTTAAACGTTTAGACATAAAGCACCATTTCCTTCTTTTATCTTGTACCCCTATAAATTACCTCAATAAAAGCCATCATGCCTCACGAATCAATTTAATTATAACAATTATTTTCTTAAGTTTTATATGCCAGTTTCAAAAGACTCCTGCCCCCCTACCTTACGTGAGCCCTTATATTATAGAGCCGCCTGCAATACACTCAGAATCCTTAATTAAGAGCTTTTTTATGACAAAAGCCATCAAGTATCGACAGATTTTATGCCATAAGTAAATGGATTATTTCTATTATCACCTGCAGTAAGAGAACAAAAAGAGAGGACCGGAAAGTAAATTATATCTTTCAGTCCTGCTCTTTTTACTCAGCTTACAGTAAAGAAGTTCAATCCAAAGACTAACGAATCCACATCGTACGTCTTAACTTTCGTCCGGATTGTTCGAAAGATTCTACAAAGTAAATTCCTCGGGAGAATTTTCCATGTTTGAACAACAGCTCCGGCTTATCATTCCAGACTCCTGAGAAAATTACTCTTCCTGCCATATCGTGAATACAGATCCTTTTCGAACCATTAACATCAAACGAAACACCCTTGTTGTTACTTATTTTGCGGGTATAGCGGATAGTTTTGGTATTTGCTGATTTACCGATTCCATATAAATATCCATATAAAGCCATTTTACCACGCATGGTTTGTTGAGGTGTAAACTCCACATGTGCCCAGACATAGCGGGTATTAAAGTAACCCTCATCGGCAGGCCAGGTATTTTTAAAATCAGAAGGATAGCAATTCTGATAAAGTTTTGAAGGGCTACCCATAGTCATGTTCTTGTCCCAATCATCAAGATTAAAATATGGTGTATGTCCCGGGTGCATCCCCGGTGAACCATCATCTCTTCCACTTGTATAGGCATTGATAACACTGCGTTTATTTTCCAGTGGTGTAGTCGCAGTTGTCATCTGTATCATATTTAACGGGTTTCTACCCAGCCCGTAATCAGCTTCAAGGACAATTGCTTTACTGAACAGATTCCTGTCTGTTTCATTATCGGCAATTGAATGTGCAATTATTGTTCTCTGAACATTCTGACTGGTGCGGAAATACCAGCTTGCATCATTTGTGGCCCGTCTTGAGGGTCGCTTATCGCAATAACCCGCCTCCATTTTTTTAGCTTCATTAATCATAGAAGCTTTCATATTTGATTGTAATTCCGGATAGTGTACCTCCTGGGGAGTCAAAAGATAGGCTACTGTCGCGTAAACCTGGTTTCGACTGTTTCCATCACCATTATCATCAAGAATGGAATTAGTTCCTTTGACAACACTTTCATCCTTGACAACATCCTCGAACTTGGTCTCCCCGGTTAAATTGTAAAGAAACGCAGCAGCCATCATTTTAAGGTCCCTGCCACGGATTATACCATCACCAATACCCTGACTCTTATCAAGCATCTTATCCGCAAGTCCGCTTGCATAATTATAGGCAGCCAGAGCACTGTCACGATATTCATTCTTAAGTTTGTCCAGTTTTGCAATGCGGAAACAATCTGCCAGCATCGCTGAATTGGCTGCACTGGCCCAGGCTGCAACTGCTGTGGGTGCTGCCTGAAAAAGCTCATTTTTATCATTAGGATTGGTTAACCCATGAGAATACCCTTTTTCATCTCGCAGATTTAGCCAGAAATCGACTTCATTACGGGCCTCATCCAGAATATCAGGTATCCCGTTTCCGCTTTCAGCAATTCCCAGGTTGTCATCATCAATCAGCCCGTTGGTGAGAAAAAATGGAAGCAGCATATCATAAATAATGGCAATATGACCCAGGTGTCGGTCCCAGTCAAGTGCATCGGAATGCCCACCTTTAGCATGGGGATTCACCGGATTTCCCGTTTTACGAAACCTGGCCCAGTCATTTGGCTTGTCCCATACATCACCACTTGAAAACGTTTCCCAATCACTGTGATATGGGTGCATGGTTGTCAAATACACCTTCGTGTCTTCAGGAGACACTCCCGGTATATACAATGGGCGACGAGGTACTGGTTTTATTCCATTTACATCGTCCTGTCCTATTCGCATATAGTAAAATCCACGGACTGCAACCATAAAGGGATCATAATAAATTCTGTCAGAGATAATAAAATCCCGGCTGCACCCCACCCCTTCGATTGCAAGCCTGTAGCTGCCCGGAGTATCGAAACCGGAAAAATCAGCATCCCAGACATCGGAACGAGTGAGATTATAGTAACCTACATCAGTATCACTGCTTTTTTTCCAGAACTTTACCACCCCCACCTCTGTGCTCTGTTTACTTTCAGTGTTATATATAAACACCTTATTACCCACAAACGATGAATAGTCGCGGGCTTTACCATCCCCAAGCCATATATAAAGATCTGCAGCCTTGATCGTTGAATTCACAGTATAACCTACCAGGTTTACATGCACTGATTCAGAACGGCGCTCAAAAACATCAAACTTCAGTCTCTGTGTTGTCTGATCACTGTTGATGGAATTTGAAATCTCAAGGATGTAGGTTTTCCCCTGCTGCATCTTATGAGGTAATTTCAAATAAATAAAATGCTCATAGGTGTACTCATATTTGAAATCACTATTCAGCCACCCTCTCTCGGCATGTCCATTCATTTTTGTTTTCCGGTAACATGAAGCCGGATTTAAACCATCACCACTATAATTGGGATCGTCTGTAGACTTCAACGTCCAGTTCACAGACTTTTGAGCTTCAGTTGTATTCAATGCAGGGTCGTAAAGTTTTACTGTGTCCATGTCATCCTCATGGCCAGTCGTAAATGCGGTTTTCCCCAAACCATCATCCCTGTGTGTAACTTCTCCATCGAGAAACTTTACAAAAAGTATTTCCTGATCGACTACCCCGAATTCGCTGAGTTTGGAAGCGTTTAACACTCCGGTTAACATGATAACCAGTATACTGGGAATTACCAGATAAACTCTGCTGCCTAGTGAATGATTCATGAGAACACTCCTGTAATTAACCTATCCTTTTATTTAACCTTTAGTATACGATCTCAACAGCATCAATCCAGACTGTTCCATCTCCGGTTTCAGAACCACTTACCCCAAAAACTATCTCTTTAAACCTGGATAAATCGATATCTTTGAAGCCCGATAATGGCACTTCTACAGTTGCAAATATGTCTGATGCAGAACCGCATTCTACCGCAGAAGAGACTGTTTCTCCCTCTTTCAACTGAAGATAGAGCATGTGCCCGGAAGCAAGTCCCCGGTAAGCGAACCGGACTGCCTTACATTTACTTATATCAAATGGTGGTTTTCTATTCCAGTCATCAAGGTTCATCCCTGCACCTGCAAACCAATCGGTTATCTGGTACTCAAACCGGTATGTTTTCCTGCCTTCGAAAGCAGGTGACAGTGTATCTTCTGTAAAAGAACAACAGTTTGCCCAGGTACTGGTATCGGTGACCATAGAGATCGAGTCATTATATATGATAAAACTGGTGAGCAAGGTTTTCGCGCCTGATATGACTGTTACTGTATCAGACATGACCAGTTTGTCTCCATTGGAAACAATCTCGATCTGGCCACGTGTGCCTGCAGGTATCGAATCAAAAACGATATAACCATGTTTTTTATCAATTTCATTGATTGCAACTTTACAGGTTGTACCACGTATCATGATTATGCCTGCGGAAATTCCTGATGGTAATTTTAGCAGAAGAGATCCATGCTCTCTGATTGTATCATTGAAAAAAGATGCTTTATTTTCTGTAAAAGTAACAAATGGATGAGCTATCCCCAGCCCTTGCTGTTTATAATCCACCTGAAGATTATAGTGCATTAAAGTATTAATTCTTGAGGAAAGTGAATAATAACCATTTGTATCAGACCAGGTAATTTGATTTTCACTTAAACTTTGATCTGTAGAATCCGGGATGTAATCTGAATTAATCATTCTTATTTCAGCCCCCTTTACTGGAACTCCTTCCGGTGTAAAAAGTTGTCCCTCGATAACAGCAATTGTTTCTGAACCATTCCCCGGACCACTGCTTAAAGGAGAATTACAACAAATTACTGTTCCTAAAACAGCGACTATTAAATATGTCAACAATCTACTCATAATTTTCAGTTCGATTTCGTGCTTTTTTTTGCATCCGCCTCCTGTTGTACTGCCCGTGCTAAGGGAGGCGGAGACTCTGCTGTTAATGGAAATGCATGTATGTTAATTTGAATAACCCGATCGATACCCGAATCTGCTGCAGCGATATCCATAAGTTCTTTTCTGAGTTGAGTTACTTTTTCCAAAATTTGTTTATGACCAGAAGCAGACACCCCCAGAGTAAGAGTAGCGGCACTACGCTTTTCACGGGGAAGTTCCTGCACTGCAATCTTTGCCAGATCCATTGTCTGAAGCTGGTAATTTATCACCGCTACTGCCTGATGATCTTCACCAGTACTGATAAGCAGATCTTTAAGTTTGACAGATCCGCTCTCATCTTTTTCTATGAAACCAAGTTTTAGAAGAAGATCTACTGCTTTTTTTGCCTGAGCTCCTGTAATTGAAGGAGAAAGGACACTTCCCAATTTCTGGTAATCACCATCGAATCTGTAATACCCCAGTAAAGAACGGATTGCCGAATAATACCATTTTTTATAATATTCAAACTGTTCTATCTCGACTGTTCTGATATGTTTTTTCTTTATTTTCAGTAGTTTTTCTGTTGAAGCACTCCGGTCGGAATGATTTTTTGCCTGATTGGCAAGAACAAGGTTAAGGAAAAACTCTGATTCAGCCTTATTGAGCTCCAATGCACGGGCAAAACAGAGAGCCATATCATAAGAGAGGTTTGATTTTCCCTGCAGAATCTGGGTCAAAAAACCTTTTGACCTGAATCCAGCTCTTTCTGCAAACTTCTGGTAGGTTAAGCTCCGGTCTTTATCCTTGAGCTCAGATAAACGGTGCTTTATAAAAAGCCGGTAATCTTTGGTATTAAAAAGTCGATTCATACAGCATAATATATCTGATAATAAAAGGTATGCCAATGATTTGTTTAGTATAAATTGTGTTTATTTATTGAATTCTTTTCCATCTTTCGTATTTACAATGCTTTACAACTTATTTTGTTTAGCAATTATCGATTCATCAGTTTATATGATTCAGAAACCTTTTTTAGAACCACATTCAATCAGCAGGAAAATTCGTATCACACCTCGGTTCAATTACGTTAGTATGAGTATTCCGGTTTCATTCATAAGAGCCAGCTCCAGTTGCAATAAGTACCTCTGAAAAGGAAGTAAAATTTTCAACAATCATAATGTTAATTGATTTTTTAATTTTTTAATATGATATTTAACGAGATTACAAACCCGATCTGCAAACAGCAGATTATACAATAGAGTTTCGCTTCGACATGCTTTACTGCTTTCATCTGAATGCAGCAGTTGAAAAGTTCATTCAGATGCAGCAACACCAGTGAAAGACAATACCAATTTATTTCTTTCCCAAGGGGATCAACTCTGATGCGCACCTTTTTGAAATCTGAAAGAGTCTTTGCTTCCTGGGTTATTACTAATGCTTGTAATTTTCGTTGCTCTTACTGCTACAATAATTCCAACTGTGCAAAAAATGAAAACTGGGATATACATACTATTATCAGAGCCCTTTCTCAAACCGGGCAGAAATGGTGTATGGGGATTACTGGCGGAGAACCCTTTGTCTACCCAGACTTCCTGAATGTCTGCACCCACCTGGTTCAGAATGATATAACTCTCTATCTTGATACTAACCTCAGTATCGAAAAGAAGGTTCTCGAATTTGCAGAGAAAATACCCGCCTCAATGGTGGAAAACTTTTACATATCACTTCACATAGAAGAGCGGGAAAAACGCAACGAAGTCGGAAATTTTATCAAACTGGTTAATTTTCTTCAAAGCAAATCGTTTCCCATACAGGTAAACTACGTTCTGGATCCCCGCCTCTTTCACCGGTTTGAAAGGGATTTTGATTTTTTTAAATCCAATGGTATAACCCTTCTTGCAAAACCTTACAAAGGAGTTTACAAACTAAGAGCGTATCCTGAGTTCTATACTAAAAAACAGAGAGAAATAATTCTTAAATCCAGTCCGGACGCTTTCAGACGCACCCTGTTTTATCCGGGAAATGCCAGATGCGAAGCCGGAAAATCACTGGTACGGATTGCAGCAGATGGATCTGTAACCAGATGCGTGGGAGATCATACTCTCCTGGGAGACATCTACTCCGGTTTCTCTCTTTTCAAAGAGGCTACCCCCTGCAATGCTCCATTCTGCTCATGCTTCGGCTGGGATCTTATCGATGACGAGGATAAGAAGATACTTATCAGAAACGCCCTGGCTGACAAAATAGTGCTAAATCCGCTACTTAGAAGATATGCAGGATACTATCTGAGAGTTCTAAAGAAATCATTTAGAGCATCTTAATTATACCTCCTCCTGACAGAACAGAACACTCTGCTGTGCAGGCTAACGTTTTATATAACAGTTTTTTAAAGCGGTTAAAAACTGTTAAATTTTCCGACAATCTTTGCCCGGATTTAACGCTTAAAGATAAAGTTCTGCTAAATAGCAACCTTTTCTCACCGGCATGCTTTTTGCATATTACTGGCATTTCAAAAAGCTAAAAACATCATCCAAATCAGGAGGTATTAAATGAAAAAGTTTGCTTGTTTGGTTGGTCTTGCAGCCAGCCTCAGTTACGGAGCGGTAATCGAGATAAGCATCCCTGTCCCGGAAAACGGGTGGGATCACAAAAACGCTACCCTCGCCAAGGTGCATCTCAGCAATTATCTGAATGCCAATGAAACTATCGAAAGTGCAGTCCTCCAATTTACTGGTATTCAAAACCTCAGGGAACCGGAAACCGATGATATTCTGAATATCAGCCTTCTCCAGGTAAACGGAGCAACTGGTGCAGACGTGCAACTTTCAATTTTTCAGGATGGTAAGGATAACGAGCAGTTTCCCTCCAACTTCTTCAAAGTT
>JAEZKP010000102.1 GCA_023436145.1 Fibrobacterota bacterium | reverse complement strand
TACCGTTGTAGTTGGCATCAGGAGTATAGGTCAGATTCGGAGCTGTTCCGCTGAGTGTACCATTTTTAGGATTGACGGTTACCTGATATGTAAGATTCTCACCATCAGGATCGCTTCCACTGAGGACAATAGATACTGCCTTGTCTTCATCGGTGGTGATACTCCCGGCATTGGCAACAGGAGCGCGGTTCTTGTTGGATACGGTGATATTCACCACCTGTGACACAGTTTCTTTCCCGTCACTTACTGAGACTGTAATCTTATAAGAACCTGCCTGATCATAACCTGGTGTCCAGTTGAACGTTTTATTATTAAATGTTGCACCAGACGGCAGGTTTACGGCACTGAATGTAAGTGGATCACCATCTACATCAGATCCGGTTACGGTGAATGTCAGCAGAGAGGCTTCTGATATCGATTGGTCAGCAATTGCATTGAGCACCGGCTTATCGTTTATTGCATTAACTTTGATAGAAACAACAGCTTCTGCAACCAGCTCCCCATCGCTTACTGTAAATCTGAATTCATCGTTACCGTTAAAATTTGGATTAGGCGTGTAAGTTAAATTCGGTGGTGTTCCGCTGAGTGTACCTTTAGTGGGGTTGGATTTAACAGAGTAACTCAATGTCTCACCATCAGGATCACTTCCGCTTAACGTAATAGCCTTATCGATGTCTTCATCGGCAGTAACGCTCTGAGCATTTGCTACCGGTGGCCGGTTAACATTTGTCACAGTTATAGTCAGATTACGGGTGTAACTTGTATGGGGGTCATTTGCAATGAAACAAACGTTATACACTCCCGCTTGTTTGTAGTCAGGAGTCCAGAGAAAATTGCCATTAACAAATGAAGCACCTTCGGGAAGCTGAGTGGCCGAAAGTGTGATTGGATCGTTATCAACATCGGAAGCAGACACATGAAAACTCAATTGTGACATTTCAGCAATTGTTTTAGCTGGTATTTCATCAATGAAGGGAGGATCATTCACCGGGTTAACCGTGATAGATGCGGTTGCTGATGCCTGAAAGACGCCATCACTTATTTCAAAAATGAAGCTGTCATTACCGTGGAAATTTTTTAATGGTGTATAAGTATAATTTGGCGGGTTACCGCTTAGAGAACCAAAATCCGGAAGATCAAGAATCTTATAGGTGGTAACGTCGCCATCCGGATCACTTGCGTTTAGTGAAAATGATTTGGTGCCATCTTCATCAAGGGTGATTTGAAAATTACTGGCTATCGGAGGATTGTTGGTTTTGTTTACATTAAGTACAACGAACTGTGATCCTAAAGAATTATTATCAACATAGTATAAACGCTGGTTATCGTACCAGATATCAAAATCTTCATTATCTCCACTTGTTGGGTGAAAGCCAAGTTGTTTAATACTTGCAATATTTCTTATATCAAAAGCATAGATACCTAATGGAATGGGATTAGCGGCCAAATCCGAGCGTGTTTTTACAAATATTCGTTTGTTCGAATAATCCAAAGTTAATTCACGGGCACCAGGGAGAGGAATGGTTGCAACAGGAACCGGGTTAGTAGGAGTCGATATATCAACAATCATTACACCTTCGATAATATTGTCTGCAGGCTTATCATAGACCAGGTATAGATATTTGTTATCCGGGCTGATAACCATTTCGTGAGCAAAAACATCCAGTGTTCTTACAAGAGAAGGATTAGCCGGATCAACTACCAGGTATACATTGATACGTGGAGCGCTACCCCAGATTGCCTGATAAAGAACATCGCCGGAAGAGGTTATCTCGATTTCCCTTCCGTCATCATAAAGCGGGCTGGTGCCGATACAAATATTAGTTTTCGGATCATAGACTCTGAATGCAGGATAGTAGGCATAATGATCTGCGACATACAAAATCTCTTTTTGCAAACCACGGCTGTATGAGGTGATCAGACCGTTATGTGTATAGCTGGTTTGCATACACCTAAAAGAAACAATTGGTGTCTGTCTGTTTGAAACATCAACTTTTGTAACATCACCGTTTCGGTGGGCAAAATAAACATAGTTATTACTATACCATATATCATGTATAATAAATGAGGCATTCTGATTGATTCTTGTGTTGCTTATGATACTCGGAGCACCGGTATTGGAGATATCGATGATGAGAAGTTCACCCCAGTTGTATGAGCCCAGGTATGCGTTAGTTCCTTCAACATGCATTTTAAACCGTTGTGCATATGGTATATTCAGCCGTCTGATTTCACTAAACATGGATTCAGCTTTGGGCTGGCATGGAATTAACAATATGATAAATAAACATGTGAGCCGGATTAAAAATGAGAAAAGGGAATTTTCAGCCCTATTAATTTTATGGATTTTCACTCTACTTACTCCTCTTTCAGTGTGAATTTTCTGACAGAACAGATTATTACCTGGTACAAATCATTATTTTTTGTGGATTTGTGAGGTTCACTTCACATTGGTACATACCGCTGTCATCCGGATAGATTACTTCAGATACACCGTTTCTGATCAGATTATAGCTGGTTTCAGGAGTAAGATTTTTGATTGTCAGGGTGGTAGTAAGATCTTCTGGTCCTGGTTTGGCCACATTTATAATGATCTGCTGGTTGGTGGATTGAACATAGGCAAAAACAGTTTTTGAGCTTTCAACAGTTATATTCAGAAATTCACTTCTTTTAATTTCAAAAACACTTCCCACACCGGTTACGGCAGATGAATCAGGTATTTCATATACCTGTGCATAAAGCATTGACAACAAAGAGATTAGAAGTAGTGAGAAAGTCATACGTATCATCATCTGGAAAGCTCCTTGAATAGAGGTATATGTATAAGGTCAAAATTATTCATTATAAAGTCGATCTCTTGCAGATTGCTATTATAAAGCAATTAAATAAATAAACTCAATCCATTAACATCTTTGTTAACAATAACACACCAATGATGAATATTATTAAATCAAATATTCAAATATTGAATAAACAAACGAATTCGTTTCTCCGGATTATGAGCAGATATGTAAAGGGGGAAATTCCAGGTGTTATAGGGAAAGCTTTTTCTCATATGGGGGATAATATAGTGAAAAATTCTCCAATGTGCAACTTAATATTGAAATCCGATAATAGGAAATTATCATAATTAAATGTAACCTGTTATACTATAAAGACTTGCACTGGTTTGTCAATTTTTAGTTTCCGAATAAATCTGCAGCCAACTCCGTTTACTTGCATTTTCTGCTTTTAGGTTCCGGACAGGCTAATTCATTGCAGGTGATCCTTACCAGCTCGCTAAGCCAATCAACATCTTCCAGTTTATCCTGAATTAGAAAGTAAGGCCTGGCACCCGGATATGGAGCTATTTCAATTGTATTTCCAATGAACTGTTTTCCACCTTCAGTCGGTTTTATATAAAGCTGATTATCACAAACCAATCCGATCACTTTATTGTTACAATAAATGGCATATTCTCCAAACATTTTCCTGAAACGGATCTGGCCGGCACTTTGTATCTGGTCTGTGATAAATTGGACAAAGCTAAATTTTGAAGACATTTTTTTGAGGTCCTTAATAATATAGTTGAGCTTTAAAATACCTGTCTTTTCACACTGAATATCGTTTTTCTATCAGAACTAATGATAATTCAATAAGTTGCATTCTTCAGGCAAGAGAATCAATGGCCGACTCATGCATTTAAAAGTGCAGCTTACACAGACATTTTCTATCTGCTTAACATAAGCTATAAAATCCATTCTGAAATCATTTATTCCATTTTTTCCTTATAATCTTTTCTATGGAAATGATAGGCAGGATTACCGCTCCATAGAGCGCTGATTCGATCCAGGAGTTTAGACTCAGTGGCGAAGAACCGAATAAAGAATTCATAAAGGGGAGGTACACATAACAGGCTTGCAGAATCAGGAGAATGGCTATTCCGATAAGGACACTGGGATTAGAGAAAAGGCCAATTTCGAAAATACTCTCACGCAAAGACCTGCAGTTAAGCATATAAAAGATTTGAAGAAATACAATGGAAGTCACCGCCATAGTCTGGGCCTGGCTTAAGGCGACCTTATTCATTACTCCGGCTTTGATAGCGTCTGTAAAGGTTTCGAAAAACAACCCTATTCCAGTCAACGTAATTATCACTGCTACCAGAATCGTCCGGAAAATCACAAAAGTATTTAAAAGCGGCTCATTGGGTTTTCGGGGCGGGCGGTTCATAATGTTACGCTCTTTTGCTTCGAATGCAAGAGGTAGAGCAAGACTAACCGTGGCTACCAGATTTATCCAGAGAATTTGAACAGGAGACATTGGTAAAAGAGGTATGTTGTCTACTATAGGAAAGATGGCAACTGCAACCAGAAGTATCAATGCCTCTCCCACATTGGTAGGCAGTACAAAAGCCAGAGATTTTATCAGGTTATCATACACTCTTCGACCCTCTTCCACAGCAGAGACAATTGTGGCGAAGTTATCATCGGTGAGTATTATATCCGCAGCATCTTTGGATACATCTGTACCAGTAATGCCCATGGCAACTCCTATATCTGCTTTTTTAAGAGCCGGAGCATCGTTAACCCCATCACCGGTCATGGCTACAATTTCACCTTTTTTTTGTAAACCAGCCACCAGTTTCAGCTTATGTTCCGGAGCCACTCTGGCAAAAATATTGACATTTTCAGTCGTTTCCACCAAAGACTCTTCTGATAGAGATTCCAGTTGACTACCAGGTAAGGAACCCTGATTACTCATAATTCCCAGATACCTGCCGATGGCAGAGGCAGTTGTCTGATGATCTCCGGTGATCATTTTAACTTTGATACCTGCGGTGTGACATTTTTCAATAGCAATTTTAACCTCTTCGCGAGGAGGATCAATCAATGCCTGGAGCCCCAGAAACTCCAACCCTTGCTTGACCGATTCCAAAGAGATCGAATCTATACGGGGCTCCAGTTCCATTCTGGCAAAGGCCAGTATCCTCATACCTTCTTCTGCCAGAGCGGTTACTGCCTTAAAGATCGAGTCCAACTGAACGGATTCCAGTTCGCATTTGTCGATTATCACTTCTGGTGCACCTTTAACAAAAAGAACTCTGCGGCCATCCAGATCATTGAGTGTAGCCATAAATTTGTATTCAGATTCAAAAGGAATTGAATCCAGGCGCTTTGCTTGATGGCGAATTGATTCGATATCCAGACCGGCTTTCTGCGCTGATGTTAGAAGTGCCCCTTCGGTGGGATCACCTTCGATTTGCCACTTTCCGCTGATGTTTTTCAGGTATGCATCATTGCAGAGAACTCCTGCAGTCAAGAGTCCGGAGATTTCTTCAGGTAAAACTGTGAGTTTTTGATTCTCATATTCCAGAAAACCATCAGGGTCATAGCCGACTCCAGTAAGTTGGATTTTGTGTTTAAAAGTCCATAATTGCCTGACTGTCATCTCATTTCTGGTGATAGTACCGGTTTTATCAGAGCAAATCACGGTTGTGCTCCCCAGAGTTTCCACTGCCGGGAGATGACGGATAATCGCCCGTTTTTCAGCCATACGCCGTACACCAATGGCCAGAGCTATAGTAATTATTGCCGGAATACCTTCCGGGATAGCCGCCACAGCCAAAGTTATAGCTGCCAGAACTGCATCGGCCAATTTATATCCCCTGAGCACGGCTACAATAAGAAGAATCATTGAAACTAAAACTATTGCTATGGTCAGAGTTTTAGCGACACGGGTAATTGAGCGAGTCAGAGGTGTTTCTGTCTTTACTGTCTCGGAAAGCATTCGGTTGATCTTGCCAAGTTCCGTTCTTAAACCGGTTTCAACGACGACCCCTCTGGCAGTACCGGAAACCACAGATGTACCACTAAAAACCATATTGGTCCGATCTGCTAGAGCTACCTCGGTTGTAATATTTTTAGGTGCTTTATCTGAAGGAAGTGATTCTCCGGTTAGTGCAGCCTCCATAACCTTACATCCCTTAGCTTCAAAAAGGCGAATATCTGCAGGAACTCTATCCCCTGACTGCAAATGTACGATATCACCTGGAACCAAAACCGAGGCTAATATTGTGGAAGGTTTTCTATCCCTCAATACAACTGCTGTGTCCGGGACCATCCCTTTTAGTGCAGCAATTTCCCTGCTTGAACGAAATTCCTGAAAAAAGCCTATGAGTGCATTAATTATCACCACTACGGCAACCACAAAACCATCGGTGATCTTACCCATAAACATGGCAAGCAATGATGATCCCAAAAGTACATATATCAAAGGATTATTTATCTGGCGAAATAGAAGGACCAGAATAGATTCCGGAGGTTTCTGAGGTAATTCATTTCTGCCGTATCTGGTTAGGCGCTCTGAGATCTCAGAGGATGAAAGCCCTTCAGCAGATGAGTTTAATTTGTGGAAAACGGCACTGATTTCATTAAGATACCAAGAAACCTGGTTTTGCATTTTTTCCCTTATTCTTTGTATTAACTTTGCAAAGCTTGTTTTTCAATACTCAGCAAGCATCAATTGCCAATGTTTATAGCTTTTTTGGTAAATCTGATTATCTTGCTCATACAATTTCTTTAATTTTGTGAGGATAGTATAAATCGATTATTAAGTTTTTGTCAAGTTGACTTGTCAGCAACTTCTAAACTTCAAAGCTAATTAAAGTGAACCAGAAAAATTTGCCAATAAACCTTTGTTTTATTCGCAATCGGCTTTTAAGTAAAAAGCAGCAATCAAAGATTTAGCCAAACTCTTTTAATAGAGTTTCTTAAAACAGACAATCAGGGTTAATCATTAAAAATCATATTTAAACCCGGATAGATAATTCCTGGTTAGTTTTATCTTTCCGGTTATTGCTGGTTTAACATAGTTTTGATATCGGCTTTTTTTTCCGATCAGATATTTCATGCAATCACGAACGATGAAAAAATCTCTTATTCAAAACAAGCGGACAGATATATATTATTCAACCATTGAAATAATAATAAAATAATCATTACTCAGGTCGTCCACCCCTCGACACTGAAAACAAACATTAACAAAGGAGTTAAATTATGGCCCACAAAATTAATGATGCTTGCCTTGCGTGCGGAACCTGTCTCCCGGAGTGCCCGGTAGAAGCGATCAGCGAGGGTGATCCTATCTATGTTATCGATGCAGCAAAATGCACCGATTGCGGAGCCTGTGCAGAAGCCTGCCCCGCAGAGGCAATCCAAGCCGCATAAGCTTTGCATTTCTATTGCTCCTCCTTTCAGGAGGAGCTTTTCTTTTCTTCCAGCCCTTTCCTTTTCAGAACATCAATTTCCGGTATTAACTACCCGTAATCTTATAGAGCATACGGCCTGATTTTTGCGATTAGAGCTTATCCGAAGTTACTCGATTCAATAACCGGGGGAGCTTATGAACAAGCATGAAATCATGGGTCTTATAGATACTCTCATTGAAGACAGCAGAACTGCAGTTCTGGCGACAGTTGATCAAAACGGTGCTCCTCATCTGCGTTGGATAACTCCCGGTTGTATTCAGGAAAGAGCCGGGACCATCTTTATGATCAGTGCCACTAACCTATCTAAAATCGCACAGATCCAAAATAACCCCAACTCCGAGCTGATGTTTCAGTCCAGAGCACTCGATAAAATCATAAACGTCAGGGGAAAAATTAACCTTCTTAACAACCCATCCATACGTGCCGAAACGCTGGAGTGTTTAGGCAGACATCTTCACACTTTCTGGAATCTCAATCAACCCGAAACTGAACTGCTTGTTCTTGAGCTGGTCATAGAACAGGCGACGCTTTACTTTCCCCAAAAGGGGAAACGAATAACTGTCGATTTCAGCAGGGAGGATTGACTCATGGAAACAGAAATCCGTCAATACAGTAAAGCGTTTCTTTCCGGGCTGCTGGAAAAAATGTTACTGATCCGGCGCTTTGAAGAGAAGTCCGCCCAAATGTACGGACTTCAGAAGATAGGAGGCTTTTGTCATCTTTACATCGGTCAGGAGGCTTCCGGGGTGGGTTCGGTAAGTGCAGTTGACCTGTCCCGCGATTATATCCTGACTGCTTACCGTGATCATGGAATCGCTCTGGCCTGTGGCATGAAACCGGGTCATCTGATGGCAGAATTATTTGGTAAAGTGACCGGTTGCTCCAAAGGTAAAGGTGGATCTATGCATTTTTTCGATACTTCTCTGCATTTTCTGGGAGGTAACGGGATAGTGGGAGCACATATTCCGCTGGCCACCGGAGTGGCTTTAAAAATACGCCTTAAAAAAGAAAGTGGTGTGGTTTTATGCTACTTTGGTGATGGTGCAATTCATCAGGGCTCATTTCATGAAAGTCTGAACATGGCTCAAATCTGGAAGTTACCCGTGCTATACATCTGCGAAAACAATCAATACGGAATGGGTACCGATTTCCGCAGGGTCAGCGCAGTAACTGATTTCACCATTATGGGAAGCTCTTATGGCATAAAAGGAAAGCGGACTAATGGAATGGATGTACTGGAGGTTTATGAAGCGGTGTCAGCTGAGGTTGAACGGATAAGACAGGAGGGCACCCCTGGATTTCTGGAGATCCGTACATACCGGTACAAAGGACATTCAATGAGTGATCCTGCTAAATACCGTACCCGGGATGAACTAAAAGCCTATAGAGAACAGGACCCTCTTTTACTTTTGAAGGCCAGAATGATCAATGATGGCCAGATTACTGAAGAGCAGTTCGAAACCCTTGATGCCCGGATTAAAAAAGTCTGTGATGACGCAGTGAAATTTGCAGATAAAAGTGATGAGCCACCTTTGCAGTCTTTGTATGAGGATGTATATGCCTAATCTCTAATTTTGACTTTTCTTTGTTTCTTTGAGGAGTATATTATGGCAGTCATTACTGTTCGTGAAGCCCTCAGGCAAGCCCTCGAAGAGGAGATGGATAGAGACGAGAATGTTATTCTCATAGGGGAAGAGGTTGCAGAGTATAGCGGTGCCTATAAGGTTAGTGTCAACCTGCTTGACAGATTCGGAGCTGACCGGGTTATTGACACTCCTATCTCCGAAGAAGGATTCACCGGGATAGGAATCGGTGCGGCCCTGGTGGGATTGCGGCCAGTTGTGGAATGGATGACTCTGAACTTTTCTCTTCAGGCAATGGACCAGGTCTATAATAATGCAGCCAAAATGCTTTATATGTCTGGCGGGCAGCTGAAAGTACCTGTGGTATTCAGAGGACCTAACGGTCCTGCCGAATATCTGGGCACCCAGCATTCACAGGCGCTTCAGTCTATCTTTTGTCACTGCCCAGGTCTGAAAGTCATGGCCCCATCCTCCCCTTACGATGCTAAAGGTATGCTTAAAGCTGCGATCCGTGATGATAATCCTGTTATCTTTCTGGAATCTGAACTGATGTATTCCTGGAAAGGTGAAGTACCGGAAACTGAGTATCTTATCCCTTTTGGGGAAGCCAGCATAAAAAGAAATGGTACAGATGTCACACTTGTCAGTTTTTCTAAACCGGTAAAGCTTTTAATGGATGCCTCCGTTGAGCTTGAAAAACAGGGCATTAGTGCGGAAGTCATTGACCTGAGAAGTCTCAAACCGCTGGATGAATTGACGATCTATAATTCTGTAAAAAAAACCAACCGTTGCGTAATAGTTGATGAAGCATGGCCTTTTGCCAGTGTGGGCTCCCATATCGGTTATCTTGTTTCCCGAAACTGCTTTGATTTTCTGGATGCCCCTGTGGTGCTTATCAGCTCCGAAGATGTTCCCATGCCTTACAATCACCGGCTGGAATTGGCAGCTCAACCATCAGTAAAGAAAATTATCGATGCGGTAAAGCAGGTCAGCTATCGAAGCTGAAGGGGGAAATTATGGCTGAAAAAATAGTTATGTTGGCGCTATCACCAACCATGGAAACCGGAACTATTGTCAAATGGCTCAAAAAGGAGGGTGATGAGATATCCACCGGCGATATTCTTTGTGAAGTAGAAACCGATAAAGCTACTATGGATTATGAATCCACGGTAGAGGGAACACTTCTCAAAATCATCAGTCCAGAAGGTTCACAGGTTAAAGTAGGAGAGATGATTGGTATTGCCGGTAAACCAGAAGAGGACATCTCCGGATTAATCAGTCAGGCTGCCCCGGAAACTGAAAAAGTGGAAACCCGGAAAAAAGCACCTTCCGAAGAAGTACATAAGCAACCAGCTCAAAACTTACCACCTTCAGCTCAAGAGCATCTTCGGGTCAGAGCCTCGCCACTTGCCCGTCAACTGGCCAGTGAATCCGGCATCGATCTCCAATCGGTCGAAGGCAGCGGCCCCGGAGGCAGAATCATTAAGGAAGATATAGAGAAGGCAGTGAAAAAAGAAATACCTTCTCAAGCAAAAATAAGCCCGCAGGCCGAACAAAAGATATCGATCTCTGAAAAGAGACGGATTATTGCACAAAGAATGTCCCAGTCCATGTCTTCTGCACCACATTTCTACCTTACCGTAGCCGTAAGAATGGATCATCTGATCCAATCCAGAAACTCACTCAACAGCAGTATGAATTCCAAAGTCTCCTTTAATGCTTTCTTTATAAAACTGACTGCAGAAGCGCTGTCCAGAAATCCCACAGTCAATTCAAGCTGGGGCCAGGATTTTATTATCCGGCATAATTCCATTGATATTGGGTTGGCAGTTGCCCAGAAAGATGGTTTGATCACACCAGTGGTGAGGGATTGTGCAAATAAAGGAATTGTGGCAATTGATCAGGAACTCCGTGATCTGGTTAAAAGGGGACGGGAGGGCAAGCTCACATTACAGGAGTATACTGGAGGCACATTTACAATTAGTAATCTGGGGTCTTTCGGAATACGTCAGTTTACCGCTATCATTAACCCTCCGGAAGCAGCAATACTTGCTTTAGGTGAAATTTTTAAGGAACAGGTTATTTCAGATGAGGGTGAACTCATAGAGCATAACTCCATGCTGATGACTCTTTCCTGTGATCATCGGGTAATCGATGGCGCGGTTGCTGCAGAATTTGCCAGTGATCTTAAAAACATAATGGAAAACCCTATCACTGTTTTATATTAGACATTTACGGGTTTTTAAACTGGAGGGATTTTTTAATGTCTGAAAATTTTAATTATGATGTGGCAATAATCGGTTCTGGGCCGGGGGGATATGTTGCAGCAATACGTGCCGCACAACTGAAACTGAAAGTTATAGTTATAGAAAAAGATAAACTGGGTGGGGTGTGCCTCAACATCGGGTGTATCCCTTCAAAGGCGTTAGTTCATCAGGCAGATATTTTCAAATCAATTTCCGGGCTTGAAGCCATGGGAGTGAAGGTGGACACATCTCAATTTGATTATAGTCAGATTCATACCGCATCCAGAAAAGCTGCCGATACGCTCTCCAAGGGGGTGGGTTACCTGCTGAAAAAAAACGGGGTAACAGTGATAAATGGCACTGCGGTTCTGCAATCACCTCACGAGCTGATTGTTGATGGACAACAGACAATCAGTGCTAAATCAATTATTGTGGCAACCGGTTCCCGTCCAAGAAGCATTCCAGGGTTTGAATTTGACGAAAATATTGTACTTTCCTCTACCGGTATACTTTCCATAAAAAAGCTCCCTAAAAAACTGCTCATTTTAGGGGGAGGAGCAATCGGGGTAGAATTTGCTCACATCATGAATGCATTTGGGGTAGAAGTGCATCTGGTGGAAATGATGGAGCGGATAATTCCGTTGGAAGATGAGGAAGTTTCTAATCATTTACGCCGTTCTTTTTTGAAGCGGGGGATAAAAATCTACACCTCTACCAAGGCTTCTTCTTTAAATAAAAAACCAGATGGAGCGGAAGTTTTTCTTGAGAGTAATAATGGAGAAACTTTTTCTTTAGCTGTTGATCAGGTATTGGTGGTGGTGGGCAGGGTAGCTAATACAGATGGAATAGGGCTGGAAAAGCTGGGTATTAAAACTGAAAAAGGTTTTATTTTGACAAAAGATTACGGTGAAACAGTGGTATCTGGAGTTTATGCTATTGGAGATGTTACTGTTACGCCATTATTAGCCCATGTTGCATCCAAAGAAGGTGAAATTGCTGTTGAGCACATTGCCGGTTTAAAAAGTATAGCAAAGCTGGATATCAATGCTATACCATCAGGGGTATACTGTGAACCTCAGGTTGGCAGTTTCGGTCTGACTGAATCGAAAGCGAAGAAGGCTGGGGTAAGTTATAAAGCAGTATCCTTTCCATATAAGGGAATCGGTAAAGCGGTGGCAATTGAGAATTCAGAGGGTTTTGTCAAGATTCTTTTTGATCCGGGAACTAAAGAGATTCTGGGAGCTCATGTGATCGGAGTAGAGGCAACAGAACTGATTCATGAAATATTGCTGGCAAAAACTGCTGAGCTTCTTCCGGAAGATGTTGCTGATATGATACATGCCCATCCCACACTTTCAGAAGGAGTAATGGAAGCAGCCAGAGCAGTGGAGGGAAGAGCTGTACACGTGTAAATTTATACAAACGATAATAAAAAGAAATCCGGTCTGAATAAGACCGGTAATCTACGATTGTTTTTCTTCATTTCTGCATAATCCCATAGAGATTCAGTTTGTTTTATCATTTATCAAAACGTGCTCTAAACTATGCTGCCGGCACATCTTTTGCGCTTTTGTTATATCTATATTACAGGAGGTGCTATGCAGCATTTGACTATTGAACCACAGTGTGACTTCCGGATCGTTGCGGGGACCCGAAGATCACAGGTTGCAGTAATGGTACTGTTTCCAGGTGAGACAAGCACCTATGAGGATATGCAGGATATCAGATCGGATCAGTGGTTATACATAATATCAGGTTGTGGTTGGGCCAGAGTCGAAAGCAAAGAAGTGAAGCTTGGCAAAGGAACAATGCTGCTTATCGAAGCTGGAGAGAAGTATCAGATAGTATCCACCTCCGAACAGCTTCAGATCCTAAACTTTTTTGTTCCTCAGCCAAACATTTGCTGAACTGGATCTCAGTTCAGAAATTTCTGTCCTAGAGAACCTTTTTCCTCTTTATATCTGGGAAGAGGTCTTTTAACGATAGCAGAAGCCTTAGGAGTATTATCCACCAGCTTACTCATCAATTTTGAAGCGCATTCCATATCGTAAAGAGAAACATATTCAGCATCCGTTTTTCCAGATTCATGGTTTTGGTTGTGGTAATTGCCAAGTGGAATACTGATTGCGCCGGTTCTATAATTGAAGTTAAAAAAGACAGAACCTTCACATCGTCCGCCGTCCATAAGTTTTCTCTGGAATTTAAATTCTTTATCCTTTGTCTGCAGCTGTTGGGCTGTTTCAACAATGAATTGTGTAATTTCCGGAGAGAATATGGTTTGTGAATCTCCTACCCGTACTACAACACCTTCACCGATGGGAGCGACCGGAAGAACTCTGCTGGTTTCCACAGATATGGGGATTACTTTTTTAGGAAGAATCTCACTGCTACAGACATACTTTGCTCCGTTATGCCCTGCTTCTTCGGCTACGGTAAATATAGCATAAAAACTTAACGGCAGGGATTTTCTTGCGAAACTGTCAATAAGGTTGAGAATGAGTGCACAACCAATAAGGTCATCACAAGCTCTACTATAAAGCAGCCCGTTTTCTTCCCTGAACTGATCGATGTTCCACATCCCCAGGTCTCCTGTGGACACATCGCCCGATACTTTCAAAGTTGCCCTGAAAGCCTTTTCTTTTGCAGCTGAGCTCCAGTCGGTAACCTGAGCATTGACTGGCCCCCGATCAGTGTAGATAGTTACAGGTGCAGCCTTAAACTGTTGATGATCCCAGCCGCCATAAAAAAGAGCTGTAGTGTTTCCTTTGGAGGCAGTTTTTTCGATGATAAAGCCAGGATGGTCCATATGGGCTACAAAAGCCAACGAACCGGTAGGATACTTCTTTTTCGCGAAAACTATCAGGTTTCCGAACTCATCCTGTCGCAATCCGACTTTGCGCTGACTACAGAAGTCAAGAATAAAATCCCGCACACTATTTTCTTTGTAAGGAGCGGTGGGCAACGATAAGAGCTGGTTGGTAATGTCGATTAGTGGATTTTTCATAATTACAATAATTCCAGGGTTATAGTTTTTTTTGACTGGTCCGGACCTTATTTTCACGGCTGATTTTGGCGCGAAATCATCGCAAGATCATGCCCTAACCAGTACACCTCCGTTTTGAATGGTAGTAAAATAAAGTCTGACAGGTCCAAACGCAAAAATGATTGAGGTCATCTACAAAATTTATTTCCATAAAGGGTCAAATCTGTGATTGTCATTAGGCAAAAGACCTGTTTTAAAGCATTGATTTTTTTAGTGACAAAGATTTGCACTGAATACCGGCCTCTCATAATCTTGTCAAGCATGGGAAATGGGTTCTTTACTACTTCAGATCCCATTTTTCTCCAGATATTTCTTCTTTGAATCTACTCAATCATCTTTTTAATTTTAAACAAACATTTCGGGTTGATCAATAAAGTTTATGGTTTATAAGGTCTATGTAATTCATTTATATATTATTTCAAAAATGGAAGATTCTTTTTATTCCTGGTTTATCCTTTTTCGGGATACAAAAAAAACTGGAATTTAAAATGGCGATTACTCTGAAAGATAGAGTGATGCAATTGCAGTGCCAGCGTAAAAAAATCTGAAATGATAAAGTGAATTTATTCTATTAACTCAGCTCATAACCTGGCAATAATTCTGAAAAGAGATATAGCTGATCCGGTGGAGGTTTTTCAGGGACAAGTTCACCCATAAAGCAGGACTGCATATAGCAACCAGGATAGTAAAAATCAGGGTGAAAAAGAGAATACAACGGGTCACAGCAATATAGATACAGGAAACAATCGTATTTACATATGTGACAAAGGAACAATTCAAATAAAATCTTGGTTCACTCATCCGACACGGTTAGTTAAAAATGATTCCTCCTTCCCCGGGCACCAGATGAAACGGTTAAAAAGGACATCCTCAGGTTCATTGTTTATGCACAAGCTAAAACTTTTTTCCCGAAATTGCTAATGGAATCGAGGCGCACTTGCACTGCCAGATCCATCAGAGCTAAATAGTATATAATCTGAACTGAGTGTTTTACGCTTTTGCAGGTAAAAAAAAAGCCAATCGTATCCTGACGACTGGCCACAATAAAAAAAACTTTATGTGCTTTTTTAATTTCCGCTGTACCCAATGTAAAAATGAATCCATTTTGCTTCTATATACTCATGTACAATGTGTTTGAATTTAAAACCAAATACAAATTGTTTTAATAAAAATCCAAAACCATAGGTCATCGCAAAGGCCACGGGTTCGTTCCAAAATTATACGTGAATTTAAATGAATACAGCAGTATGTTTTTTGAAGTGGATCCTGCCTTAGCACTGGATATTGGCTATGGCAGTGTGAAGTTTGGCGGGTATAGTGATTCTCACTCATATTGATTACAGTTGGATGACTCTTGATAGTGACGAATTTTATGATGGGGTTAGTGGTGGGGACCATTTAATCGACGCCTATACCAAAGTATTGGTTAATTTTTATATTCGGCTCAAAAGATAAACCTGGACCAGGTCTCATATAACTGGAACCATCACCAACTGCTAATGAGAGTCCCGCACTAAAATTTGTGCGATACTCATAAGAGTAAACTGTAAATGTTGCTAAGAGCAATAAAGCAATGAATTTCTTCACCAAATCCCCCTTGATTGAAACAGTTTGAATAAATCACCAACAGATGAACGTATTGTTTTACAACAGGTATGAAAATGTCAATATCATTAAATTGCTGACTTTTATTCTAATTTAAATGTTATTACCATTATTGTCAATGAAAAGTTCAAAGATCAACTTCTCCGGTTCAGGATATTGAAAAATGCGAAATATGCATTTAAGACTACTATTTTCTTCATCATCACAGCCTTGCACCAGGCAAGTTATCTGAAATTTTTCAGCTGTCTCAGCGTAATAATTATTGGACTTGGGGTTTAAACCAATTCATTAATGAGTAGACAAACTGAGTGAATTGAAAAACAATTAATCGGAAGAATAAACGAAATTCTTTTAATTTCAATTCATATGTTTTCCTCCGTCCCTTTAATGAAACCCGTTTTTTGTGTCGGTCCGGAAACTATCCTCTAAAATCGAGACGAGGATGGATTGAGCAGGGGAAATCCAAGCAAATAAACTAATGAACTTATGGATTTAAAACGGATCGACCTATCCTCAGCACGCCACACGAAAAAAGGAAGATTTCAAACATTTGCAATTTAGCACATTAAACGTACTTTCTCCTGCTTTAGTCATGGTGTATTTTTGATATATGGATCCAGCTCTTCTACTTCCCTCTGCTTCCATTAACGAAGCAACCAACCACTTCTTAAATAAAATCCAGGAAGTCAATCCTAAAGTACAGACTGAACTGGTTGAAAAAGCTTTTCGTTTTGCCTTTAATGCCCATAAAAATCAGCTTAGAAAATCCGGAGAACCCTTCCTGGCTCATCCTGTGGCGGTCGCTCTTATTCTGGCTGAACAGCGACTTGATCCGGTTACTATCGCTGCCGGTTTACTCCATGATGTCATTGAAGATACACAGATCCCACTGGCTGATATTATCAAAGAATTCGGGGAAGAGGTTGCTCTTTTAGTTGATGGGGTCACCAAAATTAAATCCTTCCAGATGAAATCCAATCAGGAGCGCCAGGCGGAAACTTATCGCAAAATGCTTCTTTCCATGGCAAAGGACTTACGCGTTATCATTATCAAATTTGCCGACCGTCTCCATAACCTCCGAACTTTGAAATATCTGGATCCTGAACGCATAAAAGCTATCGGAAACGAAACCTTAGATATCTATGCACCTCTTGCACACCGTCTGGGAATGGCTAGAATCAAATGGGAGCTTGAGGATCTGGCGTTCAAGCATCTGCATTGGGATGAATACCGGGACATTGTGGTAAAAGTGGTAGCCAGTCGCAGTGAAAGAGAATCCATCATCGATAATTTTGTGATTCCACTGCGAAGTAAACTGGAAGAAAATAAAATTGAGGGTACAATTGTAGGACGTCCCAAACATTTTTACAGCATTTACAGAAAAATGCAGCAGCGTAATAAACCCTTTGAAGAGATCTATGACTTATTAGCCATTAGGGTGATAGTAAACAGCGTTGCTGACTGTTATCATGTTCTGGGAATAATTCATTCATTATGGACTCCCATCCAGGATCGGTTCAAAGATTATATCAGTACACCCAAAAGTAACGGGTATCAATCTTTGCATACAACTGTCTTTGGTGAAAAAGGAAATATTGTCGAAATGCAGATCCGTTCATGGGAGATGAACCAGGTAGCTGAGGATGGGATTGCTGCACATTGGCTTTATAAAAGCGGTAGTAAAGAGATGTCCAAGGACGACAAAGCTTTGATCTGGCTTAAAAACCTGATCGAATGGCAGAAGGATCTGACCGATTCAACCGAATTTTTTGAATTCTTTAAAATTGACCTCTTTCATGCAGAGATATTTGTTTTCACCCCTAAAGGTGATCTGATTTCGTTACCCAAAGGTGCTACGGTTCTTGATTTTGCATTCTCTGTTCATACAGCTCTGGGAATACATTGTATAGGGGCTAAAATTGATGGGAAAATCGAACCGATCAATAAGGTATTAAAAAGTGGCCAAACTGTTGAAATTCTGCATCTAAACTCGAAAAAGCCATCTATCGACTGGCTTCGTGAAGTAAAAACACCAAAAGCCAGAAGTGCCATCCGTCGCTGGCTGAAAAATACCGGTCGCCAGGAGAGCATCGATCTGGGTAAAAAAATAGTGCAGGCTTCCTATAAGAAGTTGCATGCAACCACTTCATTTACTGATCACATCGCCGGACTGCTTCAGTTTCTGGGGGTCAATAATGTAGACCGGCTCTATGAGCTGGTAGGAAGCGGAGAACTCCCGATCAGTAGAGTGATGCAATACTTTCAAGTCCGTAAAATAAAGAAATCTGCCTCAAATGTAGTCTCCAGGCTGGTTGATACTTTTACCGGTCGTGCCAATCAGGCAATACTTGTCGGTGGTAATGAAGATCTGATGGTCAGGTTTGCCAAATGCTGTAATCCGATTCCTGGTGATCCTATCATAGGATTTGTTACCAGGGGTCGCGGAATATCGGTGCACAGAATTGATTGCTCAAATGTTGAGCTTTTCACAGCAGATCAGGAGCGTAAAATTGAAGTTTCCTGGGATGACGGCCAGCAAAAAAAATATAATGTCACTTTAGAGGTGATAGGCGGTGACCGGCCTGGATTACTCCACGAAATAAGCGAAGTTTTCTCAACTTTCGGGGCTAATGTTATTGAGGGGTCTCTTAAAACAGTCAGTCAGCAGGCCAGGGCTGTCTTTAAAATCGAGATCCGCAACAGGAATCAATTGAAACAGATCTTCAGAAGAATTGAGAAGATTAAAGGAATTGCGAATATTTCCCGTGTAAAAGATTATATTAATTATCCTCAGGAGGGGAACCCCTGAGTCGGGGGAGCTATGAATTGGGAAAGTATTGAAGGTGTTATTTGGATAGCAGTTGCCGGATTGGGCTCAGGAATTCTGAGTGCTGTTATCCTGATACTGTTACTCAGATTAAAACGTGCTAAAAAGACTCATCAGGGTCAGTATCAAACCAGCTTTGTATTCTCTGGAAACCTCAAGCAAACCACACTCCTGGATGCCATACAGTTTCTTGAAATCGGCAGACGGGAAGGAATCCTTCATATCTACTCAGGCAGACGCAAAGGATATCTGACATTTCTCAAGGGTCAGGTTGTCGATGCTTTCTACCGCAATGAAACCGGCAGGGAAGCAATTTTCCAGATGCTTGAATTGATAGAAGGTGATTTTTACTTCGAACCAAAAACTGTCAGCCAGCCCAAATTGATATCAGATACAATGATGGACATTGCTTTTGAGTGGGATTCCCGACGTAATGGCGGGTTTCAGGAATAATCTTTAGAATGGGGTTTTGATGAACGGTAAGTTAAAAATTTTTTCAGGAAATGCCAATCTTCCCCTGGCAAAGGCGATTTGTGATTTTGCAGGTGTTGAACTTGGCAAGTGCGAAATCAGGAAATTCAGTAATGAAAATATCAAGGTAAGTGTGGTCGATAGTGTGCGGGGTCAGGATGTATTCATCATCCAGCCATCCTGCTCACCTGTTAACGAGGGCATCATTGAATTACTGATCATGATCGATGCTGTCAAACATGCCAGTGCCGGTCGGGTTACTGCAGTAGTACCCTATTTCCCTTATGCCCGTTCAGATAAAAAAGATGAACCAAGAATTTCAATTACCGCACGCCTCATGGCAGACCTTCTTCAGACTGCCGGAGCCGACCGGGTAATGACTATGAATCTGCATTCTCCACAGATTCAGGGCTTTTTCAGAATTCCTGTAGACCATCTTCTGGCTGGAAGGCTTCTTTGCAATTATTTCGAGAAAGCAGGTACAGAAAACTGTGTAGTTGTGGCACCCGATGCCGGAAGCGCCAAACGTGCCGGTCATTATGCCATCAGACTGGGGCTCCCTCTGGCAATTCTGGACAAAAGACGCTCCGATGACACTGAAAAGCCGGCTATCCATAATGTTATTGGTGATGTCAAAGGAAAAAGGGCATTGATTTTTGATGATGAAATTGCCTCTGGTGGTTCAATTCTGGAAGTTATTAAAGCACTGGAATCACTGGGTGTGGAAGAAATTCAGGCCTGTTGTGTGCATGCAGTTCTCTCTGGTAATGCATCTGAAAAACTGTCCAGCTCAAAATTATCAAAACTGGTGGTTACAGATACAGTGGCCATACCGGAAGCCAAAAGATTCCCCAATCTGGAAGTGTTGTCTGTTGCAGAATTGTTTGCTAAAGCAATCATGTTTACCAACCGCGGTGAATCGATCAGCGGCCTTTACGATAAGTTCTGATGGTTAAAATCCAGATCGGAACAGAGGAATCCGGAAGCAGGCTTGACCGTCTCTTGCGCAAACGGTTCGCCCTGCTCACCCTTTCAGAAATCTATGCCCTCATTCGTAAAGGCAAAGTGCGTATCGATGGCAAAAGGACAAAGCAGGATCAGAGGCTGGTGGAGGGAAGTTTACTTGAGATAGACGTTGACCCTTCAGAAGAGATCAAACCGACCGGTCCTGACACCTCATTGAAAAACATTGTTAAAACCGATTTTTTCCGCCGTAATTTCCGGATAATTTACGAAGATGATGACCTTCTGGCCTGCAATAAACCTCCAGGCCTGGTAGTCCACCCTGGCACCGGTCATCTTCACCGGGATACTCTCATTGAACTTGCTACAGGTTATCTTTTGAACCGGGGATGTCTCCGGGAGGGAGAGGAACCTGCACTGGTGCACAGACTTGACCGGGATACTTCAGGTGTCATTCTTATCGCTAAAAACAAAAAATGTGTACGTAAACTGCATGAAATTTTCCGCAGCCGCGACATTTCCAAAAAATACATTGCCATCTGTCATAACCGTCCTCCGGAGTATGAAGGTGAAATTGTAGTAGGTATGGCCCGGACATTTGAAAACAGCGGCACAAAAATGAAAGTGGATGCAAAGGGACAGGTAAGTAGAAGTCACTACCGGATCCTTGAATACAATAATTTACTTTCAAAACTCGAGGTATTGCTGGAAACCGGTAAAACTCATCAGATCCGGGTTCATCTGGCACATATCGGTGCACCTGTGGTAGGTGATCAACGCTACGGAAATCCTGATCTGGATAAAACTGCACTTCATAAAAAACAACACCGCCTGTATCTGCATGCACACAGAATTGTTTTCACTCATCCGGTAAAAGATCGCAAATTAACCTTAGAAGCTGCTGAACCGCCGGAATTTCTTGAACTTATGAAATAGATGCCCTGAGTGTTGTACTTATCATTATTTTATGATATAATGAATAAAAGATGTTTGTAACACTCCTTCTTTCATCAGAACACTCTGCAGCTTTTTTGGAGAAGATCTATGAGCTCCACAGAGTCCAATAAGCAGGCGGATAGTTCAGAAAAGAAAAATCTGCGCATCCATAATCTCATCGCCAACATTGAACGTACTTTTCTTCCCGCCGGCTTTATTATTGGTAAATATCAGATTATCCAGGAGATCGACCGGGGTGGGATGGCTGTAGTTTACAAAGCATTACAGCTGGATCTCAAACGGGAAGTTGCACTCAAAGTAATGCCTGCAAACATTACCATCAACCGGCGCTTTGTGGAACGTTTTCTTACCGAAGCACATGCAGTGGCCAAATTAAGTCACCCTAATATCGTAAGTATTCATGAGGTGGCCAGAGAAGAAAATATCTACTATCTGGCGATGGATTTTATTCCAGGTGAGAACCTCTATTACTATCTTCACCATCGAAAACCAAAACTGGTAGATGTCCTTGAAATCGTATCCCGTCTTGCAGATGCATTGGCTTATGCACATAATCAGAAAATCATCCATCGGGATCTTAAACTGAACAATGTAATCATGCGGGACCCGCTAAACCCGGTACTTATTGATTTCGGACTGGCTAAAACCATGGAAACAGATGATGACACCGATGCGCTCACCCGAACCGGTGAAATCATGGGATCTCCCTCTTACATGGCTCCGGAACGTCTTCTGGGTGGAATGATAGTTGACCACCGCAGTGATATCTGCTCACTGGGAATCATGCTTTATGAAATGCTTACTTTTAAAAACCCCTATATTGACCACAGAAATCTCCACCAGACCACTATCAATGTCATGGAAGCAAACCCAATTCCCCCACGTAAACTGGTTCCATGGCTCCCCATTGAAATCGAAGCGATTACACTCAAAGCCATGGCTAAAGACATGTGCCAACGCTATCAATCGATGGAAGAATTTAAGGCCGATATCAACCGTTATCAACGGGGTGATCTGGTTCTGGCCCGCCCCCCGTCTCTCAAATCAAAAATAACCCGTTTCTTCCGGGTAAACTGGGCTCCTGTAATTATCAGCTCGCTTATACTGGTATTCCTTGCTGTTTTTGCCTTTTCTGTTTACAACAGAAACATTAAGGAACGCTCTCACTGGCAAAAAACCTTTGAGGACGATTTCGAGTACAGCAATAAAAATATGGACTGGGCCTTTTTTCCCGACCTCAATGACACCGCCTGGACTCTTAAGAATGGTATGCTGCGGGGTAATTATGACGGATTTGCATTCGCCAGACTCCAGCGTCACTTTAATCAGGATATGCTGATCGAATGTGATATTATATCCGATTCAAATGACCTCTTTAATGCTGGTATATTTCTTTTCAGTGAACATCCCGACAGCGCTTATTGCTTTCATCTTAATAAAGACGGCAACGCTTTACATGGAATGAGTTATCCGGGAAGCAGCTATCTGTTCCACAACAGTCCCCTTTTCATGATCCCTTTCGGAAAAAACAACCACATTGAGATCGAACGGATCCAGAACTCCGTCACCTTTACTCTCAATGGAAAAGTGGTTACAAAGGTCTATGATTGCTTTCCCCCTCTGGGCAAAGGGCATGATAGAATCGGTTTCTTTATCAATGGCTGCTCCGCCAGATTTGACAATATTAAAATATATCGCAGGGCTGTACCCCTTATTCCCAGCCCCGCATTGATTGCCGACCGTTTCCTTGAAAGAGGTGACATTGAGTCTGCGCTTGACGAATATAGAAGCCTTCAGCTCGATTCCTCACTTAGAGACCTTTTCAAGGATATTCCACTCAAAGAAATCGATTGTCTGATCCGTTTGCATCGTTTTGAAGAAGCTTACGAAGTGATTCATTTGAAAGCTTCAAACATCAGAGATGATCGTCTGGCTGCCCGAAGATGTTTTCTTGAAGGTACACTATTCGATTTTCTGGGACAGGAAAAAGAAGCCGACAGCATTTTTAAGATGCTGGCCAGTCGCTACCCATCTTTTCCCGAAAACAGTTCCGTCATGAGTAAAGCTCTGGTTCGATGTCAATTTCTTATAGATAATAAGATGCTGGATAGTGCAGAACACCAGATCAGAGAATTCCTGCACCGGTACGGAAGATTTAAACACCACTGGGGTAAACTTCATCTGGATCTGGTCAGAAAAAATATGGAAATACGCAACTTTGATAAAGCTCAGTTTCTGATCCAGGAGATTATGGTTTCTTATAGTAATGTTGCTGATATTATTTCAGAAGCCAGAAATGTGCTTGGAGAAATTTTCCTGGAAAAGGGCAATTACTCCAAAGCTAAGGAACAGTTTGACCAATGCGTTATCGCATTTCCCGGTACAGATGCCTTCTGGAAAGCATGGTTTGAACTGGCAGGTATTTATCAATATGAAGGTTCTTTAAAAGATGCCATTACTATCTATAAGAAAATCAGTCATGAATGCCCTCCTAATTCTCCTCTCCCTTTGATGTCAATTATCAGGCTTGGCGAGCTTATTTACAGCGACTCCTCTGAGGCAAGCCTGGCTCTTTTTCATGAAATCTCTGATAACCCACACCCCTTCCCTCTACCCAGATTAATCGCTTCCTTTTATACTGGTAAAATAGACTCAAAAACCTTTCTGACCATGTGGAATAAACTCCAGCCTGATGATCCCTCATACCGTTACTATCTTGCACGCAAAGCATTGTTTATCGGTGATCTCAGAACCGCAAAAAATTATCTGCTCGACTTGAAGAAAAAATCGGCTATTGGCAGCTGGCGTTATCTTAAAACTACTAAACTGATGAGCAAAAAATACTGGTGATAAATTTAACATCCGTTTGTTTTATAATCAGAATCAGAAGAATCCGGTTAACTTTAAATATAAGATTGCATGAGAAGTAGAACACGCAAATAAATTCCAAATCACAAGCATCAAATCCTAAACAAATCCCAATTACCAGTTATTCAAAATCCAAACTAGAAAAGATCAGATAGAGGTCACTATCCTGTTTCGAATTTCGAATTTCGAATTTCGAATTCTCTATTCATACTCCTGTTCCTGTTTAGAAATTGGGTATTGTAATTTGGATTTTGTTTGGAATTTAAGATTTGTGATTTGGTGCTTTCTGGTCTGAAATTCCAAAACTCAAGCGGTTTTTTGCAGAAATCTTTAGTTAAATTAACCGGACACTGCTGGTATAATAATTATTTCTCAAGTAATATGCTTTCTTTTGCTCTGAATCTTCCGTTCTGCATTTTAATGTAAACTCCTGCAGCAGTTTTCGCATCATAACTGTTTTTCTTTTTTTTACCCAGAAAATCAAACACGGCATCATTTCCATGTATTTCTTTTTCAAATAGTATGTGGTTTTTCATCGATTGGGAGATATTCACCGCTCCAGTTCCTACATCAAATGACATGGTATCAGC
>JAEZKP010000090.1 GCA_023436145.1 Fibrobacterota bacterium | reverse complement strand
CGGATGCGATTGTAGTCCAGAATGAAACTGGTATTTCAATTTTTACCATTCAAGGTGCCGAAACTGCTTATCGTATAATGGTGGACAACATGAATGAAGGTGCTCTCACGGTGGATGCTGAAGGTGTGATCCTTTATGTTAATCCCAGATTTTCTACAATGATAGGCATTCCATCCCCTTTGTTAGCCGGAAAACTTGTGAGCTCTTTTATCACAAAACATCAGCAGCAGGGCTTCAAGCAGTTTTTAATAAAAACGCTAACTGGTTCAAACGTTCATCAGGATTTCGAGCTGATTAGAAAAGATGGCACAACGCTTCCAGTCTACTTCTCCAGTGCCCCCCTGCAGATAGCTGCCCGTCAGGATATCTGCATTGTTGCCAGTGATCTTACGGAACGCTATGTAGCAGAAAAAAAACTGATGGATTTGAATAACTCACTGGAAAAAAAAGTTCTCGAAAGAACCCGGGAACTTGAAAACCAGAAAAAAGAGCTGGAAAAAAGTGAAAAAATGCTCCAGAAACTTACCGTGTCATTAGAGGAGCAGGTGGAGCACCGTACTATACAGGCGCGCAATCTCGCCAAAGCCCTTTCCATTGCCGAACAAAAACAGCGCCAGCGCTTTTCTCATATATTACATGAAGATCTGCAGCAAGTCCTCTATTCTGCAAAGGCCAGGTTCGATCTGTTAAAAGATACTATCCAAAGTGGACCACCAGAAGAAGTTGCCGAGGATATCGGTACACTGGAACACCTGGTAAGCAAAGCACTTGCAACCAGCAAGCGTCTGGCAATCGAGTTTAATCCACCGACTCTGAAAAACGAAGGTCTTGATAAAGCCCTGTACTGGCTGGCTTATCACATGGAAAAACAATATGGATTAAAAGTAGAGATTTCCACATCTGATTCTTTACAGGTAATTCGTGAAGACGAAAGAGTTATGCTGGTGCAATTGGTACAGGAACTGCTTCTCAATGTTGTAAAACATGCTGGTGCCGGCAAAGCTATTATCAGTGCAACCAGGGATAATAGGCACATCTTCATCAAAATTGAGGATAAAGGAATAGGCTTCGATGTCAATAAAGAAAGAGACACCGCTCAGGAAAAAACACACATGGGACTTTTCAGCATTCAGGAACGTCTGCGACTTTTTGGAGGAGAAGTGCAGATAGAATCCTCCCTCGGAAAAGGAACCAGAGTAATTATGGTTATGCCTTACGATCCCAAAAATCAGCAACTGAGTGTGGAATAAAATGAAAAAATTACTGATTGTAGAAGATAATGACGATATGATTCTTCTTTATCAGAGGCTGTTCCGAAAGATGAAAGGTGAAATTGAGCTTTCCACTTCAGATCGGGGAGAAAACGCACTGAAACTCATCCCTCAATTCAAACCTGACCTAATGATAATTGACATTTCCCTTCCGGGTATCAGCGGACTTGAACTCACCAGAAGAGTGCGGAAGCAATATCCTGCAATAAAAATCATAATAGTTACAGCTCACGAGGAATCGCGCTATTATGATGAAGCAATCAGATCCGGAGCAGATGATCTGGTGTCCAAAGAAATCGGGAAAAATCTGGTGGACCGTTGTAAATGGTTATTGTCTTTACCCTGATAAGCCAAATAAGTATACTTTTAAGCCTCTTTCACTCTCAAAAAAATAAAATCTCTCTTTCCTCTATCCAGACAAAACCATATTTTTAAAATTCTACCCTTTTACCGGATTCCGGGGTAGGATGCCCGGGTTAAAGATCAGATTTATTGAGCATATATGAAAAACCTCCTGTCCCAGACCGCATTATTTTCCAACTTCGATTTGCATTTTGCTCAATTTATCTGCAATTTATGTAAAACCGATAATATTAAGTTGTTTTTATCTACAGCACTTACCACCCAGGCATTAAGAGATGGCCACGTCTGCTGCAATCTGGAAGAACATACCGGCAAGCAGTTTCAAACTTCAGCAGGCCCAGTCACGTTTCCTGATATCAGTGAAATAATTGAGGAATTAACTAAATTTCCGGCAATCGGGACACCCGGGCAATACTGCCCCCTGATTCTGGATAATAACAGATTGTACCTTTACCGGTACTGGAACTATGAACAAAACCTGGCCCAATCCCTTCTTAATAGGGCTAATAATAAATATGAGTCCGATATTACTGAAAGCGCTGCATTTTTAAATTCATTAACCAACCAACCGGCGAGTCATTCTGATACAGATTGGCAAACCATCTCCGCAATAGTATCTCTGTTAAACCAGTTTACAGTAATCTGCGGAGGACCTGGAACCGGTAAGACATCGACGGCTGCAAAAGTTCTTTTATTACTTAACTTGTGTCTTAAAAACAATTTACGAATTGCTCTTGCTGCTCCCACTGGTAAAGCAGCAGCACGTCTAAGCGAATCTATTCAATCTGCAGTATCAACTCTTAACATTCCCGTTGAACTGAAAAGAAAAATACCCTGCTTGACTCATACCATACACCGGCTTCTTGGTACCATCCCCTTTTCCCCTGATTTCAGACACAACACCTCATTCCCTTTACCATATGATATTATTCTGGTCGATGAAGCATCCATGATAGATCTGGCATTGATGAGCAAACTGGTTGCAGCAGTTCCACATAAAAGCCGTTTAATCATGTTGGGAGACCGTGATCAACTCTCATCTGTAGAGGCTGGTGCGGTTTTGGGAGACATTTGCGACACAGGGAACGCTCATCAGTTTACTTTAAAACAATCTGAAATTATAAAAAAGATACTACCCGGGTATAAGGAACCGGGAAATCTGCTTGAACCACCCATTGCGGACTGTATTGTAACTT
>JAEZKP010000077.1 GCA_023436145.1 Fibrobacterota bacterium | reverse complement strand
CAGTACCGGGTTACCATGAACTACTAGAATTCTTTTGTAAACTCCATTTTCCCAGCTGTCGTAAGTGTTTTCTTTTCTCCTGCGCAAAGCCCATACGGTCAAATCCAGCCTGAATGGCTGGATAGGTAGGATATGGAAAACAGTCTCTTCTGGTTTCACACTAACTCGACATCCAGGTGCTCAAAGCCACAACATATTTCGCTATAAAGAATTAGGTAAATTTTGACGAACCATATTTGCAATAATAGCCGTTTGGTTCATTCTGGTTTAATTTGAAACTGTTATAAACTTCGCAACCACCGCAGATGCATGAACGGTTGGTATCGATATCTTTGCAAGTTGCAGTACCGCTGGAGCAGTACAAGCCCGGAACGATATTTGGTTCAAAAAATTTGGTGGTCAATACATCTCCCATTTTCTCCTCGTTTCTCTTGATGCATTGACTATCTTTTTGAACGGGGCACTGCCAACATAAACATTTTTTTGCGTTTTCCCTGGTAAAAGGGACACCGGCTGATTGAGTCATTTGTAACTTCCTTTGGATTCACATAAGTTTAAGAAGGTCCTGGCATTTCTTATCAGAGAGTACTTGCAAATGGTATACCGTTTTTGGGTGTTTAAACATTCTTCTAGATGGATCGTGAAAATTTCATGGCACTGACTCTTGAGAGATTTTTTACCCCGTGCATAACATTATGAACAAAGCCTTTATTGGTAAAACCGGCATTCATACAAAAGACCTGAAAGGAGAAGTGCGGGTTGTTTGCCTTCTGCATCTGGTAATATGCCCGTATAAATTCGCGGTAATCGGTAAACTCGAATACATTTGGTTTCATATGTGGATATCCTGTAATTCATATTGATAAGATATCTTATAATGGGAGACGGATCAATAGATAGGGAAAGATTTGGTTACACTGGAGGAAACGGGGAAAGCAGATGGATGGATATTAACCTGAGCAGCGTCCCTTCCTCATTTAGTGGTGTTTTTAGCAAGTGGGTACGTTTGCTTTTTAATGCACTGTACCGTACATTCGGAGCTTTCAAAAAAAATGCTTATATTTTCCAATCTGAATCGTCCAATATAATAGGGTGAACATGAAAGAACTGATTGAGAATGCAAAAAACGGTGATCGTAAAGCTCTCAGGGAGCTTTTACTGCTGCATCGTACACTGATCGAATCAGTGGTTCGCAGATTTGCCTGGGATGAATCATCAAGAGAGGATATCATGCAGAATATATGCATAAAGGTGGTTGAATCTATCGGGGAATTTGCCGGCACATGCAGGTTTTCCACATGGATTTACCGCATTGCGGTCAATGAATGTATCGATTCGAACCGCAAACTTGCACGGTATCGGATGAAATTTGAACCGGTAGGGAAGGCTGGGGAAATCTTTCCTGATCTCAATGCTTCTGATGGACTCTCCAGTGTCAATGATAAAGAAAACCGGAAAACAGTGATCAATGTTGTGGCAAGGTTGCCAGAGGGAATGCGAATGGCCTGTGAGTTGTATTATTTACAACAGCATTCCGGTGAGGAGGCTGCAGCAAAGCTTCAGATCTCGGTACCAGCCTTTTTTATGAGGCTTAGCGCCGCACGGGAAAGGTTGAAAAAGGAGCTGTCGAAAAAAAAGGAGTTTGAAAATGTTGGCTGAAAATGAGCGCGGAAAACTTATTGATCAATTTCTGAGCGGAACCATGGATGCCGGAGAGTTGCATAAATTTACCGATATGCTTGATAATGATCCCCAGCTCCGGTATGAGCTGGAGCAAAAGTCGGGGGTGGATGCGCTTTTACACACTGCCGGCAATGCGACTTCCGATAATCAGCACTTTATCATTGCACTGGATAAGGTTCTGGGAAAACCAGTACTAAACAGGACGAAGAAAAATGTACTGGTCGGATATTGGGTTCAGCTCTATGCTGTAGCGGCTTCTCTGCTGCTGGCTGTCGCCGGTGTTTATATAGTTAATATGCGTAAAGATGCGTCATTTCACAGGCAGGCAGTTTCTGTAAGTACAACTTCCTGTCATGGCGGAAAGTCAATTTATAATCTGTCAGATGGTTCGCTTTTTCTCTCAGAAGAGGGCTCAAAAGTGCGGGTTCTTCCGGGAAAAGGCAACGATGTCAATGTGGTACTCTCTCAGGGAAATGTCTGCTTTGATGTACCAGATACTGCTTTGCATACTATAACTGTAGCCACACCTCATGCGGCTGTCATTTTAGAAAAACGCGCAGTTACACGTGTGGTGGTGACCGAACTGGAAACCGAAGTTGCGGTACTTGAGGGAAATGCTGAGGTGATACACCGGTATAACCGTGATCAGCTGCGCGAGCTTGCCACTGGAGGAACAATTCTGGCAGACTTTGAAGCAGTGCAGGTTGCACAGAACCTCTCACCAGAGGTTTGCGGGAACAGAACAAATCTGTTCAAAGCATACATTTCATGGGTACAGAAACAGGCAAGAGGTTGATATAGGAAATAAAAAGGATAGTTTGAAATACTGAAATACCCGGGATGCAGTATCAGACGTAAAAAAAAACAACTCTTACAAGGAGGATGGTATGAAGAAGATGATTGTTGCAGTAAGCGTTTTGGCTGCGGTTGCTTCAGTTCTGGCAGATATCACTTATGTGGTTGCCACTGGAAATAAGGCAGGTATTTACGAAAGAGAGATCAGGAAGGTATATGACACGCCACTTTTCACCGTAGGAACAGTTGATAGGTTGCTGGTGCTTGAAACCGGAAAAAATTGTTACAAAATCAAGAGGTCATCGGGTGAAACCGGATGGATTGAGAAGAGACTGGTCAAAAAGATACCATGGAGAGGTTTTGTCTTTGAAGGTATGGAGGTGATGGGGTATCCGGAGAATCCTACACCGGTTGTTATAATCGGTAAAGATGATTCACCAGAAGAGATGATAGTCCTGAATCGCTCATTCAGAGATGCTTTGAAGGAGAATATCGACCGGGAGACTGTCTACCGACAGGTAAATTGATTTCTAATATCATGAGTAATGAGAGCCGTAAACCGGATCTTTGTTTACGGCTTTTAACCCGGGGCATGGCAAATAAAGCTTTTACTGTTTTTATTGCATTTCATCTTGAGTAAAATTGAGAAAATCTTTGACCGGAATGAGCAATGGTATATATGCGGATATGGTTTTTGTGGAAAAAAGGGTTTTAGCAGAACCTTGGTTTATTCATTATTCAATCTTCTTACCTCTTCCAGAATTTCCATTGACAAGCCAGTTGCTTTTTGGATCTCCCGGATTTCTGTGTGCTGTAAAAAATGTTTTTGCGCCAAATCAATCTTTTCTCTAATCTCCATTAGTCTTTCCATGGGCAGGCAGGTTATTTCCTGAATCAGTTTTGGGTCGATTCCTCGTATAATCATCCTCTGGGCGACATCCAATTTACCCTTTATAACCCCTATTTTCTCACCTATTTTTTTGCCACTCTCAACTCCTTTTTCCATGCCTTTTTCCATGCCTTTTTCCATACCTTTTTCCATACCTTTTTCCATACCCTGTCTTTGCAATATTTCTAATATTCTAGACACTTTTTGATCCCCCTGATTAAACCAGTCGATAATCTTCCTGACTACCAGGTGACTTATCTGCGGATGCGCAGCATCCTCTATGTATCTTCCCACGATGTCCAGATTAACCTGTATCTCATCACCAGGCAGCTCCTTAAAGATTTCGAGTATGTCGTCGATTTTGGTCAGAAGTTCTTGTCTTTGGATATATTTAAGCACATAAAGACCGATTCTTAACAGGGCAATCCCTTTAATCTGGTCATCAGGAATAATAAATATGTTAAAAAGCTCGAAATGGAAATTCTGGATATATCGATAGTCGTTGTCAATCGGGTCATAAATGGAAGCAGTGTCCTGAGAAATGTTCCTTTGATCCAACCCATGATAAATAACTATGGGGACGACTCTTATCTCTTTTTTGTGCTCGGGGTGCATCTTTGCGTAACGTTGTCTCAGAATATGCATATAATCGTCAAGCTTTTTACCGATATCTGGGTCCCTGGTACTTTTGTGCTCAAGAAGAATCAGAATATGGTACCCGGAGTCTTTTAACTGGACAATTAAAACCAGATCGGAAAGCCGTTCCTCATACTGTTCATTTACCGAATCGTTTTGAAATAGTTCCATTGTGTTAATATCGATTCGATAACTAATCAGGTGTATAAGGTATTCGATATAAAGACTGTGCAGAATGGGTTTTCTGCCAAAAAATTCCTTAAAGAATTTGTCATGCGGGTTTTTGATCTTTATTGTCATATTTTTAAACCGATTCAAAAACACTTCTCTGGGGTGGACTGCTTTTAAGGATAAAATATTATTAAACGATTAAATGGTTATTGTTGATAGCAAAAATATAGCCTATTCCCTCAAACTTATGAGTGCCTGCGGACTTCCTTATAATAGATAGGGTGTAGCGATGGGACATTGTCGGCCGGCCGTAAGCGAAAAAAGTAAAAAAAAGTCCCTTTTACTCATTTCCAATCTTCCATTGTCCTTTTTGCCCTTTCATGATAAAATATGACCATTATACCCTATTGGAATAATCAAATAATGAACATCAATAAAAATGTGTTTTTTCTTCTGATCCTGATTAAAGCGATATTTTGCAATGTTTATGCTCAAACTGAAAAGCGAAAGGCATTTTCAGTCCCTCTGCCGATAATGACTGCATCTTTCAAAGATGGTTTGATAGATGAAGTTTTTGTCACTTTCGAGGATTCCCATGAAGGATGGGCAATTGCTCCGGGCAATGACAGGTATGTCAAAGATACCAGAAAGGTTCGTCTGGATCACATCTATCGTGAATCGGTTACGCAAACCAGACTTTTAAGTAATTTTGAAGCGTCTCTTTTAAACAAGGTGTGTGAATCCTTTAGAGAAACGCTGGAATTATTTGAAAAAGATTTAAATTCCTCCCGATGGGACCGTTGCCTTTATCTTGACTACTGGATGCCAGTATTTATCCGGAATTTCTATTATTTATTTAGTGTAGCACGCAACACCGATGATATGCTTCCAAAAGTGATCTGTGTGGCGGATTCACTTTTCGATACCAGCCCTGCTTCATCCAAAAGTGATGTGCGGATAGGCCTTTGGAGAGAAAGACCAGAACATGTGTTAAAAATGCGCATAACCATAAAAGAACTGATTTATCAGATCGAGCTATGGCAACAAAAAGAGTTGGCGAATCCTCAAAGGGATGTACTGGCTGATCATTCCAGGGGATTTATTCAGACTTTGGAGCTTTTCACCAGGCTCTATTTCAACCTTCCCGCTCCCGAAAAGCCCTCTTCAAAGTAGATATATTCAGTTTAAAATTAAATTGCGAGAAGCGTGTGTTTCAGTTCATTCCACCTCAGAGCTGTTGACTTATTGGAAGAATCTGTTATCTGGATGAAATGCATGCCGGCACTGCGGGCAGCCTGCCCATCGGTGTCGTCTCTGTCTCCGACCACCAGAATCTTTTCCGGGGCAAAATTCCATTGTTCTGCAATGTCCAGAAATGGTTGGGAGCAGGGTTTCAGTGCACCTGAAGCCTCTGAGGAGGTCATGATATCAAACAGGGATGGATTTATCTGCAACATCTCCAACCTTGATGACACATGATCGTAATCTGAGAGTACTCCCAGTCTTAAACCGGCTTTTCGCAGTGAAACCAGTATATTCTCTATCCCCGGACGGGTGTTTTTCATAAATGGCATTATCGATACAAATGCAGGATAAAAGGAATTCAGTATCCAGTTATAGATTTCCTGAGGATTGCATTTTTCCTTTTTAGATACTGCGAGCGCAATGGAATTAAGCAGATTTTCCCTGGAGCCCATCTCAATACCGGCAAAACGACCCCGCTCTTTAAGGAAGCGGGGAAGTCTGCCAAGGTGTGGTATCAATTTACAAGCTAATAATGGCCGCATATACCAGCGCATCTGGTAAAGGGTGCCGTCGAGATCAAAAATTATGCCCTTGATGTTATGCATTGACAGCATGTACTTTTTTTCCTGTACAGATTTGTGCTGCCTGATAGATATTATCGAACAGCGTTTCTAACATGTCAAATGGTGTTGCAGAGAATGCTATTCTCAGAACCGGTCCAAGGGCTATCAGTCCTGTATCAAATTTTTCCAGAAGCTCTTTGCGAACCATTTCTGTATCACCGTTTACTAACTGGACACACATAAAATAGCCAGAATTAAACGGCAGAGCATAAAAATAATCTGCATATTCGGGATGGTCTCTGAAGATGTCCCGGATTTTCTGATATCTGCGTTTCAGGATATCTGCTTTCTGCAGTTTCTCTTCGTCATAGGTACTGCTGTTATATGCTGAGATAAGTAGAGTCTGTCCTATGTTTGAGCTGTTAGAAATATTGCCCCGGATAGCACCTGCAAGTTTTGCTTCAAGGGCGCTATACATGGCAGGGGAGCTCAGCGCAGATCCAAAGGTTGTAAAACCAACCCTGAATCCCCAGACATAATCCTCTTTTGTTGGTCCGTCAAATTTGACAGCAAGAATCCTCTCATGTGCATCAGCTAAAAGGCTGAAGATTGACTCCTGCATGATACCTTCTTCGTAGACCAGGCCAAAGTAAGCATCATCTATGAGTACCAAAAGGTTATTGCCGGCTTCTGCAGATTCAACTAAAATGTTTTTAATCTGCACAGCTTCAGCACAGCTGACAGTGTAACCGGTGGGATTATTGGGAAAGTTTAAGATGACTATTTTCTTTCCAACCGGAGATTTTGAAAGTTTCTCTTTTAAACCATCAATATTAAACCGGCTGTTATCGATAAAGGTGGAAAAAGTGTCAATTTTAGCTCCAAAAGCATGACAGAAAATAAGATCATAATTCTCCCAGTAAAGATCCGGTGAGATGATTACATCGTTATCATCTACAAAAAGGTAACCTGCCATGGAAAGCCCATGTGTCAGAGCACTGGAAACTACCGGGGAGCTGAATGATTTACCGCAAAGAGAGGGATTTTTCTTAATCAGAGAGTCTTTCCAGCTCTTGCGTATTTCAGGACGTCCATAGCTGGGTGCATAAGAGAATCCTTCTTTACTTTTCAAGTTAAGAAGAGAATTAAGTGATTCCAGTACCATGGGCGAGCCATTATCTTCCAGGGCTGTGCCGATAGTGGCATTAATTTTTTTCCCCCTGGCCTGTTCTGTTTGTGACAATATTCCCCGTTTGGGAAAGAAAATAGCTTTCCCTCTGTCTGACAATAAATCGTAGACATAGGGATTGGTGGAACGAATCGAATCATTGAGTTCCTGAGCTTGCAGATCAAGAGGCATGCGATAACTCCCCGCTGGAATGTTTCGTTTAATTGACTACTCACAAAAACAGCCGAAAGGCCTTCGGATGGAAGACACTTTCGGCTGTATCAGATGGTAAAATATTTGTCATTGCAAAACTTTTTAATATACGAAATGAGTGTAAAACGGTCAATAATATAATCGATTTTTCTGTACCCTCCTTTGGATTCATTAGAGCAAAGATCATGCTTTTTTTTAGAGTTACAAAAAAATTAAAGCAAAAGGAGTCTGGCAACTCCATCCATTACTCATTGTACCTTTATGGTTTTTCTTTTATTTTCCAGTTACTTTCATTTAGCATCGATTATAATAAAGATCGGGCTATCCATGGGGGATAACCGTATTCTAATATTTCAGATCTATATCCATGAGCCAAGTCGTACTAGAAACATTATTGAATTGGTATTTCGATTTTTTTCACGCTTTCTGCATTTATTTTCTGGGCTATATTTCAGGATCAAAGATTCTTAGTTTCAAAGACTGCCAACATATCCAATTTTGCAAACAAACATTATCCTTAGAAGGGTTACTGATGCATGGGTAAAAATATTGTTCAAAAGATTATTGATTCTCATATCGTAGAGGGAAACCCTGTAATTGGTCAACAGGTTGGTATCCGGATCGACCAGACACTCACTCAGGATGCAACCGGAACTATGGCATACCTGCAGTTTGAGGCTCTGGGGTTTGATAAGGTAAAAACCGAACTCTCAGTTTCCTATGTTGATCATAATACAATTCAGGATGGTTTTGAGAATGCTGATGATCATAAATATCTGGAGACCGTTGCAGCCAAATACGGAATAAAGTTCTCCAAACCAGGCAATGGGATCTGCCATCAGGTTCATCTTGAACGCTTTGGGGCTCCTGGTAAAACTCTTCTGGGCAGTGATTCCCATACTCCCACCGGTGGCGGTTTAGGTATGATTGCGATTGGGGCCGGGGGATTGGATGTCGCAGTTGCCATGGGTGGTGGGCCATTTTTCCTTAATTATCCCAGAGTTATAAAAGTTGAGCTTATCGGGTCTCTTCAACCTTGGGTATCTGCAAAAGATGTCATTTTGAAAGTATTGGAACTTCTCTCTACAAAGGGAAATGTAGGTGCTGTGGTTGAGTATGGCGGCTCTGGAGTCAAAAGCTTAACTGTACCGGAACGCTCCACCATCACTAATATGGGCGCTGAGCTGGGAGTCACTACTTCAGTATTTCCTTCTGATGAGATCACACAGGCATTTCTTAAGGCTCAGAAAAGACCGCAATGTTTTGTCCCTATCCAGGCTGATGAGGATGCTGAGTATGACCGGGTGATTACTATCGATCTGTCAACTCTTGAGCCCCGGGCCGCCTGTCCCCACTCTCCGGGAAATGTTAAAACCCTCAGGGAAATCGGCCCCTTGGCTGTTGACCAGGTTTTAATAGGTTCCTGCACTAACGCTTCTTACAGGGATTTGATGTTAGTTGCAGCTGCTTTGAAAGGCAAAAAGATTGCCCCCAATGTCTCAATGGGGGTTGCCTGCGGTTCCAGACAGGTTCTTGAAATGATAAGCCGTAACGGTGCATTGGCAGACATAATCTCTTCCGGAGCCAGAATTCTTGAAAGTGCATGTGGTTTCTGCATTGGAAACTCTCTTGCTCCTAAGACAAACTCGGTTTCTGTACGCACCTCAAACAGAAACTTCTTTGGACGCAGTGGCACAAGCAGTGCAGATGTGTATCTGACTTCACCCGAAGCTGCAGTTGCAGCTGCATTGAGTGGCAAAATTTCCGATCCGCGTGACATTTTCCCTCAGGACAGCTATCCACGCATATCGATCCCCTCTGAATTTGTCGTGGATGACAGCATGATAATAGAACCTCCTCAGGATTCTTCACAGGTTCAGATAGTCCGGGGACCCAATATCGGAGATCCACCTTCCAATGTGCCATGTCCTCAAAACTTGACCGGTGTAGTCGCTATTAAAGTAGGGGATAAAATCACTACCGATCATATAATGCCTGCAGGAAGCCGGTTGAAATATCGTTCTAATATTCCAAAGTATGCAGAATTCGTGTTTGAACGTGAAGCACCTCAGTTTGCCGCCCAGGCACTGGTGAACCGCAATAATGGTATCCATAATGTCATAGTTGCCGGAGAATCCTATGGGCAAGGCTCCTCCAGAGAGCATGCTGCCATCTGCCCGATGTATCTGGGTGTAAAAATGGTGATTGCAAAATCAATGGAGAGAATTCATAAAGCTAATCTTATTAATTTCGGTATTATTCCTGCCATTTTTGCTAATCCTCTGGATTATGATAATCTGAACAGTGCTGATGAACTGGTGATAGAAAATCTGCGTGACCAGCTTTGCGCAGGAGATAAGATCGAGATGCTTGATAAAAGCAGGGGAAATTCTATTCTTCTGAAAGTTGAGTTGACTAACAGAGAAAAAGAGATGATCCTCGCCGGTGGACTGATTAACTCAACAAAGCTTGGATAAACCATAGATAGAGATGATCCGCAGGGATCATCTCTAATTTATTGGAATACTTTTCTACACCGGAATCATAGCATGATTTCATGTGGATCATATTCAAAACAGAGTCGTTCCATAATGTTTACTTCTGGCGGGTTTTGCCCGCTATTGGAAAGGCTTTTATTAAGCACTTCAATATAATCCTCCACCAGATGTATTCTAGAATCCAGCTCACCAGGACCGGTTATCCGGAACACAAAATCTTCAAAATGACTGGAGACGATTTTTTTTGCTCTGATATTTCTTGTTTGATATTCCACCATTTTGGATAAATGCTTTTTGTATGAGAATGCGTTTGTTATTGCTTTTGCTGCAACAGCCTGCAATAAAAGGTCTGAATCTATTTTTGTGTCACAGACATGTGAGGTGTACTTTTGACACATCTCCCCTCCACTTCCTACAATAAATGTGGTTCGGGGCTCTTCTAAAATCTTCTCTTCATGTGTTCGCTTTATCAGAAAAGCAGATGTACGCTGGTAACTGCCTGAAAGGGGAGTGAAAAAGCAGGTCGTGTTGCTGATTACAGTATTGGAATGATCCCATATATAAGGTGTAACTAAGAAGCTGCCTATCTGCATGGTGTTGGCTGCTTTGCCTGCTGTTAATGGATAACCGGAAACATTCTTCTTTACCAGCTTTTTAACCGTTATATCATCGTAGAACAGTTTCAGATCTCCATCCATAATCTCAGAAAAATTCATATAAGGGAATTTACTGCTTTCCAGTTTCTCTTTGCTGCCGGAATCGCAGTAAATACAGGGGAGCTGCTCCGGAGTGCAGGGAGGTGGACCGGAAATAGTAGTATCGATTAACATCTTTAATATCCATGGTATATCATCGATATGATCATAATGTTCATGACCAGCAAGAATCCCGGTGAGCTTATAGTGCTGTGCTACTTTCTCTCTGAGCCATAATGCAAGTTTTATTATACGCTCTTTACCTTTTGTTTTTTTTTGTTTTTTATCGGTTTTTGAAAAACTTGGCCAGGGGTCAACCAGAATGATCTCTTTATCCATTTTGTTTATTATCATCCATCCGGCTGCTCCCAGATAAAAAATCTTCTGAAAAATGCCATTGTCAATATAACGGAGTGGCTTTTTGAATAATCCGCCTATAGCCATATTTTCCTCAATAAAAGTTATGTGTTTTTTCAGAGCTTTTTATAAGTTAAAGAGAATATTATCTGAAATGTTTTTAGAAATTTAATGCATTCAAGCCATTTCTGTGAAGCGCTGGAATCTATCTTCTTATCAGAGAAATGTTATTTAAATATTCTTTAGTGAGCGTGGATAATATAAATTAAATTCTTAGGAAAGAAAATCCGATTTGTAATTTCAAAACCGGATTTTTAAAATTACCCTTTTCAGAGTTTCTATGAATCTTATCCTGTTACATGAAACCGATTTTGTTGATAATTCCCGAACAATCGTCCGGCTCACCGATCATCGAATGAAACATGTTATTTCAGTATGCAAAGCTTCACCAGGTCAGATTTTAAAAGCTGGGTTGATAAATGGTCTCATGGGTTCTGCTCAGATCACCAGTATTAAAGAATCCTATATTGAACTTCTGGTGAATTTGGATAAGTCTCCTCCTCCAGCTCTCCCTTTAACTTTAGTTCTGGCCTTACCCAGACCTAAAAGCCTGAAAAAAGTCATAGAAGTCGCTACCACTTTAGGGATAAAAGAAATCTATATCATAGAGAGCTGGAGGGTGGAAAAAAGTTACTGGTCTACTCCTGAATTGACTGATGAAAACATCCGCTACCATATTTACCAGGGGCTCGAACAGGCACGCGATACCATTCCACCTCAAATCCATATTCGTCGCAGGTTTAAACCATTTGTGCAGGATGAGATTCCTGAGTTGATATCTGATAAACGTGCCCTGGTGGCTCATCCATATAACGGGTTTTCCTGTCCTCATGATATAAAGTCACCGGTTGTCATTGCAATAGGACCTGAGGGAGGCTTCATACCTTATGAGATCGAACTTTTTTGCTCCCAAGGCTTTGAAACCGTATCACTTGGTGAAAGAATACTACGGGTGGAACAGGCAATCCCTTTTGCCACTGCTCGCTTGTTCTAACAACACTTACAGTTTTTTTTTGCGGCAACAATGCAGATTGCTGCAATTATCACTGCTATTACTATACCTATAATCCAGAATTTTCTCCTCATAACCTCTCCAATCAACTATAATTTTCACATTCACAATATTTGAAAAAAAATTAAATCAAATAATCATCTGATCTTTATCCGGGCACATTTCTGATTTTTTACAATTTCTGCAGTACTTTCCCATCCATACTTCATCATATTGAAGAATCATCTGATCAATTAACATCTTATCATCTGTTATGATACCAGCTTCAAAATTCCGTTTATCGTTACTTCTTGCACCCAAGCCTGCACCGGTTAAATTTGCACTTCCTGTGTATGCAAACAAACCATCAATAATTATTGTTTTAAAATGAACCCGCGGACACAAAAGTCTTTCCAAATTCATGAACAGGCTAGGGTAGCGATCAAACTCCTCCCGGAAAATCGCTCCGGGTTCTTTGGCATGAATCAGCCTCACTGAAATTTTCTTATCCACAAGCTCTGATAAAATCTGTAAAAAAGGGATAAAACGCTGTCCTTGTTTGATGTACAGATCTTTAAGATCTGCTGTGGCTAACCATAAAAACTTGGTGGCAGAACATACCTTTTCGACAAGGACTTGCTGATAAATTTCCTCATTTTTCACAAATTTTGTCATGTTTTTTCCATTAATACCTAAAAGTAGTTAAAAAACCGCTCATCTCAAACTGAAAAAATAATCTGAACCGCAGGATTAGCACTCCTGGTGATTGTGCCGTAGTAAATGTGTCCTGCGATTGATCTCCAAAGAATTACCTGATTAGATAAAATTAAAAATTGAATAAGTGTTAAAAGAATTGTATAATAAATGATATCATTTTACCCAGAAAAGGTAAAACCTTTTAAAATTAATATACACTAATAGGTTTAACAGCAAACTGTAAGTGAATCAGCTATGTCAATTCCGATTTCTCATATGAATACAAAAAAATATACGCCTGCTGTAAAGAAGGCAGTTACATATCTCAGAAGTATGCTGGATAATTACACCTGGATCTCAGGTGATATGCTTCCCAGTATCAATCAATTGGCAGCTGCTGCCGGAGTTAGTTCGGTCCCCATGTGGAAAGCGGTTAATCTGCTGGCAGAGGAGGACATTCTTGAAGTAATTCAGGGTAGTGGCACCAGAGTAAAAAAGATTTCAGAAGAACCAGCCAATTTAATGCGCAATGGGTGGATGGGTCTGAGAGACCGCATTCATAAAGATATTCTCAGCGGGCTTTTTATCAGTGGCACTTTAATGCCCTCACTAAAAGAGATGAGAATGCATTACGGAGTCAGTTACCAGACTCTTCGCAAAGCTTTGGACAGTCTGGTCAGCGAAGGGATGATAACTCCGGAACATAGAACATACAGGACAGTACTGTTTACACCAAATAAGAATCACTCATCAATAGTTTTAATAGGCTGGGTGAACCCTCAACTGGAAATGCAATCCAGGACTCCATGGGGAGAGGAGTTTCTGAGGGAATGTGAAAACCTCTGTTCGCGTATGAAAGTAAATCTGCGGATTCTTAAATACACAGCCAGTGATGGTTCTCTGAAGTTTATCGATCAGGATGGAGCCATTTCTACCAAAATCAGGGAAGATGGATCGGTATTGGGATATCTGATGTGGGCTGAAAGTCCCAATGATCTTTACAGGGAGGTACTTAATCAGCTTGATTATTTTAAAAAACCCGTGGCAGTGCTACAGGAAGGTTCCCAGTTACGGCTTTCGGATGTAGTGGAACGGAATCAACTGGTCAGGCTTTTTTCTCTGGCCACCGGCTCCAATGCAGCCCGCAATGTCGCTTCCTATCTACTGGAACAGGGGCATACCAATATCGCCTACATTTCTTATTTGCACAAATCTGACTGGTCAAAAGCCCGGCTTTGCGGACTTCAGGAAATTTACAACAGATATGGAAATGGTGCCCGGGTGTATCCTTGTACTTTGGACAAATACGGTTTTTCCAATGAATTTTGGGATCAGGTTAAAGATGCGGAACATTTTTTTCCCGCTATAACATCACTTATGTCAAATGCTCAGATTCCCTCAATGGTGATACAGGTATTAAATTCCATTCAGGATAAATTTTCTACTCAAATGGTAAATGAGGTGATCCAGGCATATATGGAGAGGCTTTTTAAAAAAGCTGCATCCATTCCAAATGTTACTGCCTGGGTTTGTGCTAACGATTATATGGCTACAATGGCTATGAGTTACATAAAAAAGAATGTAGAGAAAAAAGTCGCTTTAATCGGGTTTGATGATACTTTCCTGGCTTTCCGTAACGGCCTTACTTCCTACAATTTCAATATCCAGAGTCTTGTACAACTCATGCTGGCTCACATCCTGAATCCATCTCCGGATGTGGCAGCAAAACGACTTATCCCATTTGAAATTGAAGGGTTGCTGGTTGTCCGCAACACAACTTTTAAGAAAATTTAATATTGAGCTGCCTGTTATATCCCTTCCCGTTCTTGTAACCATCTTTCTGCTTCAATTGCAGCCATGCAACCACTTCCAGCGGCTGTGATTGCCTGGCGGTACTTATGGTCCTGAAGGTCACCGGCAGCAAATACACCTTCAATGTTGGTTCTGGGAGTGCCGGGTATTGTCTTAACATATCCTAAATCGTCGGTCTCCAGTTGACCTTTAAGAAAACTGGTGTTGGGAACATGACCGATTGCTTCAAATGCACCAACAACAGAGATTTCGATTAGTTCATTACTCAGTGTGTCTCTAAGCTTTAAACCTGATAATTGCTTATCCCCTAAAAATTCTTCCACTACTTTATTCCATAGTATCTGTATTTTGGGATGAGTAAGTACTCTTTTCTGCATCACTTTACTGGCCCGAAGCTCATCTCTTCTGTGGATGAGGAAAATCTTTGATCCAAATTGGGTAAGGTGTAAAGCTTCCTCTAAAGCTGTATCACCACCACCAATCACCGCCAGTTCTTTGTTTCGGAAAATCGGTAGAGCACCATCGCAAACAGCACAGGCAGAAACACCCCGCCCCCAAAGTTTTTTTTCCGATTCCAAGGGAAGCCGCCGTGCTGTAGCTCCTGAGGCAATTATCAGAGACTCGGCAGTGTAAGTTTCTTCATTCATTGAAGTTACGGTAAAAGGATAGGTCTGGAGATTAACATCGAGAACATCTTCCATAATCATTCGGGTGCCATGGGCGAGTGCCTGTTGACGCATGTTTGCCATAAGCTGTTGTCCATGAATACCTTCCGGAAAACCAGGGAAATTTTCCACCACATTTGTGATCATCAGCTGGCCACCAGGAATACCACCTTCCTGAAATCCCTCAAAAAGCAGAGGTCGCATATTGGCTCTTGCCGCATAGATTGCCGCAGTTAATCCCGATGGTCCTGAGCCGATTATTATCAGTCGTTCCGGCATGTATCCTCCTGTAATCGATATTGCTGAAGAGTTTCAAACTTGAGTTCGTTGCTTATTTTTACTGTTCATGATATAATTAAATAATTCAATAATACATTATAGGAAAGATGGAAAACCACTAAAAATCTTGTTTACTGCTGTTTGTTCCTGAATCTTGCATTGCTTTTTTTAATTGCATTCCGGAGGCAAAAATGTCTGAAAAAACGCAGGCAGTGCTGAAGAAGTCTTCATTTTTTTCCGCGGCTGGGGTGTACAGATGTGCACTTTTTCTATTCATGGTTTCTGTACTGAATACTCGGGCCCAATCTTTACAGGGTCCTGTCATTGATGAATCCGGAAATCCTCAATCCGGAGTTATTATAAAGATTTTTCCTCCTGATAGTACATATCTCATTTTTGTTGACACTACAGACTCTAATGGAATGTTTGACATAGGCAGCATCGGTTCCGGGGATTATCAGATTAATTTAGTTTCAGAATTTTTTCCAGAACAGTGGTTCTCACCCTACGGCAATACCATTTACCGGCAGTTTTATACATATCTCCCTTCCGCTCAAAACTTTAAAATTGTCAAATCCCCGAAGGAAAATCCCCCCATTTCTGCTATTAAAATCACTGTCCTGGATAGCTTAGGATTGCCTTATAATGGAGGATATACAAATGTAAGTTTAAAACGGTATCAGGATGGGAGAATTATCAGGCAGGTAAGTATCACCGAGAGCAATCTTGTAGTTTTCGGCGATTTATCTCCCGCCTCCTATGCAATAGGTATTTATTCTGATCCCTATCCTTTTCAGTGGTATGATTCAATACTTAACTCCAGTATGCTTGTTTATCATAAATTGATGGAAGATACCATGGATATTATCTTCAACCTCACGATGCTTCCTAAAGGTGATGGTCACATAAACGGTTATTGCCAGACTGAGGATGGACTGCCTGCTGCTGGTGTAACAGTTTCACTGTATAAGGAAGCGGATACTTCAAAAGCGGTATACACCCGGTATACCTCCAGTGATGGCATGTTCAGGTTTGATTATATACAGCAAGGTAATTATTATTTAAAGGCAAGTCTGCAAGGCTACCCGGACCAGTGGTTCTCCAGATTTCACAACAAAATGGTCACTATTCCAGATGGTGTTGTGTCAACTATCAGTTCTGCCAACGAAGTTATCTGCTACCTGTCATTGACTACGAATCCCTTTGTTAATTCAGCTGAAGGCGAAATATCAGTTATTTTAAGAGATTCTTTGTTTAATCGCTACGAAGGTAATGCACAAGTTGAATTAATCCGTACAGATTTGGAGAAACCGTTACTTCTGGATTTTGACGATGTGACAAAGGTATTTGTTAAAGATGGTATTATGGCTGGAAGATACGAACTGCGTATAAATGCTGAAGGGTATCAAACCCAGTACTATTCTCCTGATGGGAATACTGAATACAGTGCATATACATTCGAATTGAACAATTCTGAGATCCTGGCTATAGAGGTTATTCTCACAAACAAATTAATAAAGCCGCAGACAGGTTATTATGGGTATCTGGCTGGAACTCTGACAGGTGAAGATGGGGCTCTTGGTGATGCTTTAATTAAGATCTTTAATGATACGGGTATGGTTATGCAACTCAGTTCTGATGCATCAGGAGGATTTTTTGCTCAACTGTCCGGTCAATCATATTACTATCTTTCAATAGAACCAAAGAATTATCCGTTCAAGTACTGGTCGCAAAATGGTATTAAGCTGGACAGGTTATCACAATGTGGTTTTTATCTTGCCAGAGGCGACACTATTAATTTTTCTATTTTTCTGGAGAAGGATTCCACAGATCAGAACACCAATCATTTCATGATTTCCGGATGCGTAAGGGATGAATTAACCCAAAAGCCAATATCCGGATGCCGGGTTCTTCTTCTGCCTCATCAGGAGTTCCCTAACAATTATAATCTCATGAATTTATGGTCACAATCCAGCACTTTTACAGATGATGCAGGTAAGTATTCCTTTGAAGGAGTTCCTGTCAACCAATATGTGATTGCTGCAGAATCAGAAATAAATAACTATGTGTCTCAATTTTATCCCGGTGTTAATCACCCTTCTCAGGCGACTCTTGTTAACATATCTGCTGTTACCACTGTCGGATCAATTGATTTTAAATTGCGAAAAGGTGGTATCTTAAAAGGTCTGGTTAAAGATAATTCCGGCAAGCCCCTGCATGATGTTTCTGTACACATTCATCAGACAAATTTCAGTAACCGTTATTATCAGGTTCAAAGTCTTGCTGATGGCAGTTTCGAGATACAGGGAGTTTCTTCAGGAGTATGGAGAATTGATGCTTCACATCCGCAGTATATGCAGGTTTATGGAGAAAATTATGAATATAAGGTAACAGAAGGAAGTATCGAACAGGTTAAACCGATCACCCTTGAACCTGGAGGTAGATTCTCCGGACCATTTTACTGCGATCCACAGGATCGGGATATTTTTGAGAAAATCAAACAGGGAAGATTTTTTCTGTTCAATGACTTTAACGCTGATAACCAGATTATACTCAAACCAGTATTCTCAACCGAAGCTGTGATCTCACTAATGGCTAATAATGATTCCGGGATCATACACTCAGGAATCTGTAAAACAGGTGACTGGAATGTGATATTTTCACCCGGGCCTCAGGGCCTTCAAAGTAACATAACAGAAACAACAAACTTCATTCCAGGACTGGGATGGTCAATTCAGGGTATTGCATATAAAGTTGTACCATTTGACACTGTTAAGAATATTCCTTTTGAACTAAGAAAAGGATACTCCGTTTTCGGCAGGATTCTACATAAGAGCTCAATTTTTGCCGGAAATTTCAATGTTGATGTATATGTAAAATCAGGAGACAAATACATACAGGTAACTGGTTCATATAGGATCAAACCAGGCTTTTTTGAGCTACCAGGGCTTATCCCTGGAGACAAGTATTTTCTTAAAGTGTGGGCTGATGGTTTTTCTCCACAGTTCTGGTCTCCAGCAGGTAATAGTCTGGAGCCTGACCAACCTTACATTTTTGATACTTCAACTTTTGTTGCCCTGAATATTAACCTGGATGAAAAACTAAATAGTGGTGATAACCCCAGCGATATTCCAATTACTTTATGGCAGGAAAAGCAACCGGACGGTAAATATGTCATGAAATGGATGGTGCATCAGTCCTATAAAATCGATACCTTCTATGTTTATACGTTTGATGCTGATTACATCCCATTATTACTAGGTAAATCGGTTGCCAGAAATGCTTCTGTTTATAGTTATCATGATGACCGTGTTCTGGAATCATCCACCGGATATATTATCCTAGGGAAAGGTAGTGCCCATACAGTCCGTTCTAATATGTTATTCCTAAATCCTGGAAGTTTTACCGTATCTCCATATCAGGTGTGGCTCAATGTAACCAGTAAACGCAATCAGATTGTGATTGAATGGGGGAGTGGGGATAGTCTTCGTTTTTCAGAAACCGACTCTGTGTCACTTTTCAGGAGAGAAAATGGTGGAAGCTGGATATTACAAAAGAAAAAACCTTCTGTTGAACGATGGTTTGTGGATTGGCAATGGGACAGGGCTGATTCAGGTAAAGTTTTTGAATACAAAATAGAATTAAAGTCTGGTTCTCTAATATCTGTATCCGGAAGTATCAGAATAGATAATGTATTATTGTCACCTCTGTCAAACAGTATAACAGTCGGTGCATACGAAAAATACAAAACGATTCAGCAGGCTATCGATAATGCTCAGAATTTCGATAATATATTTGTGCAAAGCGGAACTTATACCGAAAGACTCAATTTTAAGGGTAAAGTGCTTTTCATCCATGGAAAGTGGGATTTTGGCAGACCACCTGTAATTGATGCTTCCGGTGATACGGCAATAACCATTCCTTCTGTAACCAGTAATTCCGGAAGAGAGTTTTCCAGGATAGAAGGTTTCAAAATCCAGAATGCAGTTACTGGTATTATGACCCGTAGCAATGTTGAAATTCACAATTGTTTGTTTGTTAATGTGTCCAGAGCAATCTTTGCTGAAAACGACAGCATAAGGCTGGCCGAAGCACTGGTAAATAATCCAATCTTTCCCAATGGTATAACAGCCAATGCGTTTCAGTGTACATTTATCGGCAGGTCAAAAGGGGATGTGATTGCAGCTGTGGCTGGACATGATCAGCTTTCATATGGAAGTAATACTAACCGTACAGCAGTCGGAGAAGCATTTGTAAAGCCACTGGCTTTATGGTATTCTGATATTAACATAAGCAGATCAATTATATATCAGTATTTTACAAGATCATTGCACAATTACATACCGGTACTTTATAGCGGTAATTCTTCTTTAATCACAATCGACAATTGTAACATGTGGGAGAGTTCCATACAATCAGGAACACCTCAGGTACGTTTACTGAATTCCAAAAATATCAATCCTGCGTTTGTGGATACTGTCAATTACTACCTGCCGGATAATTCTGCCCTGGTAACTGAAAAAATAGGATATGGGTTAAGAAGCAATGATAAAGTTTCCGATCACCCTTCAGCCATAAATAACCTGCAAATCCGCATTCTCAGCATGAATTCTATCGGACTAAAATGGGATCAGCCTCCGGTATCAGAGAAAATTGCCGGTTATAAAATTTACCGGATTCCAGGAGACAGTGCTTTGTTTTATCTTAACCAGGCAATGGAATGGGATCTTAAGATTCCAATAGAATCAATCGAAAAAAGAGTTACACTTTTTACCACTATTAAAACCTATTATATTGACACATCCATCGTATGTGGAAAACCTTATATTTATGTGGTTACTGCGATAGATTCGAATGGAAATGACAGTCCGGTCAGATTGTCTGCATCGTCAATTAATGAATTTATGGTTAATTTACATACCTGCACCATAAAATTATCAGGTGAAAAGTGGTATATGATAAGTCCTTGGGGCCAAAATTCCATTAAAGCTCCATCAAATGCTACTGTATATCATTGGGATGACAAGAGTATCGGGAATTCCCTTTTCTCACAATACGTACAGACATCTCAGCTTTCTCCTGCAGAAGGTTACTGGGTTAAAAGTATGACCGATGCAGAGCTTGAAATACCTGCTGGAACAGATCTTTCTGTCCTAAGACAGAATCAGGACTCGCTGAAATGCAGAATGATAAAAGGAGCTACTGGATGGAATCAGTTCGGATCACCTTTCCCATTCCCTGTTTACCCGGATTGGCTTAGCAGTATTGCTGTTTGGGAGTGGAACTCTGACTCAATGGGTTATTCACGGGCCTGCAGTCTTAAACCATGGACTGCTTACTGGGCCTATGTTGAGAAGGACACCAGTCTATTGCTGCTTAATAAAACATGGCCACCATCGGTTCCTGCCACCAGACTGGCAAAAAGAGCACTGGAAATATGCTGGGAATTAAACCTCTCCTTAAAAGGCAAATCTGCCTGGGATAATGAGAACAGAATCGGGGTAACATCTGCAATGCTCTCTAAATCGGGAGTTTTTAACTCACCAGAACCTCCTCTGGCATTTGGAACATCTCAACTGTTTTTTCTAAAATCTTCAGATACAGAAAGGGATCAGAAACTTTCTGACTTTTACAAAGATGCTTCTGAGAAATCAAACGAATGGATGGTGGGAATTACTGCTTCTGATTATGAGTCAAATATAGAAGTTCAGGGAATTGACAAACTGCCAGATGGAATGCATGTATTCTGGGTAAATGGCAACATAGTCCAGGATCTCAGAGAATGCAACCGGATAGCTATTGAACCTCACAAGAACACTGTGTATGGTTATGTTCTTGCAACAACGGATCAGAGCAAAATAGTGTTATATAAGAAAAGTTTTTCACTGCGGTCTCCTTTTCCTAACCCGTTTCGGGCAATTGCCAGAATTGAATATGTAATCCCTTACCAATTTATGGAAAACGGTATGAAGCGGGATGCTAATGGTACACCTGTAAAACTAACCGTATATAACCTCTCCGGGCAGAAGGTGAAAACCCTGGTAAATGGAATAGTAACTCCTGGTTTTCATTATACAGTATGGGATGGTACTGGAGATAATATGCAGAAAGTTTCAGCAGGATTCTATATTGTAAGACTTCAAAGTCCTGCTTTCGTAAAAGCGGTGAAACTTTTTAAAATGCATTGACCACAGGCTCAGGGCGTGGCCGGGTGGACAGGTAGATTTACCGGGAGAACATCGGGATCTTCCTTTCCGGATAAAAGCGTGAATAAGAGCATTCCGCCTCCGGCTAATCCTGCGGCTCCTATTCCGGCCAATGCGATTATCAGGCCCTTGCGCTTTTGCTTTGGAGGGCTGGAATATAGAGAATCACGTGAAAGTGGTCCGGCTGGCCAGGGTAGAGACATGGTAATCATATCATCTTTCTCGGAAAACTTCAGGACTCCCTCACTTAATGGGACTCTGCTGCACTTCAGAGTTGCATTGGTAACATAATAGAATTCCGGATTAAGCCCTTTGACTTCCTTGTTTTTATCCTCGATATGTTCTTTGAGCTGAATAGACTCTATAGGGCCATTATCTATCTGCAAGACAGTATCATCTACTAAAAATCCACCCAACCTGATATTTACAAATGAAATGGTTATCGTTTTTTCATGTTGGTTAATTGCATAAAAATAGTTTTGACATTTTTTGCTGAAGAAGTAATTAAAAAAAAGTGTAGTATCACTCTCATTGCTTTTGCTGTTATGTGTCAAATTAAGCAGCAGATCTGAATCAGTAACTGCAGGGGTGACTTCATCTGCACCAATAATGCAGAAGTTAATCAGTAATATCCATAGAAGTATTTGTTTTATTAAATGTTTTTTCATGCAGATTAATCCTGTTACATGCAAGAAATATGTTGAGTAATGGAGTGAGTGTTCAGGTTTTCTGATTTGAAACTGGCTCTTAGCACATAGGTACCAGAAGCTGGAATGGGTACCGGACTGGAATCATGGTTTAATCCTGACACCCATTTCTTTCTGAAAACCAGTTTTCCTTGTAAATTGTACAATTCCAGAATGCAATGACACTGATAAACGTTGTATAAACTCAAATTAAGATGTCCATTGCTGTAATGGTGGTTGATTAATGGCTTTAAAATCCTGTTTTTCTCTGTTTTCCCGGTAAACTTGTCAATATCAGAAGATCTGCCTGCAATAATCATGACCTTTCTGCTCTTCAGATCACCTATGTATGCACTGTTTGCTGATCTGACAGTCTGATTATCATCTATTATTTTCATCTCCATGCCATAAATATTGTTTGAAATAAATTTTGCTGACAGAGAATATGGTTGGTTACCATCATCACTTCTGATACCAAGCTCATAGAAAAATATTTTGGATTTGTATTGTGGATAGGATATAATTCCCAGATGTTGGTTTTTCTCTTCTATGCTTATTTCTGATCTGGAAAAAGAAGGTGGTTGCGGACATTCAATAGTATCATGATTAAATTCATGACTGCAGCAGTAAACTGAATTCAAAGTATCTTTACCAGATTGGAGCGTGACTTTGATGCTGAAACCTTGATCCGGTCTGGTCTTGGCCAGATTACTTTTGAAAAATCCGTAAGGATAGGGAGGGAATTGGAGTGTGATGGATGTGTCAAATGGGTTATAAACAGTGTAACCATTCCGGTTTGTCCTGATAGTATCATGAGATTTGTCGGGAATGATAGCGCTATACATAAGTGAGGCGGAATAGGTTTTCTGCGCTGGCAGTGGTTTCCACGAATAAAGGTGCAGGTTTTTTGATTCTGGTGACGAACAATTAAAAACATCCGAGAGTCCTATATCAAAAGCATACGGATTGGAAAAGTCAGTCCAGTTTTTGGGTGGAAGAATAACCGAAACTGGTTTATCTAATGGAACTGTTGTTCCTCTACCCAAATCAATCGGTTTTGATTCACTGCAGATGACCCAGAAGAGTGCTCCGGGTTTTATCTGGAAAAGGTTTTCATATTTAGGTTCGTATTCTACCCAACGGTTAACCTGTATTCCCAAATCTGTTTCTGATGTCCAGCGGAATATCCTGAATTCAGATTTGTCATATGTTTTCTGTGCACCGAAAAGAGATTGCAGGCAAACGGACACCGCAGGGCTATCCAGAACTGCAGTGGTTAATAATGGCATAAGCGTTTTAGGTTCGGTTGTAAACGGGTCTGAATTGGACCGGATACCTGATTTGGATAAGTTTACAGTATCAGAGTGACTACCATCAGAGATTACCAGCAATGCTCTGATTCCGCTGATCTGGGCTCCGGCTGATGGTATTCTGCAGATGATTCTTGATGAAGTTCCGCTTGTTATTCCTGATTGAACCGGTTTCAATGGTAATTCTTCTCCGGGCATACAGAAAAAAGACCATGCAATATTTGCGCTGTTGTCACTTATTTCTACTGTATCACTGAGTTGATTGGAATTAATAACAGATAAAACATTGGAAACCAGCTTATGAGCGGGTGGTATTGTATCAACCATAACCACAAGTGGAAATCTGATCCTGTCGGTTTTCATCATGACAAATTTACCGGAAACATCTCTTTTACAATTGCGCTCAGGAATAAGAAAACCAAGAGAATCATGGTAGATGAGTACCTGCTCAATTTTACTGAAAGATGGTACACTATCGATGGAAAGTGCAATAAAGAAGGGTAGGGATGGCTCAGGGTTTGAAAATCTGATCCCGGTACCCACCTGAACAAAACCGTTTATATTTGTCGAAGAGGGTCTGTAATAGTGTATTGTATCCTCATGAGGTGGTATTCCCTGCAGATAATCCTGCTCTTTCCATAATAGTACCTTGCCGTCAAGTGCTTTGACTGTGTCTGTTAATTTGGCCGGATTGAAAAATGAAACAGGCTGTTTTACCAGAGAGAAGACTCTGATCTTGTAGACAGACGAACTTTCCGGGAACAGCAGGTTGTCCTGGTATTTACCCCAGAATTCAATGTTGTAGGTGGTATCGAATTTCAGATCATAAATTGAAAGAAGAGTATCTCCACAGAGTTTGCCTGGGAGAAAAAATGTTTCCGGGCGTACTGATTGAGGCTGATGATAACTGGCTGCGATTCCCCCTGAGATTCCGTTTTTAAGGCTGATCGAGTCGATGCACCAGGAAATATTGAAAGTAAAGTTTGACTGGTCAAATGTTACTCCGGTAATCCTGAATGGATTTTTATAGGTAGTGGCACACATCAATACTTTACATAAAAATAAAATTATCAGTACAGCTTTCATGGTCTTATCCCTATTTTCCCCACATATGTTGTTACCTTGTCTTCTTTACCTGATTTCGTGAAAAGCTTGAGTACTGCCCGGTAAACTCCGGGGGCAGCTTTCTTTCCACTTTTTGTGTACCCGTTCCAGTAGATTACAAATTCATGAACAGCTCCGTTTGCATCCCAGCCGGATGGTAAAATGTTGGTGTGTTTCTGATTGGAAACAACAGCGTCTTTGGTAAACAGATTAAGCCATTTAAAATCGGTTTCCGGATCAGCTATGACTTTATTGCCCATAATATCCAGAATTACTATCTGTCCACCGATTACCGGAGCTCGCAGTTCTTTTAATTGAATCTGAAAAACCAGCGCCACACCTGCTTTCTCTTTTGACACCCAGTTGATTGCCTGGGGGTTATGTACCAGGTGAAATTCACCGGGTTTTTCATGAAGGGCTGATGCTCTGGAAGGATTGGGGACTACAATCAGCTCTGTTTTCACATTTCCACGCACTTCAACCCTGACTTTGCGATTGTAAATAGAAGGTGTGTTCCCTGAGAGGTCCTGAATCAGATAAGCTTTATTATCTGTTCTCAGATCAAAGTAATAGCGTTCTGTAAGGTCATTACCGTTAGAGGTGTTGAAAGTGACAAAATCTGACGAAACAGGAGCATTGAAGTTCTTAATGCCGGTTAAAAAATTAATCTGATTTAAAGCTCCGGAAGCATTGCTGGTGAAAACCCTGAAAACTTCTTCCGGCATTTTAAGATATGAGAATTGGCTTTTCTGTGGTCCGGTTACATCTTCACTGAATGTCACGGTAACTAAATCATTGGTGCGATCAGTATTGCGGATCTCTTTGATTACTGATTTAATAACCGGACCAGCCCCGTCCCGCGGTTCTATCTCAAAAGAATCAACTGCTCCACCCAAAGCAAAATTGTGGTTGTAAAATGAGATCACCGGAGTCCAGTTAGTTTGTAAGGTCTGTGAATCTGCAGGTTCGTGCAGAAATAATGTGAGATTTGTGCTGTCTGCGGAGATAATCAGGCTGTCAACTCTGAAGCTGTGTTTGTTGTAATCGATAGAGAAAAGAGACGGTATTTGATTGCTGTTTCTATATATTGGCATATCAAACCTGATTTCAATTCTGTCCAGTATGCCATTCCCATTCAAATCTCTGGTAATTGCATCTACCGGTTTTGCCAGCGGGCCGATTACTACTACAGATAATGTATCAGAAATAGACCTGTTCTCTACGGAAACAGCTATTAATTTGCCGGATTCATCATCAGAAACGATTGATGAGTCAGCTCCGTAAATGATTCGGGTAAGAATTGATGTGGTGTCACACTGGTGCAATGTACCTGTAGTACGCCACGTACTGAGTTCACCTCCACGCATGTTTCCATATCTGTCATAACCTATGGAATAAATCAAAGCCTGTTCATCGGGATATCGAAGAACAAGTGAATCTTTACAGCATTTGTGAGTATGTGCAAGAGAAATTGAATTTAAGGTTGATGGCCTGATGCGGAATGGGTTGCTGCGAGCAGAAATGTTACCAAATTGCAGCTCCATTATATGAAGGCTGTCCCTGCTGAAAGGGGCATAATACAGAATCAGTTTAACTGTATCCTTACCTTCTGAAAAGCACTGATTTAAACCGGAGCTTCTGGTGCCAGGCTTGTTGATATTGGCTTTATGATTATCCGATGTAATTACCGGAATAAATGAGCTGCTTCCATATCCAAGTAAATCCGAATAGTAGACCTGACCGGTTTGTAATGCAGTATTGAAACAATACTCACCTGGTACTAACCCGTCTTTATTAAGAATAGTAATTAAGGCGGTGATGGTATCACCGGCAATGAGTTTATCTGCAGGAGTAAGCAAGTGAAATTCAGCCCTCACCGGTTCACCACGGGTGAATATTGCTGAAATGGTGTCACTAAGAGTATCTGCCTGATATTTTATATAAAGAATTCCTTTTCCGGGCTTAACTGGAGAAAAACTGTACGAGGAAACTCCGGTGGGACATGGCGGATCAACAATCAGTGTATCCGAAATAAACCAATTAACTGCAACATCCCGCCACAGTGCGGTGTCTGAGCGGAGTCCCTGTGCATATAAGAGAGTATCCTGGTTTGTTGACATGGTCAGGCTGCTAATCGGGTTATAGGATTTATCTGTAATTCTCACTGCAGTGAAATGGTACGGTAGCAGTTTTACAAATGCAGTGTCGGTGAATACTCCGTGGCTGACCATGATGGCAGTGATTCCACTTTTTACCTGCAGGTTTTTTGTTATGACACCCACACAGGGTACTGCTCCTGAATGAATTCCGGCAATGGTATCATTAGTATTCCAACTGCCTTCCCGTAATGAATCTATATAGTTGCCCATTGAATCCCTGATAATTGCATATACAGTTGCAGAGGTGGTATTATCAGGTATTTCAACAGTGTCTATTTCGTCAGGACTGGTAAGGCTGCGTTTCCAGTCTGCATGAGATTCAATTACTACTCTGGCAGGACTTCCAGGCAGAATGGCAATCTTGACCGAATCGCTGAATAAACCGTAAGTTGCCTTTACTTGTATAGTACGATATGCTTTGATCGGGCTCAGAACAACATTTTCTCCAATGGTTTTATTTAACCGGGCTGATGGGTCAGTGCCGGAAACGGTGGTATCGTCATGAAGAACCCAGAAGATGGAATCCACTTTCACATTCCGAAGCCAAACGTTGTGTCTATCAAATATTCTCAAGGATAGATTCATGGGCTTTCCTGCTGAGACAAATGTATCTACAGGAAAAGCCTTGGCAGAGCTGGTCGAATCGGTGTAGATACTGATTCTGGCAGGTGCACCCGGTGTTGCGTTGACTGGAAGCTGCGTTCTGAGATAGTTGTCATATGAAATCTCCAGAAAACCTTTACCGGTATCTTCTGGACAGAAATTAATGTCTGAATAGGCAGTATTACTCAAGTTCAGCTTCCATTTTCTGGAATCCCAGACTGTTTTTAATATCTCCCATTTTTTATTATCGAGTCTTCTGCCCTCCGACCACAAATCCGCACAGCTATCCGTGGATAATGTCAATGAATTTATTGCCTGGAAACTACCCCCGACCAGTTTAACAACACGCAGTGAATCGTAAAAGGCAGATGATACATTTACCAGTATGCTATCCCTGAGTGTATCCCCGGAATAGATTTCTCTTGCTATGACCAGAGTATTTCCGCTGGTAATCTTTTCGATTACACCTTCACCCAGCGACAGATTCCCGTTACGGACCGAGATGCAACCCGGAGTAAGTCCCGGGACCTGAGATGTGGAGGATGTGTCCCATACTGTGGACTTTGAGAAACCGCAAAAATTTCCGAATTTATCCCTGAGAATGGCAAAAACACTTTGTGCTAACTTGTTGGAAGGGATAAGAACGCGCGGGATTTGAATCGTGTGGTTAAGACTGAAATCGGAAGAGGCCGTATCGGTTCTGAGTTCGATTGACAGATTGTCTGGTTTTCCTGGCAGTACCATGATAGTTTTGCATTCGACAATGGTGTCGCTGGATACCGGGTCCACTAAGGATACACAGATGGTAAAATTCTCGAAAGCAGTTCTTGGCAGAAAGCGGGCTGTATCTGGCGTTAAACCTTTAATTAAAGTGTCATTGTTGGCCGTAAAACCAGAGACCTGCCATCTCAGAAGAGAATCCAGATCATGTTTCAGGATTTTCTGACCTGATGAGTCAAACCATACACGTGCATTACAGAGAATTGTATCACCTGCAGTTACAGTGTCGGGAATGAAAAGTTCTATTGAATCAGGGAATTTTTCCACATTAAGCTGCAGTCCTGTTACTCTGAAGATCACATCATTGAAATCCCGGTCCGAAATAACCAAAGTATCATTTGGATTAGAATAATGGATCATGTCTTCAAAACCGAAAATAACGGTATCAGTTGGATTATTAGAAACATCAACCACTCTGCCGGCTACTGCCCAGCGATAACCATAGCCTGGCCTGCGATCAAATTCTTTGGAAACAAAATCCCGGTTGCCTGGGTAAGCGACCCGGTCAACCGGATCAATACCTTTTCTGTTTTGTCCTGTAAACTTATGATATACCGCATCCCGCCTTTTATATCTGAAAAATATTTCCGTACCTGGAGTAATCGGTGTTTCAAGTATACTGGTTATATTTATTCGGCTTCCCGCATCTTCATTAGAGAAAAGAAACATTGCAGAATCAGAATATCCGGGAATCATAATGAAGAGGTCACCTGTTTTGTCTGATTCAGATGTGTCAAGCCAAACCACTATGGAATCCGAAGGATCCATATAGTAAAATGAGGCACCCACATACAGCTCTGTTTTATCTGTGATTTTCCACAGTTTTTTCATGGATGCTGTGTCGGGAATGAATCTTTCTGTCTGAGCAAATGTGTTCAGAATCAGAAAAAATACCAGTAAATAAAAATTCTTTGAGTTCATGCCTGATGTGTCTCTCAGAAGGGTAAAAACTGAATGAAGTTTTAACTAATATAAATTAATGTTGAGCATCTTTCACTTGAAAATGACTGGATGTGCAACATACTCACTGCTATTTGATATACTCAGTACATATGCTCCGGATACTGCACCAGGAAGATTAAACGAAATGTGCCGGGATACGTCCTTCTTTTCAAACACACTGCGCCCGGAAATGTCAAGTAAGCGGATTTTGACCTGTGATTTAAACGGAAATGAACAGCTAACCGTTCTGTTGATTATCTGAATACTGCAATCTGTCAGATGGTGCACTTTTCTTTGCTTAACCGAAATCGAACCAGGTGGCAGCAGTAATCCTCTGGAAACTGAACTGATTGCTATTTGGTTTTCAGAATCAAGAAATACTGGTTCTACCAAAAGGATCTGAGTGGTGTCAGGAGTCAGCCTCTGGAATGTTATTATCCCCAAATATCCTGAACCGGCAGATCCAGCAGAAGTACCAAGATAAGTACCTCCGACCAGAATCCTGTCATTACTGTTTATAGATTTTCTGCTTTCGAAAAAGATAGTCTGACCATTGGTTTCCATCATATGAACCACGGTAGATGTAGCTTTGGAAGAAGAGACATATCTCAGTTTGGTGGTGTCAAATTGCACATAAAATTGATAACCATACAAATTACTGATATCGGAAATATAAAAACCTGCCGTGAAGGTACTGTCTTTTGCTGGTGCATAAACAGAATCAATGGAAGCAGATGATGTGTTAAAATCAATAAACAGCTGAGGAGCACCTTCTGGCAAACCCGATAAACTCAGAAAAATCAATGCTGAAGTTAAAAAGCTTCTGATTCCATATTCCATTTTTTTTTACCTTTGAAAAAGTAACTTATTGTTGAAGTTCCCAGTTCTTGCTTATTCGTGAGATATCCCGTATGTCGATTTTTTCATTCCCGGATTCGGACAATTTTACATTTATAGAAGGATCCCAGGATGGATTATCTGGTGTAAATTCCCAGTTCATTGACGCTTTGCTGACATCACGAATGTCGACTTTGCCATCGAAAGTGATATCTCCCTGCAGTTGAGTGGGATATATAAGTATCTGATTCGCTTTGCGGAGAGCAAAACTGGAAATACCAGTCGTTGAGCCGATAAATGAACTGCTAATGGAATCTGCTGTTACCAGGTTGCCACCACAACTGAGATTTTCGACATAGGTAAGTGTTGAGAAAATGCTGTCGGGTTCAAACAGTTTCAACACTCCAGCAGAAAACACAATCACCTCCTCTTTGCCATCCTTGTCTGAATCGAGTAACAGGACCGCTCCATTCAGATCGGTCAATGGCAGACCGGCAGGGGTGGTACACTCTTTGGCAAATGCAATTGCCGGAACAGAATCACTTCCTGTATTCAGATATACAAATAAACCTTTACCGGCATTATTAACGACAAGATCCTTTCTTCCATCTCTGTCTGCATCAAATATGGTTGGATAAAGTCTGGAACCGGGTATTGAAATCAAAGTGTCAATTGCCGAAGTCTTTAAATTGATGCGTAGTATTTTACCTGTTTTTGTAGAGAGAAGACAACTCTGATTCCCATTGTTATTCCAATTGATAAAAGTATGATGGAGTGAAGGTTCCAGCGTACCGGCAAAGAATGTAACCGGAACCGGGCTGAACAGAGAATTATCAGTACTATCTATACCGTAAAAACAAATGATTCCTGATGTTGTTGCAACAGATAGATCGAGTATATGATCTCTGTTAAGATCGGCAAACGAGATACTTCCATTTTGCATGAGCTGTTTTGAAGATCCAAGTTTTACTGTGTCCGGAGAGAGTACCATCAGTGGAATTGCCGGTTTGAGATCTATAGTAACTGATATGGTTGTGTCTGCCTTGATATTGCAGGCTACTCTCCTGGAACGGTAACCAGGTGCCTGGAATTCAAACCACTGACATCCAGGTGTTCCGGAATAAACAGTGGAATCAACACCTATCTGTTTTCCTCTGTAGCAATCGGATGGAAATGCATAAATATGACTGCCTGTCGGACGTGCACTGATCTTCAGTGAACCTGTTTTGTTTATGGAAATGAAAATTCTCATACTATCGGTAGAATTTCCGTCTGTTGCATAGAAGGTAACCGGATAGGTACCGGTGGTGTAGCTTACCGTCCAGTTAAAAAAAGCAGAACCATCGCTTTGTGTGATGAATGAAAATTCCGGCAGTTGACAGGAAACTGATAAAACAGGAATTGAACCGTTATTGTCAGGATCATAAGCTCTTATAGGTATACTTACCCTTTCACCTGGTTGAGCATTGATATCAGCACACCTGAAAAGAATAGGGGCACAGTTTACATCTCTGACCTGTACAGGAATTTCTATTGTATCCCCAAACTTGCCATCAGTAGCAGATGCGCTGAAAATAAACGTACCGGAAACATCACAAGCCGGACTCCAGGTCACTGTTGCCGTGCCATCGCCATTATCCCTGAAACGTGCTCCCTGAGCTGAACTGATTAAGCGCAGTACTGGTTTGGTCCCATCCTGATCTACTGCCCTCAAATTAAGAACGAGATTCTCATTCTGCTGTATGCTGACAGAGGGGTGTGGATCGAATTTTGGACCGGTAACATTATTATTATTAATTCTGATCGTCACCAGTTGAGAATCATAAATAGTTGGGTCGGCCTGATCGTATGCAGTGATTAAAATTACAAATGTTCCGGTATCTCTGGGTGTCCATGAAAACACACCATTACCATTGTTGTCTGTTGTGAAGGTGGCCCCAGTTGGAATCTGTGATCCTTTTAGAACCGGAGCAGTTCCATCCAGATCTGTTGCATGAGCAACAATAATCAATGGAAGATTTACCGAGCTGGTAGTATCTGCGCTTGAGACGACAAGTACGGGTGGGGAAACATTAATATCTGTTACTTCAATAATAATTGTATCCCGCACAGGGTTATTGACATTGTCTGTTGCCTCGAAGATGAACATATAAAAACCATAATCATCTGCATCCGGTGTCCAGCGGAAAGTTCCGGTACTGTTTAAATTGTCAACAAACGCAGCACCTGCAACACTGGTCAGCATCTTGATTTGGGGTATGGTTCCATCACAATCATGTACTCTGACAGCAAGTTCAAATGGAGCTGCTTCACCGATTTTCAGTTCAAAAGGCAGAGAATCAAAAACCGGAGGAAAATTGACATCTTTAATTTTGACATTAAATACTGCATGCGCAGTATCGAGAAGATCGGTGGCAATAAGATGGATCTGGTGGTTACCGTTATCGGTACATCCAGGAGCGATGTTTATGGTAGAGGCATTATTCTGATTGGGAGTAATAGTAAGCCAGTCTGGCGAGTTTAGTACTGAGATTGCGGGATTGGTATTGTCGGGATCAGTTGCAGAAACTGAAATGTTCAGTATTTCTCCTTCTGAAAGACCAGTGTCCGCAGGTACTGTCAAGACTGGTAAGCGGTTCTTCCTGACATTAATGTTTTGTATAACTGTATCTGCATTTCCGCTTCTATCCAGGGCAATCCAGCTGATAGATGTGGCGCCTGTTTTAAAAAACGAACCGAATGGGAGACCGTCGCTTCGAATTGCCCTGACACTAAGGAGTGCACAGTTATCTGTTGCCATGGCAGAGTCAATGGTGATCTGGCAGGTGGAATCATTTGCCCGGATCACAACAACTGTGTCTGCAGGAACCAGGGAGAACACTGGTATAAGAGTGTCAATGACACTGATCTTGACTGTGTCCAAATCATAAAGACCGGAGTTATCTGTAACTTTTAAAAAGATAGTATGTTGTCCGACTGAGAGGTTCACTGAAGGTGTAACACCTGTAAGAGTATCACTGAAAGGACCAGTCCAGCGAAATGAAATGGGGCCTCCATCCGGATCACTTGATGCAGATCCGTTGAGAGTAATAACAGTGTCACAGCCTGAAGAAAGATAGACATTGATGTCTGCACCAGCATTGGCTTTTGGAGGCAGGTTGTTATTTTGGCATGGGAAAAGGCTGTCGTTATTCAGTGATGGATATCGTGATGCAGCCCCGGCATCATCAACAGCTCTGATATAATAGTCGATTCCACTATTGGTTATCATATTTGAGGGGATGGTTCCGGTGTAGAAACCAGAAAGGTTTCCGGTCATTGTGTCAAGTGAGAAAAATGTCTCATTGCGTTTTTTATAATAGAGTATCGCAGAAGAGATCCCATTGTCATCATCTATTTTTGCAGAGATGATATTGTCATTTCCTATGGTCAAACATACAGTCTGAAGATCAGAAATTACAGGTGCGTTGTTACCTACCGGTATTACCCAGGGTTGAGTCTCTGGTGCCAGAATATTGGGAGAGCGACCAATCAGCTGGTAATTGTCAGTCGCCAGAATGTAGAAATCGACACCCGGGTAATTAACATTGGTGGCAGGTATAGTTGCCTGGTAAATGGAGCCGCTGCTGATTTGCATCGGGAGCTCAGTATATGATCCTGAGGAGAGATTGGAATTTCGATAGAAGAGTCGAACCGAGCTGATTGTCCCATCATCTGTAACGTTGGCTGAGATGGTCAATGGCTGGTTTGAAGGTTGGCTGGTTAAAAGCATCGCCTGGGTGGTTGCTGTCAGCTGGATAAGCGGAGGCTGGTTATTTTCATTCCA
>JAEZKP010000021.1 GCA_023436145.1 Fibrobacterota bacterium | reverse complement strand
TTTGGGTATTGTAATTTGGGTTTTGTTTGGAATTTAAGATTTGTGATTTGGTGCTTTCTGGTCTGAAAATCCAAATTCCAAGCTGTTTTTTGCAGTAATCCTTTGTTAAATTAACCGGACACTACTGTCCGGTGCTATGTGTTTCATAAATAAATTCTTTCTATAATCCTGAAGATCTGGTTTTTATAGAACCTAAGTAACTCAATTTATTACCCGGAATTATATAATTATAGCTGCTTGTGTATCTGCAGAATGGACATTTTCTGAAAGTTGTTTACACATTCCAAAAAATGATGTATTATTTTAATCGGTAACACTATGAATGTTATAGAACTTAAAAATGTTTCCAAAACTTATCGCAAGGATTTCTGGGCTCCCAGGGTATCAGCAGTGACTGATCTCACAATTTCTGTGAAAAAGGGAGTGGTTACTGGGTTTGTCGGTCCAAACGGTGCAGGGAAGACCACATCCATAAAGATGATTATGGGGCTTATCAAACCTTCCAGAGGTAAGGTTACTATCTGCGGAAAAGATGCATTTTTGCCTGAATCCCGTAAGGGGGTTGCTTATCTAAGCGAACAACCTTACTTTTATGCCCATCTTACAGTTTTTGAAACTCTGAAATTTGCGTCAGATCTTTTAGGACTATCCTCAAGATCGATTACCGACGAAATCAGAAAAGTATTATCCATCGTTGAATTAACCGCAAAAAGCCACATAAGAGTGAAGGAACTGTCCAAGGGGATGCAACAGCGGCTGACCATGGCTCAGGCACTGCTTGGGAATCCGCAGATTCTTATTCTGGATGAGCCGATGAGCGGGATGGACCCTCCTGGAAGAAGACTTTTCCGCAAACTGTTCAGAGAGCTATCCGGTAAGGGAAAAACCATCTTTTTCAGCACCCATGTGTTGGATGATATAGAGTCGGTCTGCGATGAGGTGATAGTCCTCTCCAGTGGCAAGCTTGCTTTTGCAGGAGAAGTGAGAGCTCTTCTTGATAGAGGCTTTTTAGGAACCGAAATGTTAGTTTCCGATTTAAAGCAGCAGAATATTGCAATTTTGGAGCAATTTGGTTGTGTTATGGGGGGTTCTGATAGGTATCTGCATCATCTGTTTTTACCTGCTGACTGCGATTTATTGAAAGTACAAAACTTTCTTTTTGAAAAACAGGCAGTTCTTCACTCTATCAGCAGGCGGGTAAAGTCGATGGAAGAGCTTCTGTATAATGATTGCGGTTCAGGAGAAAAATGAGATCATTTCTAACCATAGCGATAAATACGTTCAGGGAAACAATCCGCAACAAGATCCTGTATAATATTCTGCTTGCTGCTGGAGTGGTACTGGTCCTTTCAATATCCTTTGGAGATCTCTCACTTTTTTCAAGGGCTCAGGTGATGGCAGATTTCGGTTTAGCCACCATGTCTATAACCGGACTTCTTCTGGCTGTGTTTATCGGAGTGGGAATGCTGGGAAAAGAGATCTCGTCTAAGACCATTTATATGGTAGTAACTAAACCGGTTTCCAGGGAATCTTTTCTGGCAGGAAAATTTGCGGGCTTGTTTGTTATTCTGGTGCTTAATCTGATGCTGGTAGCTGCAGTATTTATAATATCAATTCATTTGATGGGAACTGAGATAAAGCCAAAGCTGGGTTGGGCTGTCCTTCTTATAGTCATGGAAATGGGGGTAATAGTATCGGCTTCCATTTTTTTCTCGACCTTCACCACACCGACACTGGCTGCAATTTTTACCATTGGTTTTTATGTTTGCGGACATCTGAATGATCTGGTCGGAATCGGTGCTGAGCAGAAAAGTAATTTACTCTGGAACAGTGCACTCAAAGCAATCTATTATATGCTTCCTAATCTGGAGCACTTCAATATCCGTACTCAGGTGGTTTATGATCTGAATATTGCCCAGGGTTATGTCCTGGCGGCTGTGTGCTATGGAGTCCTTTATATTGGGCTGTTTTTATTACTATCCATAGTCTTTTTTACGGAAAAAGATTTATGACCCGGTTAGTGATAATTTTGCTTCTGGTTATTGTATCTTGTGGGATATTTTTTTCCCAAAGGACGCTCACAGAGTATTGCGGGCAGAAAATCAGAGCTGAGAGTATGACCAGTGTACCCGAAAATGAGCTGGTGAAATATGGTTTACTGGGTTTTGAGGCAACCTTTTCTCACATGCTCTGGATCAGGACTGTGCTTTATTTTGGGAGTCACTATTTAACCGATAAAAACTATCCCTGGCTAGTGAAAATGGTGGATCTGGTAACCAAGTTGAACCCTCAATTTTATCCTGCCTATGAATTTGCAGGTGTAATGCTTCCTGAAGTATGTGGTAATCCCCATGCGGCCAGAGTTATTCTGGAGAGAGGACTTTTTCATATTGGAGACAAAAAGTGGAACGTACCGTTTTATCTGAGTCTACTTTATTATAAGTATTATGATCAGCAGAAAATCGCTGCCGAGTATATGGCTTTGGCATCCAGGGTGAAAGGGGCACCTGCAGATAAACTGGCCGCAATTGCAGCTGCCATGTATGCCAGGGCTGGACTTCGAAGAAATGCCGAAGAATTTCTGATTTTGACATATGAAGCCAGTGAAAATCCGGAAGTCCGTGCCCATCTGGCAGTAAAGATCCGCGAATTCCATCATAGAAGGGAGATGGAGCAGCCTGGAAAGTAATTAGATAAATTTAAACGGGTTAGAACAAAAGAAGGCAATTCTATTAAAACGCTTGAATTCAGGACTGTTTTGGCTGTATACTTTTAGTAGAAGTTGCGCATCTGTTAGGCAGCAAAGTAAATGAAAGGGGGATGTCTGACTGGCAGATGATGAAATCGTCCGTAATTCAATTGTATAGAAAATCAGATTTATCAACTTTATTGAGGAGGTTATGTATGGTACGTTCAAACAAAGGTTTCACATTGATCGAGCTGATGGTGGTTATCGTGATTATGGGTGTTCTGGCGGTGCTGGCTATTCCAAAATTGACAGATGTAATTACCAAGGCAAAAATAGGCGAGATCCCCATTGTTCTGGGATCCTGGGAGCATGCACAGATGGCCTATGTCGCAGAAAAGGGTGAATGCTCTGCAACTATCGCTAACCTGGCATTTGAAGATCCCGATTCAACTAGTAAATGGTTTAACTACTCTGCTGGAGGTGATGCAGCCAGCGCAACATTTGCTTCAGCAGTAAGAACGGGAAAAAAAGTGGGTTCTTTCGCTGCCGGGACTCCAGGACCATCAAGTGCTGTAAGTAGTGAAAGTAAGGTTTCTCATACTGTTCCGGCTGACTGGGAAAAATATGTGCCCAATTTTAAAGATTAAATTACAGGTTCCAGAGGAACCGGCGATTAATTTAAGTTGAGTTCCTTATTAAAGGCGCTTCTGTTTCTGGCAGAAACGCCTTTTTTATATTTGGCTATACTTACAGTTATACCTTCAGAGAAAGCTCAGCGATTTGTTTATTGACATTTTTTTTGCTGCATTCTATTTTTAATAACTACTTAATTCTGGCAGCGTAGCTCAGTCGGTCAGAGCAGTGGAATCATAATCCACGTGTCGGGGGTTCAATTCCCTCCGCTGCTATCTCTCTTTCCTGAATAAAAAATGTATGTCTTCCGCTTCAATAACCGATAAAATCTACGGTTTCTGGCGTACTTATCTGTCGGCGGATAAGACAGTGTTAGCTGCAGTCAGTGGTGGAAGTGATTCTGTGGCTTTAATTCATCTTCTTAAAGATCTGCAGGAAAAACTGCGAATTAAAAAACTGGCTATCGCCCACATTAATCATGGCCTCAGGGAGAACGAATCGGATGGAGATGAGCAGTTGGTCCGTAGAATTGCCGCAGATCTGGATCTTCCATTTTTTCTCAAACGACTCAGCGGACATAAGCTTACAGATTCTGGAATTGAGCAGTGGGCCAGGCAGGAGCGGTATAAGTTTCTTCATTCGATTCTGGAGAGCAGCAGTTTTGATTTTATTGCAACCGGTCATACTGCTGATGATCAGGCTGAGACTTTGCTTTTCAGGATGTTGCGGGGTGCAGGTATAAAAGGGATGCGCGGGATACTTCCAGTGAGGGAAGACGGGGTAATAAGGCCACTTCTTTTTATTACAAAAAGTGAACTTCTCCAGTGGCTGAATTCAAAGTGTATCCCATTTCGGAACGATTCATCTAATGCTGATATCTCTTTGAGTCGCAATTTTATTCGTCATGAACTTCTCCCGGTAATCACCCGGTATCAGTCGGATGCAGTTAAGAGGATGACCACATTATCTTTGCAGATGCAGGATGCCTGGACAATCATTGAGAAACAGATTCATGATTGGGTTGAGGAATTTGTAGTGGAGGATTCCGATGAAAGTTTTGCTGTCAATACTAAAGGATTTCTGCACAGAGAGATTGCTTCAGAAGGATTGAAATTCCTTTTTGAGAAGCATGGTATTCCTGCAGACCGTTTTCATGTCGGTAGGTTATTTGTTAACTCAAAGTGCTCCAGGACTTTTTTATTACCAGCAAAGTGGCAGTATAATCCTGCCGGAGGCATTGTCTACTTTAGTAAAGGAAAAAATACCACAGAGGAACTGTTTTGCAAAATTCCGATTCCCGGTGTTGTTCAATGTCATACACGGAACATTGATTTTACGGTTACAGAAGTAAGTGGTTCAGATGCAACGGGATGTGAGGATAGATGGTCAGTTTTTATGGACAGAGATGCTATTAGTGGGGATTCATTAATATATCGCCGGGTGGATACCGAAGACGTTTTTTGTCCTAAGGGACGAGCTACTTCCACCAGTGTCCTTCGCTTTCTGGCCAAGCAGGGTTTTCCGAAAGTGGTTCGTTCACGGGCTGGGGTCGTGGTGGATGGAAGTAACAAAGTCTTGTGGATACCGGGAATCCGGCTTAATCAGCAATGTGCAGTGAGCAAATCAAGCCGTCATATAATAAAAATAGCTTCGAAAGCCATTGGTAATAATATATAATCTTAGGTTGATTCAAACTGGAATTAAGTGCCAGAGCTAGCAGGACTGGAAATTTAAAAAAGTTAAAATAGTACCAGACTGCAATCGTAGTACTATCTTTCTGGAGCAGTAAATTAGTCTGTATCCCGACATCAGGTAACCCGGATTAGGATAGAAGACTTTTTGTGGGCAATCCTGAATATATGCTCAAGAAAAACGAATTGTATACAATGTGCACATTTTCTGAGCACAAAAAGTATGTCTGCTATTTACCGGCAAGCGAAGCATAACCGGAATGACTGATCGCCTGGCGGGTGCAATAAGTGGCGGATTAAAAAACAGCTTATCTGGATAATATTTTTTCATTTTTCATATTCGGAGGACTCGTTGACACTGGAAGACAAAAAGCAGAAAGGCGGAGATTCCCGTCAGGCTTCTTCTGCGGGTCGCAGAAAACAAAAAGACAATGATGGTGCAAAAAAGGGTCGCAGAGATCCTGGTAAGACCATTTTGATGTGGCTGGCAATTACAGTTGCAGTGATATTTGCTTTGCGATCTGTTGAAGGGTATGGAACCCAGAAAGAGGTGAAACTCACCTACAGTCAGTTTCAGGAGGCTTTGGCTAACCCTGAAATAAAAATTGTAGATGCTAATGTTGTGCAGAAAGGACTAAACAGGGCGGTTTTTTATGGAGAGGTAGAAGACCCTTCATCTCTTTTCAAGATCGCATCACTTAAAAAGAACACTCCTTTAAACAAAAACTTCGTGGTGAATCTTCCGTTTGTGGATTCAGAGATGATTTCTTCGTGGGATAAAGCTGGATTGCAGTATACTTTTGAGCAGGAGAAGATGAACTGGGGGGATATTCTTATAAGCATACTTCCGTGGGCATTGATGATTCTTTTCTGGCTTTTTATGATTCGGCAGATGCAGGCCGGACAGAAGGGGGTCTTTTCCTTTGGCAAGAGTCGGGCGAAATTGCATGCCATGGATCGGCCTCAGATCACTTTTGCTGATGCAGCTGGTGTGGAAGAAGCCAAAGTGGAGCTCCAGGAAATTATTGACTTTCTCAAAGATCCCAAAAAGTTCAAGCGTCTGGGGGGTAAAATTCCCAAAGGGGTGCTGCTTCTGGGGCCTCCCGGAACTGGTAAGACTCTTTTGGCCCGATGCGTTGCCGGGGAAGCGGGTGTACCGTTTTTATCGATGAGCGGATCGGATTTTGTGGAGATGTTTGTGGGAGTGGGAGCTTCCAGGGTTAGGGATCTTTTCGAAACTGCAAAACGGAATTCTCCCTGTATCATTTTCATAGATGAAATAGATGCTGTAGGTCGCCAGAGGGGTGCCGGTTTGGGAGGTGGACATGATGAGCGCGAGCAGACTTTAAACCAGATGCTTGTAGAGATGGATGGTTTTGAGGTGAACTCTGGTGTCATACTTATAGCCGCCACAAACCGTCCCGACGTGCTTGATCCTGCACTCTTAAGACCAGGGCGTTTTGACCGACAGATAGTGGTGGATATTCCTGATGTGAAGGGGCGTGAGGGAATTCTTAAAGTGCATACTAAAAGTATTCCTCTCTCTCCAGATGTGGAATTAAACACTATTGCTCGTGGTACTCCAGGGTTTGTGGGGGCTGATCTGGCAAATCTGGTTAATGAAGCAGCACTGATGGCTGCCCGATTTGGTCAGGATGTTGTGACTATGCTTGATTTTGAAGAAGCCAAGGACAAGGTAATGATGGGAGCGGAGCGAAAGAGTATGGTTCTTTCTGATAAAGAGAAAACTCTGACTGCCTATCACGAGGCGGGGCATGCTATATGTAATATCTATTGTGAAGAGGCAGATCCTTTACACAAGGTCACTATCATTCCCCGGGGACGGGCTTTGGGTGTCACTTTCTCTCTTCCATGGGAGGATAAGCACAGTTACACTAAACAGTATATCCTTGATCGTATCTGTATTATGCTGGGTGGACGCATGGCTGAGGAGTTGGTCTTCAACCATCAGACTACTGGTGCCGCAAGCGATATTAAGCAGGCTACCAGTCTGATCCGTAAGTTGATATGTGATTATGGTATGACCGAGGAGCTTGGACCCATAAGCTATGGCGAGAAAGATGAGCAGATCTTTCTGGGAAGGGAAATCTCCCGTCATCGGGATTATTCCGACAAAACTGCTGAAGCAATCGACTCTTTGATGCGCAAGATGATCGAAGAGCAACTGCAGCGGTCCAGGGACATTCTTGTTGCTCATAAGGATCAGCTGGAAAGACTCGCTCAGGCTTTACTGGAACATGAGCTGTTGGATCGTGAAGAGATCATGAAAGTGATTAATGGTGATACTCTTCAGACTGCCAAAAAGAGCCGAACCTATATCCGCCATACTAACACCGTAACCGTGGGGCCTGAACCCGTGGTTGCACCAGTACTGGACAGTATGGAATCTGGAAAAGCATCTGAGAAAACCAGCGTGTAACCGATTGTAAAATACTTTCAGAAACATTTAATAAGGACTTTGACCCTCTATGGGTCAAAGTCCTGATCTATTTATGGGAACAATATTATGACAGACCGAAACGAAATTATTTTCACCCGGAAGTCTTTTGCCTTGATGGGTATTGTAAATATCACTCCTGATTCTTTTTACGATGGTGGTTGCTATAATTCTATTGATGCGGCGGTAGAGTATGCATTGAAATTGGTTGAACAGGGTGCAGATATCATCGATATCGGAGGCGCATCCAGCCGTCCTGGTGCTGTTCAGATAACTGCCGCAGAGGAGTTACACAGAATTCTTCCTGTAGTGGAGAAAGTCGGTAAATACTTTAAAGGCCCGATCAGTATCGATACTACATGGTCAGAAGTTGCAGAGGCGGCAATTGATGCTGGGGCTAGTTGGATTAATGATATAAGTGCCGGTCGCTTTGACAGTCGGATGGCTTCTGTGGTTGCACAACGAGGTTGTACCGTGGTGTTAATGCATAGCAGGGGTACGCCACAGACAATGCAGCAGCATACTTCCTATAAAAATTTGACTATGGAAGTCAGGGAAGAGTTGTTAGGGGCGGTTTCAGAGTTTACCGCTGCTGGTGTTAAGAAGGAAAAAATCATTATTGATCCTGGGATTGGATTTGCGAAAACTGCCCAACAGAATGTTGAACTGCTTCAGGGGATCTCAGAGTTTACCAATACTGGATATACTGTACTTATTGGGACATCGAGGAAGTCTTTTATCGGCAGGATAACCGGTAGAGAGGTCGAACAAAGGCTGTGGGGGACACTGGGTACGGTTGCATCAGCCTACTACAGGGGGGCGCGTATTTTCAGGGTTCATGATGTCAGGGAAACAGCAGATTTTCTTAAGGTATTTTCAGTTATTGAAAATAATCTGCCAATAGACCATTTTTGATAAGGTCATTTCAGCAAACAGGAACCGGTAGCGGTATTGTGCAAAAGCGTTTAAATGAAAAATCTCAAAAAACCAGCAGTAAATGGGTAAAATGGGCTTTATTATTACTGCTTCTGTTCTTATTATTGTTTTTCTTTTTCCTTTATTGGAACGGTCATAAACAGGGGCTGCAGAAAACAGTAAAAATTCCAATAGCGGACACTACCAGTTCTGTTACTGAAATACCAGACACCACAGTTGAGGATAGTGTAAAAATACCTGATTCAGTGGATGTGGATTCTCAATCGAACCGGATTGATACGCTCGAAAAAATCAAGCCCAGGAAAAAGGCTGTTATCCCCGCAAAAGTTGATACAGTAGTAAAACAGGATTCTCTGAAGAGAGATACGGTTGATGTCAGCAGTGCAGATAGTTCTGATCCGGTTCTTTCTGTAGTTGATCGTTGCGCTGAGGACACAGCTACTCTATGGGTGTATCCGGACCCCTCCGGAGGTCTGCATCGAAAAGCGGTATCTGTTTCTATGGTTGCCAATAAGGAATGTAATATTTTTTATCGCTTTGCCGGTGATCAGCAGTGGATTGAATACCAGGGAAGCGAGATAGCTGTTAGTTCGACCTCTACTTTGCAGTTTAAGGCCACAGATTCCTGCGGGCATCAGATGGAGATGAGGGAAGAATACTATGAGATCGAGGTATTAAGTAAAGAATCGCCCTGTTTACCCGGCATGGAGCTGGTGAGTATTGGTGGTTCCAAATTCTGTATTGATCGATATGAGTGGCCCAATCAGAAGGGTGTTATTCCAAAATCCTACATATCTCTTTATCAGGCTATGGATTCATGTTATTCTGTTGGGAAACGGTTGTGTACATCAGAAGAGTGGATGTTAGCCTGTAGCGGCCCACACACCTGGTCTTATCCTTACGGACAGGAGTATGAGCGTTATGCATGTGCAACTCATGATCAGAAAGTTTCTGTTTCGGGGAGCAGGCCGGAATGCAGAAGCTTTTTTGGTGCTTATGACATGTCTGGCAGTCTTCTGGAATGGACAAGTACAAAAGCGACGGCTAACCGGCAGTTTTATTATGTAATGGGAGGGTTTTGGGAGAGTGGGCCTCAGAGTGGATGTTCTGAAAAACGGTACAGCTATTTTCCTGAAAACCAGCATAACCCGGTGGGGTTTCGGTGTTGTTCTGATATACCGGATCAATCTGGAGATGATCTGAAAAAGGTTCAGAAGGGGAGCAAACGCTAAATTGAGTAAAAATTACTCTTTATTAACTATACTTTTCTGCGCCTTATTCTTTTCGGTATCCGGGCAGGGACTAAAATTTGAGAAGCCCAGAATTGAGGGATTTCATCCTTTGGATGAGGAACCTTTTGCTCCTTCTGCATTAACTTCTGATAATCCGGTAATATTGAAGGTAGAGTTTAAAGAAAATGTTTTTAAAGACACTGCTATAATCGATTTCGAGAAACGTCAGATTACTTTCAGGCGATATGATGATCTGGGTTTCAGGCTATGGGAGTATCACTATAAGGAGTTAAGCGATTATTTGCTGGAAAGGAGAAATTTTGCTCTTCTGAAAGGTTGGAAAAGTGGAATTTCGGTCTCCAGAGATGATGCTGCTAAATCCAAATCATCAGTTATGAAATTCCAGTGGGAAGCGCCGGTTCACTACCCTTCCTGGGCGCAGCGGGTTATTGGAACTGATCCTCCCCGTTTAAGCATCAATGGCTCGCTTACCATTACCATGGGTTTTGATAATTCAACCTTTGTTGAATCCGCTATTGACAAAAAACATGATTCCAACACCGGTTTTGATTTTCAGGTGGATTATCAGTTCAGTATCAGCGGAAGCATCGGAAGGTTGATCTCAGTCAACATCAGTGCAGACAATCAGAATGAGTTTGCTATTTCAGATGTATTTAAAAATTTTAAGATCCATTATAAGGAATCTAAGCCAGGGGAACTTGAGGATGAGATCATTCAGGAGGTGGAGGCAGGCTGGACTGGTTTTCAGATGCCGGGAACTGAATTGTCGGGATATTCCGAGAGTAATGAGGGGCTTTTTGGTATAAAGGTCCGTTCGCAACTGGGGCCGCTTTCGCTTACCTCTGTGATAAGCCATGAGAGGGGTGAAGCGGTAAAATCCAAATTTTCCCCCACCAAAGGTTCCGAGGAGCGTGTTATAACAGAAGAAGATTATGTTGCCAACAAATTCTTCTTTCTTGATAACAGATATCGCAGGTTTTACAACCGGAAATATGCTCCAGGTGCCCCTGCCAACACTCCAGCTGCTCCTGTGGTTGATACTCTGATTGTGTGGAGAAGTGTAAAATCAGGAGACATGTTAATTGACACTGCTACACTGGACAATGAAAACCAGCGTCAGGCTTTTGTACGACTGTATCGGGACCGTAATTATTTCCTTAATGAAACCGAAGGATGGATACGCTTTGCGGATACTCCGGATATAAGTAACAGCTTCATTGCAATTTATTTAAGAGCCAAAGACCCTTCTTTCAATAAAGGAAAAATAATCGAAATCACCGAAAAAGATACAATCTGGAATCTCTGGGTACTCAAACCAAAAGATCCCATCGATTCTGCAAGTTCTAATTTGGACACTTCACGCTTTCATCTGATGTGGAGAAACGTATATGAAATGGACGCAACTGACGCTGATAACAAATTCAGAATTGTGCAGAAGACTATTGATGATGACAATGAAAGGGAAGAAAACGAAAACAGCAAAAAATTCGGTGATATTCTGGGAATCTCCAAAGATGGAATAATGTCTAAGGATAAGCCCCACATTTTTGATAAAAGTAATGGTTATCTGATAATTCCTCCCTTTGATACATCCTTTTTTGGAAATGAACCGTTTAGAAATCCATTGCTTGGTAAATACCAGGATTCTTTAATTTACAAATCCAGTAAAGAAGTACTCCATCGGAATAATTATACCCCTTTTTACAAAATCTACACCGAAAGCTCCACCAAACAGACGAGCTTTAATCTGGGGTGGGATGTAATGGATGGAGAGGTGGTAAAGGCAGATGGTGTGATACTGCAGAGAAATGTCGATTATATTTTGGATAACAGTTCCGGAGAAATGGAGCTGGTGTCTCCTGCAGCCAAAAATGCAGAGGAGATCACTGTAGAGTATCAGCGATCGGCGATGTTTGTACCTGAAAAAAAAGTGTTTTTCGGGACCAGAGGTGAATTGAAGCTACCCTTTATCAGTGAAGGATCATTTGCCGGATTGAGCTTTCTTTATCAGAATGTTAAAGTAAATGATAAGATCCCTCAGCTCGAACAGGAACCGTACAATAAGGGATTACTTGACTTTAACATCAGAATAGACCTTAATCCGGAGTGGATGACTGGTCTGGTTAACAAAATTCCTCTAATAAACACCACTGCAGAATCCAAATTGATTCTGGATGTTGAGTATGCCAGGTCTTTTATGAATCCAAACCCTGAAGGCAGGGCTTATATTGACGACTTTGAGGACAGTAAAAAGTCTTCTATTTTACCTACCAATGCATCCCTGTGGCATCAGGCCAGCCCTCCGTTTTATGATTCTCTGACTCCTGATTCTTTGCATCGCTATCCTCCTGCCTGGGATTTTTACTGGTTTACTCCTAAAGACAAGGATAAAGATTACAATGTAAGGATCAGGGATGTCAGGGATATTCTCACTAATGTGGCTACCACTGATGCCAATGATTATGAAAGTGTGCTCAGACTCCATTGCATACCATCACCAGATTCGCGATACAATCATCGTTATAATACCAGCTGGGCAGGTATTATGACTCCGGTGTGGGCAAAAGATAAAACTGAAGAGCAGTATTTTGAGTTTATTATTTCTGCAGCTGGGGGGTTTAAGGGAAAAGGAAAATTATTAATACAGATGGGAACAATGAGGGAGGACCTCTCGATTAGAGGTGGACCACCTAACAGGGTTGAAGATACTGAAGACCCTACATTGATTTTCGATCCTACTAAAACTGATTCGAAACGGGATAATGGACTTGATACCACCAAAAATGATACGTTGGAGTATTATGTTATACCCGGGCTGTATCAGCAGTGGGATACTTTACGTTTTGGAGATGAATTACTGGGTCCTGACAAGTGGGATCCAGGGCGCGATAATTTCTATAAATATTATGGTGATGATGGTGAGGTAAAAAACAGGAGGTATTCAAACCGCAAACAGGGCGATGCAGAGCTTAGCTCTGAGGATATAAATAATGATTACATTGTCTATACTCATAAAAATGAAAGTTATTTCCAATATACCATAGATTTGGGTAATGACAGTGCACCAATTATAGATAAAAATGCTAATGTTAAGCATAACAACGGTTGGAGGAAGTATCGTGTTCCTCTTAAAGAAGTAATAAAGGATTTTGATATCCGGAATACGTTCGGCAATCCCAGCTGGACGAACATTGAAATGGTCAGGCTTATCTGGACTGGTTTTGACAGTACCGGACTTAACCAGGAACATCAGCTTATTTTGGCTGACTTGCAATTTGTTGGCAGTGAATGGTTACCGCTATATGATACGGTAGGCACAAAGATTGAAGCAGGCTCAATTAACAATAAAGATGATAATTTTTACAGAGCACAGGTGGCTAATGAGCCTCTGGTGCTGGTGGATAAAGATAAAAACGATGATGATGAAACGGAAACATCGCTTCGTTTGAATTTTAAGAACATGAAACCTGGAGACACTGCGCTGGTAACCAGAACATATAGTTTTCATCAGCTAAACATTTCAGCCTATGAGCAATTAAGTCTGGCTTTTTATGGAAGGAATCCTGATGGGAGTGCAACAAAAGGAGCCCTATTATACGAAGGCAAGGTGGATTTTGTTTTCAGATTCGGCTCTGATGATTCCACCTATTATGAATATCGAAGCGATATCTATTCCGGATGGCAGGAAGTAAAAATTGACTTACGAAAAATAGCCGCGCTTAAGGACAGTTTCATAATAAGCAATTCCGATACTGTCCCCATAGAGATTTCTACGCAATACGGAAAAGCGTTGTTACGCGTGGTTTCAAAAGCAGCTCAACGCCAGCCAAACTTTTCCAGAATTCAATGGGTGGGTATTGGAGTAATGCGCGATGGGGATGATATAAATCCGCACAACTCATATGGAGAAATCTGGGTTAATGAAATGATAGTAAGAGGTATTGATAAACTGAGCGGAAGAGCAATAAGGGCCAATCTTACCACTCAATGGGCTGATTTCATTAGCTTGTCAGGAAATCTTACGTTTACTGATGGCGATTTTAGAAAAATGACGGATAATACGATACAGCGACAGAATTCAGTCCTCTCCACCAGTATCAGTTCATCAATGAACTTAAATAAATTTCTACCGCAGGACTGGGGAATTTCTCTTCCGGTGGGAGGAAATTACAACAGCTCTGTTACCCGCCCACAGCTTAAGAGTAACAGTGATGTCTCTTTGACTGATGCTAATGGCCAGTCAGATAACATCTGGGAGCTGCTTATGGATAAACATTCTTTATCCAGGCACTATCAGCAGAAGTCTACCAGTATCTCATCTTATATTAATTTTGATAAAACTAAAAATAACGACAATCCGTTACTTAATCTCACTGTGGACAGACTTTCCGGCGGATTCAGGTATAATACAAACAAGAGTGTGAACCGGCAGGGACCATCCAGGGAAAAAGATGCCGATTACAAAATCACCAGTGAATCTCATACCTATTCGGGTAATCTAAAATATGATCTTACTCCCGATGACCCGCCATCATGGACAACATGGCGTCCCTTCGAATCCGGGCCGTCAAAACTCAGCGAGTACCAATTCTCTTTACTGCCTGAAAGTTTCCAGATCGATCTTATCGATGCAAACCAGAGTTCTGTGTACAATACCGATACGAAACGTAATACTTCCAGTACCAAATATACCTTTGATGTTAAGCACGGTTTGAGTCTTCTTTATGCTCCCATTGCTCCTCTGCTGGAGTTCAATTATGCTTTGAACATATCCAGAGATCTTCAGAAGTATGCAGATGGCAGTGGACGCGAAATGCTTGATAAAGTTTTCAGCCTCTATAAAGGAAATAGTACTTTTGCCAAGCATTATTTTATACTGGAAGGGGAAAAGTACCGTACACAGAGTGCAAAGATCAATCTGGAACCAAAAATTTTCGACTGGCTTTCCACTTCAGCAGATTATTCCTCCGATTATCGCGGTGATATAGTGAGCTATATATCAGATTCGACCGGTTATATTAGTGCTGATGTAAAAAGTACACTCTCCTTTGATGCGAACTTCAATTTCGATGTTGCATTAAAAAATCTAATGGATATCACCTCCAAATCAAGACTGTCCAAGTTCTTCGCCGGTATTGATTCCTTTTTTAATGCAGTTAAGTTCAATTCTGTTTCCTTTTCCTACACTGCAGATCAGGAACTGATTAATAACTACATGAAAAAAGAGATAATAGGATCGGGTATTGATTTCCTTAAGTATCAACTGGGAATGAAAGGGAAAGATTTCCGCTCTTTCTTAAAAGGTGACATGGATGACTATTTTCTGGGTGGTATGAGATACCGGGCGTCGATGCATGACAAACTTGACTTATATCGTCAGGACAGAAGAACTTCTGATCAGAGGTTTACAATTTCTACTGGTCTTTCCATTTCAGCTCCATTTCAACTCTCGTTAAGTCCCATAAGTTTAAGTTGGAGTAGGGGCTTTGAGGTGATACCGGATACTTCCTTTTTCGACACCACTATCACATTTCCGGATTTTTCATTGGGTTTGCGCACTTCATCGCTAATAAAAATGCCTCTGATCAAGGATATTCTTCAAAGTCTTGAATTAAATTCCAATCTTAATCTGAAAAAATCCTATGGAAACAAAAACGGTATCGATCCAGATACTACTAACGAGTTTGGCATGTCTCCTCTGGTAGGTTTACAGGGAGTCATAAAAAAGTGGCCTGTGAATTTCTCCTATCGCAGTAAGATTTCTCGCAGTAAATCTTTTACCAAGAATCTGGTAACCAGTCAGATCCGTTCCGGTGGTCACGAACTGGACATTAGTTACAGGATTGAAAGAAACAGCCGCTTATCAGAAATTAATCTTCTACGCTGGAAGATTCCTGTCAGGGGTAAGACAACGATGGGACTGACCGGCTACAGAGATATTAAAGTAGAGCTGAACAATAATGGGCAAAGTAAGAGAAATGAAGTTTCATATTCGATTAAGCCATATTTATCTTATATATTCACAGACAACATTACCGGGAATTTCGAATACACCCACGGCAGTGTTAAAGTAAATGAAGAGATAACCAAAACCCGTAAATTGGCATTAATTGCAACTATCCAATTCAATTAAGAGAAATGTATGCAGAAAAAAATACTGTTTAATGCAACTTCAACCGAAAAAAGGGCTGCTTTGCTTGAATCTGACAAAGTGGTTGAACTTGTAGTGGAGCGGCCAGATCATTTGAGGCTGGTGGGTAACATCTACAGAGGGAAAGTAACTTCCATTTTACCAGGTATTCAGGCTGCTTTTGTGGATATCGGACTGGAAAAGGGTGCTTTTCTTCATGCATCAGATGTAGATCCATCGCTGCTTCTTGATGTAGATGATTCTTTGATGGAACGCTACATGGGACAGGACACCTCTAAAAGAAAGCGAATAGCCAGAATCCCTATAGAGAAGGTATTAGACATAGGTCAGGAGATTCTGGTTCAGGTAGCCAAAGAACCTATCGGTACAAAAGGGGCAAAAGTTACAACTCAGATTAGCCTGGCCGGCAGATTTCTGGTACTTGTACCTGATACTGATTTTATCGGTGTTTCTAAAAAAACTTCAGATGTGAAAAAAAGGATCAGGTTAAAAAAACTTATCGCCCAGATAAAGCCTCCTGGTGTCGGTTTTATTGTGAGAACAATTGGTCTGAAGGTTTCCGAGGCAGAGTTTATTAAGGAAATCCATCTCCTGCTTGATTCCTGGCGTAGTACCCAGAATGAAGCACTTGCTGGTACTGGACCGAAACTGGTGCATCGGGAATTGGGTATTACCACCCGGGTTATCAGAGATCTTTTTTCTGAAGAGGTGACAGAAGTTTATGCAGATCAGGATGACGATTATCAGGAAATTCAGGAATATCTCAAGGCGCTGCATCCGGATTTCTGCAAACGGGTAATCAGATATAAAGAGAAACAGCCCCTGTTCGATAAATTTAACATTGAAAAAGATCTGGAGCGGCTTCTGAAAAGGAAAGTCTGGTTACGAAGTGGTGGTTACATCTTAATTGATAAAACAGAAGCACTGGTTGCCATAGATGTTAATACCGGCCGTAATATTGGCAAATCCAATCTGGAAGAGACTATTTATAAAACCAATCTGGATGCTGCCGGGGAGATTTGCCGTCAGCTTCGTTTACGCGATATCGGCGGATTGATTGTGGTGGATTTTATCGATATGCAAAATCCTGAAAACCGGAAGAAAATAGAGAACGCAATGCGCATGGGGCTGGAGGCTGATCCAACTGCTACCTCTTTTACCGGTCTGTCCAAATTTGGACTAATGGAGATCACCCGTAAAAGAGTCCGACCCGAATTACAGGAGTTTTTTACTGATGTTTGTCACGCCTGTGGCGGTCTGGGATGGGTTTTTTCTGCAGAAACTGTTACTGCCAGAATAGATCGGGATTTGCGTCGGACTACATTTAATGCTCCGGAGATAACTCTGGCTGTACATCCTGCGGTGGCAGCTTATCTGATCAAAGATGGTGAGCAAATAAAGAAAATGCTGGAAAAAGAGCATAATTGCCGCTTTACGATTGTGGAAGATGAGCAGCTTGATCAGGACGAATACAATTTTACTCCAGTCTACAATTCCTTATCAAAGGATACTTGATTACTTCATGCTGATTATATATATTTAGAAATCTTTTCCCTGGGCCGGGGATTTCTGGTCAGTAAGGGACTGCAGGTACTAAACTTGCGCCAGAAAAAAGTTAAACCGACCAGTAAAATAAACAGGAGTTATTCATGTATTCGATTATTGAACAAGGTGGTGTGCAGTTAAAAGCGACACCCGGGGCAAAGTTGCGTATACCTCTTATCGACGCTGAGCAGGGTACAGAAATTACCATAAACAAAGTTCTACTGGCAGCTGATGGTGAAAATGTAAAAATCGGAACCCCAGTGGTGGAAGGTGCTTCAGTAACTGCAAAAGTTCTTGAGCATGCAAAAGCAGCTAAAGTATTGGTGATTAAAAGAAAACGTCGTAAGGATTACCGTCGTAAAAACGGGCACCGTCAGCAGTACACTAAAATTGAGATCGTTTCGATCAACATCTGATTGCAGGGAGAAATAAAAAATGGCACATAAGAAGGGTGTTGGAAGTAGCCGTAATGGGCGGGACAGCAATCCAAAAATGCTTGGAGTAAAAAGGTTTGGCGGAGAATTGGTAAGTGCCGGTAGTATCATTGTCCGACAGAAAGGTACTGTTGTTCATCCCGGCCTCAACGTAGGAAAAGGCTCCGATGACACATTATTTGCAAAAATTGATGGTGTCGTCAGGTTTTCAAGATTCACTGGAAACAAAAAACGAGTGGATATCTTGCCCTCCTGATTATTATCGGATTCCTCAGAAAATTTCAAGGCAACACTATCTAAAATAGTGTTGCCTTTTTTATTAGTAAGTAACCTGATAAATGAAATAATCGGGCTATATTTTTCTGGATTAAAAAAGGGTATTGGAAAAAAGTATTTCCAATACCCTGGCGACTCTCAGGTATATATATAAAGATCTAGAATCTTCTTGTCTGCTCAAAATCACTCAACAGATCAGCATAGATGATATTTCTATCCTGACTTCCGTCTGTAATTGCAGAATCATAAGGAGCATGAGTTTCTTTTTTCCATATCAGTTTTTTGCCTTCTTTGTGCATTCTTTCGAAATTCTGCCGCACTGCGGTGAAACGATTTACAAACAGGTATATGGTATCTCCCAGTACATCCCAGGTCCCAACCGATCTGTATTCATAATCTTCTTTGAGAAATGGACCACTGCGCCCTTTTTTATTCTCAACCAGTTTAACAGTGCCCTTTTTGTCGAAAGAAAAAATTTTCTTTTCAATAGCATTGATTTCTTTATTCTCAGTTCCTTTGATGTGATTGGTGCAGACCCATTCTCCGGGAATTTTTCTGATGATTTCATTCGCTTTTTTCTGATCTTCTCTGAATTGCGGGATCCGATTTACGATTTCCTGAGCTGTAGTGTGAGCCTGCAGATACCATTTGATGCCTACAAATGAATCAACCACATTGGTCATACTGTCAATTTTCTTAGCCTGAAGAGCACTGAAATCATCACGCGCCGATTTGATCTGAGATTTCAAGGATTCGATGGAAGGCAGGAGATTGCTGACATTGTTTTTATAATAATTTTCCACTTCAGTCAGTTGTTTTTCCAGCTCAACAGCAGCCTTTTGTGCATCAGGTGTTTTCCCCTTATCTTTGCTTATCACGGCCTGAGCAAGGTAGACTTTAGCCATGGACAGCAAGCTGTCTGGGATACCCTGTGCTTTGAGGTTATCTATGCGTTTTTGAGCTTGATCGAGAGTTTTCTGACTAACTCCGCCACAGCCAGTAAGAGCTATTATAGCGATTAAACTTATAAAACACAATCCCCATCTCTTCATAATGAACCTCCTGGTTATAATTATTCTTTATATTTTCTGGGCTGATATTTCAACTTTAGAAAATCAGTATAAACCGGTTGTTTATGTGTTTTAAAAAACTGATTAGTTTCTGTTTAAAAAATAAACAAATGCTAATTGATCTATCATCCCGCACCTGTCGGCCACTCCCTTTTCATTCGCTTACAGGTATCAGATTACTTGAAAAGTATGCTTCGGAACGCAGGAATCCATCTTTTTCCTGTATTCTTGAAGATGGAAGCCCGAAAAAACAAATCGGGCATAACGGATCTAGGACATTCTAAACAGGAACTAATTAGTCTAAGATACGTTCTATTATAAATGGAGTCAAGAATATTTGCCTAAAGAGAACAAGTTCGGGAGCTAATGTGTGAACTTTATCGGATTTTAAAAGCCTTGTAAAAGGTGTTTGCATCTCTTTGGAGCAGGAAAAGCACAGAATGACCGGATTTTACTCCATGGAGAGCGCGTTTGAAATCGTCGGTAGAAACTACTGGTTTTCTGTTAATCTCCAAAATTATATCATTGGGCATAACACCCTCTTCTGCTGCCTGGGAGTCAGGATTTACTTCCAGGACGATTACCCCTTTGACAGCTGGAATGATATTTAATGCCTGCCGGATCTCATTGGTAATATTGGCTGTCTTGATCCCCAGTCTGATAGAGATATCTTCGTTTTTATTTTCAGATACTGTATTCTTTTCATCTTTTAAAGAAGAATTTTGAGACTGGTGGTCTCGGTTGCTGACTCTGACATTTAAAATGATTCTTTTGTGCTTTCGAATGATTTCGATGGGAACTTTTTCTCCGGGGTGAATGGATGCAATCACATTTCTCAGTTGATTGGAGTTAAGTACCGGTTTGTGGTTTACAGAGGTAATTATATCTCCCCGTTTGAACCCTGCTTTCTCTGCGGGCTGTCCCTTAAAGACATCACCAATCAGCACTCCCTTTATTTCTGTTTCCAGATTGAATGCCTCCCGGGTTGCCGGATCAAGGTCCTGGATTGCAATTCCCAGCCATCCTCTGCTTACTTTTCCCTCGTAAATCAGATCTTCCATTATTTGTCTGGCCATATTGATCGGAATAGCGAATCCTATCCCCATATAACCTCCAGATTGGGTATAGATCATGGTGTTAATCCCGACCAGTTCACCTTTGACATTAACAAGAGCACCTCCGGAATTTCCGGGATTTATGGCAGCATCGGTTTGGATGAAGTTTTGAAAGGTGTTGAAATCGCTGCTGGCAGTGCGACCAACAGCTGATACTATTCCCAGAGTAACAGATGATGCGAGGCTGAATGGATTTCCGATGGCTATAGCCCAGTCTCCCGGACGTAGCTTATCTGAGTCTCCCAGATAGGCTACCGGAAGGTTATCCGGTTCATCTTTTATTTTTACGACCGCTACATCGGACAATGAATCCACACCGATAACTTCTGCCTGAAAGGAACGGTTATCAGAAGTCTTTACTTCAATTTCATCTGCACCTGCTACTACATGAAAATTAGTCAGTACATAGCCCTCTTTACTGACAATGACACCTGATCCCAGGCCTTGTTGTTTGTACTGACGCTTTTCCACTGGAGGACGGCGTTTGGGTTGGCCAAAAAATTCATTAAGTCCAAATGGATCGTCGAAAAATTGATAAAACGGGTTATTGGAAAAAATTACAGTATCGATTTTTGTGGGGATTACCTGAACTACTGTAGGTACTACATTTTCAGCTATATCTGCAAACAGTGTCTTAAATGTTTCAAATTTGGGGGGTATTTTGATTTGGGCAAGTTCTTTTGTGGGCCCAAAGGAAATCGAACCAGGTTTGGGACGTTCTGAGCTGGTAGATCGGTTATGGGAGTAGATAACCAATGAACCGGTAATTAGTATTACTAATAACGAAACAGGGATCAGACGTCTGAGAAACTGATTTTTCAAAATACTCCTCCTGAAGTATCAAAAAGGACCAGATCAGAATACCTGATATACGAGAGGAGAAAAAGAATATTGCAGGCAGGGATTTTGTCTGCCTGCTTCCAATAAGTTTTCAGACTTCGCGTGGTAAATCTTTATCTAAAGAGATAACATTTGAAGTCCCGCCTTCCACAAAAGACTGCTCAGAAATTCTTGTAAGAACTGCATTTTCGGAGAATTGTTTCAGGGTGAGAGAACCCATATTGCACATGGTGGATTTTATTTTTGCTATTGTAACATCCAGTACTTCCTTAACAGTTCCTACAACTGGTACATAGGCATCCACACCCTCTTCAAATTTAAGCCCTGTTTCCCCAGTGCTGTTCTGATTATACCTTTGCCAGTTTCGGGCACGGTTGGATCCTTCACCCCAATATGGTTTATAAATTCGACCTCCAATAGACACTTTAGGTGTCGGACTCTCGGATGTCATAGCAAAATACCTGCCCATCATCACAAAGTCTGCTCCCATAGCCAAAGCAATAATTATCTGGGTGTCATTAGAGAGGCCTCCATCAGAACAAACAGGAACGTAAATACCAGTTTCTGCGTAGTAGCGATCCCTTTCTGCCACAACCGCAAGCAGTGCTGATGCCTGCCCCCGGCCAATCCCTTTTTGTTCACGGGTGATACAGATTGAGCCCCCACCGATTCCCACTTTAATAAAATCAGCCTGGGCCTGTTCGGCCAGAAATCTGAATGCATCTGCATCCACCACGTTTCCTCCACCGATTACCACCTTATCACCATAGTTTTTCCTGGTCCAGAGAATGGCATCTTTTTGGAATTCGGAATAACCATCTGAAGAATCAAAACATAACACATCCGCACCGGCTTCGATTAATCGGGGAATCCTCTCATGATAATCATGGGTGTTTACTGCAGCTCCTACCACCAGCCTTTTTTGATTATCAAGCAATTCGTTTGGATTATTCATGTGATCAAAATAATCCTTTTTAAATACCAGCGAGTGGAGTCTGCCTTCACTATCCAAAATGGGGAGGCACTCTTTTTTGTGCTTTCGTAAAAGAGAGTTTGCCTCATGAAGAGTGATTCCCACAGTGCCAAATACCACATTGCTTTTGGGGGTCATAAATGACGAGATGGGTGCCTTGAGATCATCTTCATATTCCCAGAAGTCTTTATCAGTTATTATACCCAGGAATTTTCCACTTCCGGTTCCATCTTCGGTGACCGGCATGGTCGAATGTCCGGTTTTTTTTCTTAGATTTATAGCATCTTGAAGTGTGCTGTCTGCTCTGAGATTGGAATCAGAAGGTACAAATCCTGCTTTATGTGTTTTAACTCTGGAAACCATAGCTACTTGAGATTCGATGGATTGGGAACAATAGATAAATGCACAACCACCCTGTCTTGCCAGGGCAATAGCCATTTCGGGGCCTGATACCGATTGCATACTCGCCGAGACGAAGGGAATGTTTAAACTGAAGGATGGCTTTTCACCCGAGTAACGGGCTACAGGTGTTTGAAGGCTGACGTTTCCGGGAATGTGCTCCCGTCTGGTTAGTCTGGGAACCAACAGGTATTCTGAGAAGGTTCTGGATACTTCATTGATAATCTTTGCCATGAATTACCTCATATATTTGAGCGTGTTTGTTGTATTCAATTTAGTATTGCAAATAAAAATATTGAACCATACAGTAATTTATATTACTAAAAAATGGATATAATAATATAGTAAATATATAGTTGTCTGTGGCAGTTTCGATTGATGTTCCTCATTTCTCAGAGTCTCTTTTATGCTATCAAACGAGTCGATTCGACAAGTTAACAAACCAGTTCTGGAGGCTTCTTCAATAAAGAAAGTTCGCAATCGGGTCATTTTGCCTGATGGGTCACAGAATGAACCTTTGGGTTCAGGAGTCATTACCGGAATTTTAGGTGTGGGGGGGATGGCTAATGTTTATGAGATTTGGAATTCCAAACTTGAGTTAAGCAGAGCCGTTAAACTGCTTCATCCAAATTGCAATGAAGAGACTATACAGCGTTTTGACACAGAGATCAAGATCACAGCCAAACTTCATCATGCTAACATAGTTGAAATCCATGCTGTAGGTTGCTGGAATGAACTTCCATATATCGAGATGGAACGTATTGATGGAAAGACTATCGAAACTCTCATAACTGAGCGGGGCGCATTTCCTCCGGAGGTTTGTACTGCCATCGGGGTGATGATTGGCCGGGCTTTACGCTATGCCCATAATCAGGAGTATGTTATTTATGGAAAGACCTACCATGGAGTGATTCATAGAGATCTTAAGCCCTCCAACATCATGATTTCAAATCGTGGCATTCTTAAGCTGATGGATTTTGGTATAGCTCGCCCCACTGATACTTCTATCCATACCACAGACGGTTCCATTCTGGGTACGATGCAGTATCTCTCTCCCGAACAGCTTGAAGGTAAAGAGCCGGATATTCGTACCGATATATTTTCTTTAGGTGCTGTCTTTTACGAGATGATAACCGGTCAGAAGGCGTTTCCTGAGAGAAATGCAGCTCAACTGATGCTTTCCAGACTAAAAAATGATTTCAAACCACTGTCCTGTTACGACTTGAAAATCCCTGCGCGTCTGCGCAATCTGATCCACAAGTGTATGACAAAGGATCGGGGTAAACGCATTCAGGATGCGACTTCATTTTTATCAGAAATAACCCTGATCCATAAAAGTCTAACCTCTCTTTCGCCAGAGCAGGTTTTAAAGCAGTTTATTGGCAAAAGTAATGCCCCCAAAAGAGTATTAGCTACCAGATTCAGAATTCCTGCGCCCCTTGTGGCATCGTTAATCACTATCGGAGGTATAACTGTGGTGGCTTTGCTTTCTGGTCCAAAAATCAAAGCTCATTACCTACAGGATTCAACCATTCCTGCATTAAGCAGCGCCCCTGCGATAGAGATCAGCCAAATATCAGTGATTGATTCGACTAAAAAACCAGTGCTGGAGATAAAAGATAGTGACTCAGAAAAAAAAGTAATAAAAGAAATAGCACGGGGCGTCAAAAGCAGTGAAATCGCAGCACCAAAAGAGGTGGTCAAGCCGCCGGATATTCTTGAACAATTATACAGCACATATGGTACTACAGATCTGTTGAATATCTTTGTACAGGAGATAAAAAAGAGGCATTTTGAAACAGCATTAGAAATTACCAGCAGGATGAGCCCACAGGAAGTGGCGAGCAGTAAAGTGATAATCTATAAAATCAGGGCACTAAAGGTACTTCAGCGCCATTCTGAACTTAAAAAGCTTTTAATGGATAAAGATATAGATGACGCTGAATTCTATCTTGAAAAGGCCAGATATTTTTTGGATAATAAAAACACAATCAGAGCACAGGATTATCTTCAATACACTGCAAAGAGGCCTGCTGCTTTTATTGAAAGTGATTATATCAGAGTAGAAAGATTATACCTGATGGCTCGATGCAGAAGTTTGGAGTTTGATTCAAAACCTTCGGTTGAATTAAAAAACCGGGCATTGGAAAGCTGGTATGAGCTAAAAGCGGAACTGCAAACCACTAAAGATCATCCATACTTTAGCGAGGCAGATATGCAGATGCAACGCATAATTCAGAAACTTAACTCAAGTAAAGGCTGATTGTGAGGAGTTTTTTTTCGTTAACTTTTCCTCTGAATCTGTTTCTGTTTTGTTTTAGTCTCTCTGCTGCCTATACAGAGCTGGCTGGTGATTTACCTAAAATTGTGACCGCAGATAAATCTCCATATGTGGTTATTGCAGATATTTTTGTGCCTGCAGGAAAAGTGGTTCGTATAGAAGCTGGTACGGTTTTTTTGTTTAAAAATTTTACCGGGGTTCATGTTCAGGGTGTTTTAATAGCCGGAGGAACAGAAGATCAGCCGATATTGTTTACTTCAGAAAATGATCGTATGGTGAATTCTTCCAGTACTCTTAACCCTACACCTTTTGACTGGAATGGAATATATATCCATAAAGACGGGTTAGGTTCAGATCTTCAGCATATAAAGGTGAGTTACTCTGTAAAGGGAATCATTTCTGATACCAGATTCATACGGATCTTCAATGGCATTTTTTCAGAAAACGGACGAAACAATCTTACTATCGAAGGGGTGGAGAAAACCATTGTGGAATCCACCCCTTATACTTATAATCTTTCGGTTAAAGATGCCATGGTGGACGGTGTTCCGGTTAAAATTCTACAGGATCCGGAGGCTCGTAAAAGAAACTCGTTTCGTTATAGCGGACTGGGCGTTTGTGCTGCAGGTGCTATCTCTGGAACTCTGGCTATTCTGGAGTTGAAAAGCGCCAATACGGAATTCAGATCAATTGATAGCGACCTGACGATAGGGCCACGGGGTGATCTTGACTGGGAAGAGGCCCGGTCAGCGGTGAACCGCAATGTTATCTGGACGGTTTCCAGCTTCCTTTTCTCGACAATCGGTGCAGTGGTATTTACCTGGTCATTTACTTTTTAGTGTTTCTATGATATTTGGCGGATGGTTATTCTGATCATGAAGAGAAAATGTATTCTCATACTGAGATCTCTTTTGGCAATTATTTTCGGTACAGCTTTTTGTATTTGCACAAACGATTACAATCCCTTCAGAGATTACAGAAATGCTCACATTTCCATCCTTTCTCAATCATTTAATAATCTTGATTCTCTGGAAATCTTTTGCAGAGAATCCCTGATGATTACTGTAAATGCCCCCAATCTGGTTGATTCTGTCATTATACGGAACCCTTCAAATATAGAGTTTAATAATGGGCAATGGAGCATTACCTGTGCTGATTCACCATTCATATCAGGTCTTCATCCGGTTTACTTTACTTTTTTTGACACTGGAATGCAGTTAATAGAATTTCTGACTTATCGCAGTAATGGTGATGTGGTCAGGACCGTTTATCAGTGTTTTCTGAAATCACCTCTGGCACAGAAGACAATTACTGCAAATCTGGGAGACACTGTAAAACTGTTTACAAGTCCGGTGAAAAGAGATGTTTTGTATGAATGGAATATTGGAGGGAATATAATCAAGAGTACTTTCTGTAGTACGTCTGTAGTGATCAAAGATGCAGGAAGAAGCGGAAAAGGATCTCTGCGTGCATATTACAAATCTATCTGTTCTCCTGCTGTAGAGTTTGACTATAAATTTACCGATTTGCTTGCTCCAGAAATCGCTCTTTTACCTTTTACTTATACGGTTTGTGGCGATACGGTAAAGACCTCAGAAAAAACCTTCTATTTTACCTTATCCATAACTGACAGAGGGGGAGAAAGAATCGATTCTGCATCAATCAATGGAATGCGGTTTGATAAAATCCAGAATAATATATATACCAAGATATTTTATGCACTTGACACCCTTTCCGGACTGATTCCATTATCATTGTATGCTTCTGATTATTACATTTATAGAAACGTGGCAACAGCCAGGTATTACCTGAAGTATGATTCACAGTTGAATAGCTTTGGTGGTGTCCGTGTTTCTGTTATTTCTCCTTCAGATGATTCCAGCAGGGCTACTGCAAACAAAAAAGAAATTTTTATTAAGTTGGACAGGTATACCGAGTCGTTTAAGGATGTAAAGGTAGTGATTGAAAGTAACTCGAAGGATACTGCTGTAGAACACGACAGTATCTGGATTGGTACTGCGTCTTTGAAGTTGGGAACCAATTCGGTTTGCATCAAAGCGGTTTCCGGTAATACTGTTCTGGATTCTGTAATCAGAATAATTACCTATGATACTTCAAGCATAGATGATGTGAGTCCGGTGATTTTAGAGATCAGAGCTGATGGTCAGATAATAAAGAAAAAGGAGTATAGCTCGTCCAGAAAAATAGTGGAATTTGAAATAATCGCATTTGATGAGGCCAGCGGTGTGAGCGCTTTCATGATAAATAATAATGTGCTGCCGACATCTCAGGGAAAATACCTGTGGAAATTCACAGACACTCTCAGTCACCAGCCGCAGGGAGATACATTTCTGGTAAAAGTTTCTGATAAAAAAGGAAATACAAGTGAAAGAGATTTTGTAATCTTTTATAATCGTCCACCAGTGGTGCTGAAAAAGCCGAAACCCCCGAGAATGCTTGTAATTGGAGATACCTATATCGATACTATAAAAGTGCAGGATGATGATGGGGATCCGGTGAGTTTAAGTATGCTTAATTCAGGCAATATGACTATCAGTTCCAAAGGAGTGATCCATTATAAGCCTGACAAACTTGAAAAGGGAGTCAGGCACTTTTCCATAGAGGCTGATGACGGATATGGGAAAAGCCTGATATATACATTTGATATTCTTGTTCTGGAGAGAAATGAGGTTCCCAAACCGGTCAGATTTCTAAGCACAGAGCAAAGTTTACCCGAACTTATCGTTCTGGGCAGCAATCTTTTATTACCCCTGGTCATCGATTCGACGACCGGAATGCTTCCCTTTACTATTAAAATTGTTGCACTTAAGAATAGCAAGATTCTCGAGGTGAATAATCAGAACAGTACTCTTACTTTAGGACCTTTTTATGATACAACTGAAATCGGGGATTTTCCCTGCATCATAGTAGTGGAGGATTCGCTTTTAACTTCAGATACACTCTTTCCGGTTTTCAAAATGGTGAAGATGGAAAAAGGTATGCTCAAGCTGACTGGAGAACCTTCATATTACCGCAATGGAATCATTGATTTACGAAATCAATCACAGATCTTTTTTAAAATTTATGATCCTCTCAGAGATGAGCAGACGAAATACTCTGTTTCTGTCAGACGAAAGGATGATATCTTTCCCGGTCCTGTCAATATATCTGTAGACACCTTTTCCGTCACCCTGAGTGCGGATTCATTAAGTGGTTTTGATACCCTTATTGTTTGTGCAGACAACATGAAATCGGAGCTCTGTTGTACCTTGGCAGTTTATTATGGTAATCCACCTGATCAGATAGTGTTGAGTGAGCCTGTGGATAGTGAGGTGGTTGTTGACACAAACATTGTCTTTTCCTGGGAAATGCCCGCCGACCAGGGGCTTGTCTGGGAACTCCATTACGGGTTGTATCCGGTGATGGATAAGAAAGTAGCAGTTGATACCGGTAATTGTATATTGAAAATCAAAAAGTCAGGGTTGTATGGCTGGAAAATTGTAGCTACTGAAGGCAAAAGACGAGTCGAGAGTGAAACAAGACTGGTTCAGATAACAAATCCCTCGCATATCCGGTTCGATCACGATAAAATAAAAATCAATACGCAATATGAAGTTCAGGTCGATACCATATCGGTCAACCTGGCTGTCAGAAACCGAAGTGTTGCTGATTCGGCTTATCACTGCTGGCTGACAGCAGATCGGCAGAACTACTTACCTGTAATTAATGGTAAACTGAAATATCTCCCACAACTTAAGGATACCGGCTGGCAGACACTTGTAGCTACCGTCAGTGATGAAGCCGGGAACTGTGATACATTCAGGCAGATGATAAAAATTTATAGAAAATCCGATCTTCGTTGTGAACCTATACCGGTGGCCGGAAGGAAAATGACATCTGATGGTGCTTTTGATTTAAGCCATAAAACAACTGTAGATACATTCATTTTCAATACAGGCAGAAACCCGGATTCGGTAAAGATAACCCTTTTACATTCGAAATCTGTGGTCAAAAATGAGGGAAGCAACAAAATTATGGTAATAATAGATCCAGGTAAAGCTGTTGTCAGCCGGGATACCATGAGAATTTATTTAAGAGAAGGTAGCGATATTCAAGACTATTTTTTCACCTTTTATTACGGAACAGCTCCATTTGTGGATTCAGCGCCAGTTCCCGATTCAGGTTCTTTTAAAGCTGTGAAGCTGGATACCCTGGAATGGTCCTTTGGAGACATTGACAATGATTCATTGAACTACGATCTTTACTTCGGCAAAGATTCTGATCCCATTATGATTGCTCAGGGGCTAAAGGATTCCCGTTATATTTTCAGCTCTTCAATAGAGCCAGGAGTTTATTACTGGAAAGTTGCTGCTCATGATGGACGGTTTTCCGCTGAGAGCCCTGTATGGAAGGTTTACGTTAATACCTACATCATAAACATTAACACAGTATCTGCCGGACTGACCGGAGATCTTTTTAATATCCCTTTATTAATAAGGTTTAACAGTGAAGATGCTCAATATCCTCACTCTTTGCAATCGGTCAATTTTCGAAAAGAAAACGGGGCTGGTGGCAGTTTGCCATTTGAAATTGATTTTTGGAAAGTGGGGGTTGATAGCGGGGCTGCTGTCTGGGTATTAATGGATACTATAAAAGCTGGCAGTACACAAAACCTTCTGATGCAGATAGGCGGGGACGGCGGGCTCACTTCAAATGGCAATATAGTTTTTGACACTTCAAACGGTTTTAAGGGTGTCTGGCATTTGCAGGACGATATGGGGGTCACTAACGGTAAGTTCATGGATGCAACTATTAATAATATTTCCGGTGATGATCACACGCTTAGAGGCCGGATCGGCCTTATTGGCTATGGGCAGGGTTTCGGGCTGCGGGATGCAAAACTGGATTCTACCGGAGACTACATAAAATTTGATAAATGTATGCAGTTGGGAACCTATACCGATTATATTTCCGGTGAAGCATGGGTGAGTGTTAACCCATTCGCTGGTGAAGGGATAATTTTCACCCTGAAAACCGGAGCCAACGACAGATTCAAAATCAGTGTGGTTGATTCTGGATATCTGAAACTGACTGCCAGATCAGGTTTAATGGGATGGGAGCTGCTCAGCAGCAAAAAAATATCAGATGGGAATTGGCATAATCTTGGTTGTGCTGTGGATTACTCTTCCAAAGAACTTTCCATATTTATTGATGGGGTTAAGGACAGAGCTGTTTATATCGCAGGATTGAATAATGTCAATAGTGCGACAACCATTGCTATGTTGGGATCTGACCCGGATGGACTGAATTATTTTGAGGGTTATGTTGATGAATTAAGAATTTCGCACAGGAAAAGAAGTCAGGACTGGATGAAATTCTGTTATGAAAATCAACGTCAGAATAGTAATGTTGTAAAGGTGATAAAGCCGTAAATGGGTAATTCTCTGAAATCGTACCGCTTTGCTATAAACTGCAGGCCACTTCTGCAGATTCTTTTTTTTATGGTTATAGCAGCTCTGTTGAATTGTACCGATAATAATCCCTTTAAAGATGAAGCTAATGCGAGGGCTGTGATAAAATCGGATATCCAGAACGGTGATACTTTACAAATATTTTCCACTAAATCTCTGACTGTCGATTTTATGGTCAGAAACCTGCTTCAGAAATGTTCACTGTGTGTAGAGGGAAACCGGTTTTTCAGAGACTCGTGTATAGATTTCAACAAGTTGAATTCCTTTAGATGTGATATCTCCTTTTATGACACCGGACATCACCAGATAAAGCTTGTATCGGTTAGAGAAAGTGGAGAGATTATTCATCAGAGCATCAGTGTTTTTGTAGTGAGTCCATTATTTCAACCCGATATTGCAGCCAATGTGGGTGATTCGGTCCTTCTTTGTGCCAGCAGGGTTGATGATATGGATGTTTTATATAACTGGAGATTTTCTGATGGGGAAGTAGTCATATCTGATACTGCAGCTGTAGCATACAAATTAAGGGGGACTTCGGGGCCACAGGCAATGCTTACTGTATCGGACAGAAAAGGAAAATACTGTTCCCCACCAGTAAGATTTTCCTGTCTTATTAATGATACTGTGGCTCCAGTAATAACCTGTCTGAATGATCTGCGTAAAGATACAGTAATTGCATTTGACTCCAACTTCTATTTTATTGTCAGAGTCGACGACGAGGGTGGGGTAAAGAACGCCACCTGTAACAATATACCACCGGATAAAGTATTCCCTTATCATAATTACCGGGAATTTGTCTGGCTCATCAAAGGCGTAAGTACTTTACCTCTTCCAAGGCAGCTTAATATCACTGCTGCAGATGAGTTTGGCAATCTGTCAAGCAAAAGATTCTGGCTTTGCTATGACTCCACAGGCACTTCTTCGGGTCAGGTGTATTTCAAGATCAGCTCTCCTACTTCGCCCACCATTAAAAAAAGGCACTTTTATCTCAGTGGTGAAGTTGTCAACTTTTTGAATTCTCAATCCGGGCTTTTAAGCTTGATTGTTGACAGTGTTGCTTCAGATACATGGGATTTTGCCGATAAAATCTCAGGTAAGTGGAACTTCAATGTCTCCATTAAAAATGACAGAAATAATTGCAGCATTAGACTGCTTTTAACAAGCATTGATGGAGAAGCTCTGGCTGATACAGGATTTCAGGTTTTTTATGATCCATATAGCGAAGATTCAAAAAAACCCAATATGGTCGAGCTCACAGTTAACGGTCAACCTGTTACTGTCAATGGTGAGCGGAAAATAGTGGATAAATCACCAGCACTCCTGCGACTAATAGCTTTTGATGAAGGTGATGGGATCAGTTCTGTTACCATAAATGGTGATACTGTACATAAGTCAGATTCAATTGATTTCATTTGGGAAAAAGAGCTCTTTATCTCAACTGCAGGTGATGATTTTACCATCAAGGTAACCGATTCTGCCAACCACGACTCCAGCATGCTTTTCTTTCTGAAGCTGAATCATCGCCCGGAACTGTTTGATTATCAGAATGCAATCGAAGCTGTGGTTGGCAAGATGTATTCTGGTTATATACACGCACTAGACAGGGATGGTGATGATATAGTATACAAACCGATCGATCCTCCAGTTTCTTTTATGATTGACTCTTTAAGCGGAAATTTCACCTGGACTCCTGAAATATCGGACACTGCTGTTTCCAGAATATTAATCAGTTACGGGGATAAACACTGGGTGGATATGGTTTGTACTCTGGATGTAATTGTGCAGGATTCACAAAGAGTTTACCAAACCCTGATGTTTGATACCAGTAAGATTAAAATTCCGCAGGAATTGATTGCAGACAGCCAGGTACTACGTATTCAACTTAAAACAATCCCGGCGATTGATGATAAGCAATTGAGATATGATGCACGACTCATTCCAGGTGGCTCACCACTTCAGATTTCAGATGGGTGGCTTCGATGGACACCTGTTGAAAAGGACACCGGGATTCAAAAGCTGTTCCTTACGGTTACCGATATCTTAAATGACAGCTTTGCAACATTTTTTGCTCAGATAAGAGTTTTACCAAACAGGGCACCCGTACATCTCTCACTGGCTTTTTGCAAAGGACAAGCAGAAGTTTACAACCTCAGTGACCCGTCTCTCTGCTCAACTGTGGATATCTTTGTTCACGATTCGAGCGGTGTGCTCAAGAATAGTGATAAGAGTATTACCATTAAATACTGCGGTAAAACAGAGTACAAGCTCCCGGTTCAGAATCGTGCAAGTATAATTCTTGATGCTATGGCTAAAGATAGTGGTTATGATACTTTATATGTTTCCATAGTTGACCGTAACAAGACACTCATTGAGAAAAGATGTCTTTATTTTGGTACAGCCCCTAATAAACCGGTTTTTATTGCTCCTTCAGATGGCCAGATGATTAACTCCGATGAATATCGGTTCTCCTGGTCCGGAGGTGATGTCGATACCGCAAATAAGGTCCGGTATTTCTTGTATCTGGCCTGGGGTTCTAATGATTTTTATCTTGCAGAAAGTGTTTTTGTAGACACTCAGTGTATGGTCAGGCTGGACAAAGCAGGAATTTACAAGTGTAAAATTGTGGCTTTTGATGGAAAAACATCGGTTGAAAGTGACATTATAAATATTGATGTAGAGCCGCAGAGCAGGGTAAAATTCAAGAATACTATGAGTGATTTTCCTTTTTACATTGAAACCGGTGATACCTGGTCAATTCAGCTGGTGCCGCAGTCAGGTACCGGGACTCCCCCCTATACTTATAATATATCCTCTTCGGGGAACTCTGCACCAGTCATTATTCAGGGTGCAAATCAGTATTATGCAACCCTAAACTGGGCTCCGTCTGCAGGAGATACAGGGACTTACAAACTGAGGATAACAATCAGTGATTCTTTAAAAAATGCTGATTTCTTAGAACCGGTTATCCGGATCGTGCCTCCAAACCGTCCGGCGACAGTAAGCTGCTCCTGGGCCGACAGTGTTCTGGATATGCGGGAAACATCACTTCCAGAAACACTGAGCTTCAGTATAGAAGATCCTGATGATCCTGTTCTTGAAAAGTATTCGATTCTGGTAAAACTGGGACTTTCCGAACGGCTGCTTTCGATAGGTGAGACTCGTCAGTTTACGGTCATTTTAGAAAAAAATGGCAATCTCAAAGATGAGTTTCTTGAAATAAAAATTTTTGACCAGGGAGTATGGAGAACTGATTACAGGTTACATATCTATTATTCTGATTAGTAAATATAACCCCGAGCTCTTGACTTTCAGACAATGGAATTCCCAGTTTGTTCCGAACATACATCTGCCTGCTCAATATTCAACTTGAAAATGATATATATTCAGAAATAAAACAGAATTTGCAACAAGCTCTTTTCTGATCCAAACGGATTCACTGGTGTTATGGCTTTTTTAATCAAATTTATTGCGCTACCTCTCTACCCCACAGGATTGGTTATAGTAATATGGCTGGTTGGTGTTGTGATGTATTTTACCAGGAAAAGATATTCTTTTTGGTGTTTTTTAACTGCTGGTACACTTCTTTTACTATTCTCATCACCGGTTGTTTCCAATTTACTAATAGGTGTACTGGAAAACAGATACTACTCAGTACAGCCATTACCTGATAGCTGTTCTGCAATAGTTGTTCTGGGAGGTGGTGGGCGGATGACAACATCAGCAGCACCCAGTCTGGAGGTTAATGATGCCGGGGACAGGATCATTCATGGTGCCAGGCTATACAAAAAAGGGGTTTGTCGCCTGGTTATAACAAGCGGGGGATGGGTGGATCCGGCTTTAAAAAATAAGTTGCCCGAAGGGGTGCATAATGCACTGCTTCTAAGGGAGATGGGGGTTGACTCCAGTGATATTTTAATCGATAGGAAAGCTAAAAACACCCATGAACACGGGCCTTACATTGCTCAAATTCTGGATTCGCTTGGTTTGCCCAGAAAAATTGTTCTGGTAACTTCTGCTTACCACATGATTCGCTCAGAAGCAGTGTTTAAAAAACATGGGTTTACAGTTTATCCTGCTCCGACTGATTTTCAGAAATACGAAATGAGAAGAACCTTTATCTTCAGTCTATTCCCGAATTCTGGTTTTTTAGATCTCTCTTCCAGAGCGCTCCATGAATATTATGGGATTCTGGGTTATAAACTGCTTGGATGGATATAATCTTTCTTTGTTGTTTATTTCCTGTGGTTTATACGTAACAAAGTGCATCGAGCAAAATAGTTCACTCTTTAATAGAAGAATGCTTCTGAAAACCGGAGGCAATTGTGGTAAGTCGAATTATCCATAAAACATATTGGTTTTTCAGGAAATAAATAGTAAAATTTTCTCTTCATCGTAATTGTTTGATTTTAACCGATTTCTTCCTGGTTTTTACAGATCTGTGTATGGCGGCATCAATTGGAAGAGTCAGTGGTATCAATGAAAAAAAGAATATTTTTATCTCCACCTCATATGTCTGGAATGGAGGCAGAACTAGTCCAGAATGTTTTTAAATCCAACTGGATAGCTCCGGCCGGACCAGATATCGAATCGTTTGAGAGAGAGATTTGTTTGTATACTGGATCACCCTATGCAGTAGCCTTGTCATCCGGGACTGCAGCAATCCATCTGGCACTAATCTTACTGGGTATAAAGGAAAATGATGAAGTGCTCTGCAGTACTTTGACGTTTGCAGGATCTGCATTCCCCATCCTTTATCAGAAAGCGCTGCCGGTTTTTATTGATTGTGAGAGGGAATCCTGGAATATGGATCCTGCGGTTCTTGAGTTCGCGATAGAGGACAGGATCAAAAAAGGTAAAAAGCCAGCGGCAATTATTGTGGTTCATTTGTATGGTCAGCCGGCTAATATGGAAGAGATAGTGAAAATTGCTTCCAGATACGGTATAGCGGTCATCGAGGATGCGGCAGAATCCTTAGGCAGTTATTGTAAGGCAAAACATACAGGAATAATAGGTGATCTGGGCATATTTTCTTTTAATGGAAATAAAATTATTACCTCCTCTGGCGGTGGGGCACTTGTAAGTAATAACGTGAAGCTGATAGAAAAAGCCAGGTACTTATCGACTCAGGCCCGCAGTCCGGTTCCATTCTACATGCATGAAAATGTAGGATATAATTACCGTTTGAGTAATGTCTGTGCTGCAATCGGTAGAGGACAGCTGACTGTAATTGATGAGCGGGTTAGGAGACGCAGGGAGATATTTGAGTACTATGAAGATGCTCTCAAAGATGTTGAAGAGATCAGGTTTATTCCCAGAGATGTCTATGGCAAATCCAATTGCTGGCTCACCTGCATTACTCTTGAGTGCAGTTCCAAAAGTCCTGAAAAGATTCGTTTGGTTCTGGAGGAGGCAAATATTGAAAGCCGCCAATTGTGGAAACCGATGCATCTGCAACCGATATTTCAGAACTGTGCGTTTTATGGCGACGGGAAATCAGAAAGACTTTTTGACAAAGGATTGTGCTTGCCATCCGGTTCCTCTTTGAGCGGGGAAGATCTGGATTATGTTCTCGCACATTTGAAAAAACAGTTTTCCTGATTGCATAAAGTATGATGATTCAGAATTCAATTGTCAACTCTAAGTGGTGGATTGATAAGATAATGTTAAAAGTAATAAAATCGTTTTTTAAATACAGGCTGTTAGTCATAGTTGCCTTGCATGCTGTTTTTTCGGCATGTTCACTGCTTATTTCTTTTCTTTTGAGATTTGATTTTACTCTGGGGCAGACTATCTATCCCAGCTTGTTTTTTTTGTCTCTCCCTTTGAATGTAATCATTTTTTTAACCGTTTCAGGTCTGTTTAATCTCTATCAGGGAATATGGCGCTATGTCAGTGTTGATGATCTGAAAGAGATAGTAAAAGTTTCTGCTCTTGCCTCTCTGATATTTATGTTTATGATCATATTCAGCGGGCAATTTGTTGGTTATCCCAGATCGATTTATGTATTGAATTTCGCTTTTTTCATCATTTTCAACGGGGGTACCAGGTTTGGCATCCGCCTTTTCAGAGAATCGTTTGTGCCTGCCAGCGATTCTGTGAAAAACGTCCTGATTATCGGTGCTGGAAATGCTGGAAATGAAGTGGTAAAGTCCATTAAAGCTGCAAAGAGAAAAGAGTATAAGCCGGTTGGGTTTATAGACAGGGAAAAATCGCTTCATAATAAACGTATACAGGGATTGAAGGTTTTTGGTGATATATCTGTTATAAAGCATGTGATCAGAAAAAACCGGATTCATGAAATCTTTATAGCCATACCGGAAGCTACCAATAAAACAGTGGAAAACATCATTCGGGCATCAAAAATTCCTGAATGGGATCTTAAATTTAAAATTGTACCATCAATGCTCGATATTATGAGCGGTAAACTCAGAATTAATCAGATCCGGGATGTTTCCATCGATGATTTACTCTGCAGGCCTAATATTAAACTGGATGACACCAGGGTCCGCAAACAGCTGGCTGCCAGAACTGTTCTGATTACTGGGGCGGGAGGCTCCATAGGCTCGGAAATTTGTTACCAGGTAGCTTCCTATAAACCTTCACGATTGATATTGCTGGATGCCAGTGAAGTCAGTGCTTACCAGGTGGATTTTGAACTAAAGAAAAGATACCAGGATATTGCGATTCATACTGTGGTAGGCAATATGTTAGATGGTGGTTTCATGGATCTTTTATTCAGAAAATATCCACCTGATTACATTTTCCATGCAGCTGCTTATAAGCATGTGCATCTTATGGAATGGAATCCACTTGCTTGTTTGAAAAACAATGTTCTGGGTAGCGCTACACTTGCCTCTCTTGCAGAACGTTATGGAGTAAAACAGTTTGTCATGATCTCTACTGATAAGGCGGTTAATCCACGTGGTATTATGGGCATTTCAAAGCGGCTTGCAGAGCGGGTTATTTTGGAGAGAAACCCATCTGGTACTTTATTCAATGTAGTCCGCTTTGGGAATGTACTAGGTTCCAGTGGCAGTGTCATTCCCATGTTTCAAAAACAGATAAGAGAAGGTGGACCGGTTACAGTTACCAGTCCTGACACCAGACGCTATTTTATGTCAATACCTGAGGCGGTGCAACTGGTGTTACAAGCATCTACTATCAATGAATCCAAAGCAATATTTATGTTGGAAATGGGAGAGCCTGTGAAGATTGTGGATCTGGCCAAAAATCTCATCGAACTTTCAGGATTACGGGTAGGGGAAGATGTGGAGATCGTTTTTACAGGAATGAGACATGGCGAGAAGATCGAAGAGGTGCTCCTTTGCGAACAGGAAGATGTGGTGCCTACCGGTTTTGAAAAAATCAGAATGCAAAAGAGAAATCATCATGATCCAGACAGAGTGGAGAAATTCATTCATGACCTGAAAAGCAACATCGAATTGGGAAACATGCGACTCATTTATGATGATATAAAAGAGCTTATACCGGAAATGACCGGCCCGGAGTTTGACGAAATGCAGCAAAGAATGTTTAATTGACCTGAGATTAATCACAGAATGGTGAATTTTCCAATCAAGCGAACCTTTGATACACTGTTGGCAGCTATCGGAATCCTTCTGCTATGGCCAGTTGGGATACTGATCGCAATTGCTGTAATAATCAGCTCTCCAGGACCAGCTCTTTTTATACAAAAAAGAGTCGGACAGCACGGGAAATTGTTCGGCTGCATCAAATTCCGCACAATGTATCTGGGAGCACATGAAAGAGGTTCCATAACCGCTTGCTCTGATACCAGAATAACCTGGTTGGGAAAATTTCTGCGAAAATTCAAACTGGATGAATTGCCGCAGCTATGGAATGTATTAACTGGAAAGATGTCCTTTGTCGGGCCCCGACCTGATGTTCCAGGGTATGCAGACCGATTGGAGGGTGAAGACAGGAAAATTCTGTTACTGCGACCTGGTATAACCGGACCTGCATCGATTTATTTCCGAAAGGAAGAACAGATTTTATCCCAAGTCAAAGATCCAGCATCTTACAATGATCAGATCATCTGGCCTCAAAAAGTCCAATTAAATAAACAATATTTAGAAAATTGGTCATTTTGGAACGATGTTGGATTCGTATTAATAACACTCATCCCTAAATTGAACAAATGGCTTAAGCTGGTGGATGAGCCAGAATACTGATTCTCTTTAGAAATGCTGGCACTAAAATAAAGGGGCAAATGTATTTCTATAAACAACACAATTCACCCCATTTATACGAGATTATCTGGGAAAAAAACGATATCGGATACCTACAGCAGCATTAATTGACACTTCGGTATCCGGTACAATATCAAACCGGGGAGCAACATCAATAAAAAGAGCTATCGGCAGGTTTTGCATGATGTAGGTGAGACCAACAGGAATTCTGATTCCCAGCCGGGTATCCCGCCGGAACTGTACCGCCAGACCTGCACCATAAACCAGCGGTAACCGACCTTCGCCAACATTCGCAAAATGGTAATAGTGACGCAAAAAATCAGCATTTAGCTGAAATACCGCATCCGGTATGAAAGAAGCCGCAGCTGCAGCATCGATGGCATTGGCATCGGTTATAAAGTATTTATAAGAGACACCTGTGGGTTCACCGAACATCAATCCTATTTCCATGCTTCTTTCATTTATAGATTTTTTTACTTCCGGAGGTATTTGTGGGATATCCGGAGTGGGCATTGCGGTTGTGTCCTGTTCAACAGTGGTATCTGATGGAGGTGCTTGAGTTGTATCAGGCATGGTGGTATCGGGCGGAGTAGTGTCGGGTGGAGTGGAGCCATCGGGTGAAGGGATACTATCCTGGGGTATGGTATCCTGAGTTAAGAAAATGTCTGGTTGAGCAATTTCCTGTGCATCCTGAGCAAAGATAAGTGCCTGAACAAAAAGCACTATCATTACTGGAAATAGAAATTTCATATCGCCTCCTTCTTAGAATTCATAGGACAAACCAAGTGTAACAGTGTAATACTGGCGGGGAGAATTGTTAATATCCATAACATGATATAAGGGAAGAATTTCCAGGGCAAATCCAAGGAGTCTTCCAATTGAGATCCCCAGTCCCAAAGAGATCCCCCAGGCATTTTCTGTTGAGTCGATTATACTCTGGGAAAAAGGTGTACCTTGCACACTTCCTTCACCATTGATATCGGTGGAGATAATAAATAAACCTGCACCGAAATGACCAAACAGACCCACCTGGCTTTGGGCAATATTGGTCGCTATCCGGATTGATGGAGCTATTTCCCACACTGTTCCAGATCCGTCTACTTCACCATTGGTTAAGTTAAGTGGAAGCTGGTTGAGAAAAGAATCTGCATCGGGTGACCACCTGTTGTATGCAGATCTAAGTCCGAAGATGATATTATTGGTGGGGGCAAAGTATAAATTGGCGGCGATTACAAAGCCTGTGTTCCATGAATCAGTTCCGGTAATATTGCTGTTTGATACTCCGGCATCTATGCCTAACCGGACTCCTTCACTGAAGATAAATGAGGCGGCAGTCAAAATAATAAGAAGGATCTTCATTAATTTTTACCCCTTTCCAGAAATGGGCAAGCTAATAAGTACCTTCGATAAAAGCAATAACAGTACCAGTTATCCAAGGATACTCAGGGGTTTTCTGCGGTGGAATGGATCAATCTGAAATAGGTCAATTCATGACGGCTGGCCAGGGAATAAAGACTGAAGCTATTGAGTATGAATTTTCTTCCGTTTGTGCTCATTCGTAAACGTTTTCTGTCGTCTTTAAGCAATTCTGCGATACATTTACGCATACCGGTAAGATCTCCTTTTTTCAGATAATAACCGGTTTGTCCTTGAAGAATAGATTCTGAGACCCCCCCAGAGTCGTAGCAGACCGGAGGCAGTCCCATAGCTTGAGATTCCAGTATTACTCTGGGAAGCCCTTCATCGTGGTAGGTTGGAAGAATCATTAAGGTACTTTTAGCATACCAGAGACGTAAGGATTCGGGAGAGATTATTCCGGTAAATAGAACATCGTTTTCCAGATGATGTTGGTGGATGTAGTTATCCAATTGGGTTTTAAACTCGGAGGAGTCGTATCGTCCGGCAAAAACCAGTGAGCAGCTAAGGCCATGATTTTTCAGATGATGTAGAATCTTCAGCAGGTCCAGATGCCCCTTGTTTCTGACAACTCGCGCCGGAAGAAGAAGCAGTGGTTTGGTAATTGGTTCAAAAGATCCATTCACTAACTCAGGACTGAAAAAGTCGGTATCGATACCATTGGAAAGGTTAATAAAACGGGCCCTGAGGTATCGGGGCATACTAACATTGGATAAACCGGCTGCCATCCTGGCATACCGCAGCTGTCTTCGGATTGGTGGTCTGTTGAACCATTTGTTATGGAAATGGTTTATAACCAGTACAGGGATATTTCTGGATGCGGTTTCTTTCATGATCTGCAAGCTCCCCTTGCTGCCTGCAAAATGGTTGACTAACAGATCGATTTTGTTTTCTGAAAAAAGCCTGTTAATAATACTGTCAAGGTTGAGGACATCTCTGAATTGTGGTATGTATTCAGCTGAACCAGGTAGAAACGATTGGCATTTCAGAAGGATTCTGGATAATAGTTTCCAGTGGCCCCTGGGTAGCACCGGGGATCTGAATTCCATCGGTATGCGGATTAACCTGCCTTTACCTATGAAGTGTGTCTGGATCTGCTCTCTGCTTTCTGGCATGTACAAATAATAAATGGTCATATTATTCCGCTGTAACAGCACCTTGTTCAGACATTCAATATGGGATTCGGTACCTGCACCACTGGTGGTTGCGTGCGTGAAACGAATTATTGTTGTGTTGTCAAGCATACCCGATTTAGTTATTTCCATGTTATCCTCATCGAATTACTGCAGATACTTAAGACTTTAATTTTGCATTTTCTTTTTTTGAACTCCCGGCAGTACCATCACGGCTAACTCAAAAAAACTGATAAAGGGCTTTACATTCCCATAGAGTAAAAAAACAATGGTTGCATAGGTTATTGAGAATACGGCTGCAGAAACAATTAATATGGCCAGGTAGGGAAGATTTAGCATGAATCGAAACAGATACCAGTTGATAGCGGCAGCCAGAAATGATGCGCAGAAACTCTTCCACAGGACTGATAGAATTTGTCTGAATTTCAGACCTATAGGGGAGCCGGCATACCAGAGACTGGGTACCATACTCAGGTATACAAATAGGCTATATGCGACTGCAACTCCTTTTGTGCCAAACTGCAGACCTGCCAGGATGAATAATCCCATGAGCAGTGATGCTACCACTCCGGTGTAGAACCACCTGTCGGTTCTGCCCAACGATACAAACAACCAGGCGCGGGTGGAGGTGATAAGCTGGATTCCTCCTGCCAATCCCAGGATAGAAAAGAGTTCTGCTGCTTCAGCCCACTTTCTTCCCAGCAAAAAGAGGATCAGATATTTGCTGTTGGCCACCAGAAACATACTTAGTGGAAATCCGACAAATGCAACTGCATGCACTGCACCAAGATAATAGGAGTGGTATTTAGCAGGTTCTTTATAAAGTTTACTCAGGGTGGCCACTGCAACTCCCGATAGTGGTATTGTCAATTGACTGACCGGAGCCAGAAAAAGCTGAAATGCTTTGGAATAAAACCCAAGTGGTGCCGGGCCCTCTTTCCAGCCTATCAGTGCTTTATCTGAATTTCTGGCAAAATAGTCCACAACATAATAAGCTACCGTATTTAAGCCGAACTTAAGCATCGGTTTGACATTGCTGTTTCTGCTGGGAAGGCCCGGTCGCCATTTGCACATTATCCAACAGCCAATGGCGATGCTGGCAACATAGATGATCGGTCGGATTACTAAAACCCAATATCCCATTCCGGCAAAAGCCATACTGACAGCTACAACAACGCTGAGACAGATCCCCACTATCTCGTTTACAGCCAGAGCTGAAAACCGCATAGAACGCTTCAGTAGAGCCTGGTGTTGAGTGTACAGACCTGAAATGAGAAATGTTATTGAAGAGACCCGGATTATATTGGTCAATCTTGTATCCTTAAATATACCGGCTATAAAAGGGGCACTGATCATTAAAATAAAAGTGAGTATCAGCCCGGCTGCTACATTAATCCAGAAAAGATTACTGACCTGCTGATGAGTAATATGTTCTCTTTGGACTGTGGCATCACTGAGTCCTAGTGTCTTGAATATGAAAAAAAAACCGGTTGCAGCCAGGGCAATGGCTACCAGCCCGTAATCGGAAGGTTCGAGAATACGGGCGATTATAGCGGTACTGCCTACTTGAATTCCATAATCTATAAAGTGGGTGAGCATGGTTATCCCCCCACTTCGTACTGCTTTTCTTTTGAAGCTCTGATCGGTCTGGAAATCGAAATCCTGGAGTTTTTGTGGGCTATACATTGGAGCGTTATTCCATATTTTTAAGGCAGTACAATTGGAACTTGAGTCATTTAGCAGTAAAGAAATGCAAAAAGTCTGCCGGAGAGAGTTTAAAGACTGCCCGGATAAAAAAAACCATTCTGCAGTATTAACCGCAGAATGGTTTTCGGATTGATAGCTTTTTTGTGTTCAGGCCGTATTTTATTTGTCCATTTAGAACTTTTCTTCCTGAAGTCTATGGATAATGGACTCTTTTATACCATCCACTTTTTTCAGCTCATCAAAATTATCATACTTTCCGTGCTCTTCCCGGTAATTAACTATTTTTTCTGCAGTTGCAGGCCCTATTCCATTGATAGCCTCCAGCTGTTCTCTTGTAGCCTTATTCAATTGATCTCTAGTCATAACGACCTCCTTTCTAAATCCTATAAGAAATACGATCAGAAAGGTAGCATAGTATAGACAATTTGAATAGATGTAAAGCAGATTAGCGGTTAAGCAGGAAAAATTCCCTTCAAAGATCCAGGTACTTTTAAGATGCAAATTAATGTATATAAATCAGAGACGAATAGTTGCCTTAATTTTTCCTTTTCTAAACGGTTAAAGCTTCCAGCTCACCGGACACACTTAATCAGAAGAGGCTGTAATGTACCAACAAATGTTCTTTAATGCACATCATTCGCCCTTAGGCGCTTATGCATCCTTTACCCTGGGGTACCAGGGTGCTGCGGGCGGGCTTGGTTTGGAGCTGCCCGGACCGGCAAATCAAAATATTTATATCGGATTGCAGCAAAATGGCAGTGAGGACTTCGAAATGCTCCCATTCTATGGTGATGCTATAAGTCAGAAGCAAAACTTCGATAGTACCGGAAATCTCCAAAGCAGCGGAAAAAAGATCAAACCATTTGATAGCGAATTAAAAAGAAGAGATTTCCGGCTCTGCACTGATATCTGGACCGCAGGGGATTTAAATCTTGCTATTTACTCACCTGTGAGATCAATCCCAGATCCTCTGACTTCCTCTGAAATGCTTCTCAAATCAACTCTTATTCCAGCTGTGTTTGCAGAAATTACAATTGATAACAGAATGGGGAAGGCTGAACGGACTGCTTTATTTGGCTTTCAGGGAACCGATCCCTACTCTTCCATGCGACACCTATCATATGACAAAAAACAGGGCAGTATCTGCGGAGTAGGACAGGGGCGCATGACTGCTATCTGCACTGATGATAAAAATGTAAGCACCGGGTTGGCTTTTTCCATAGATGACATTGCATTTTGCAAACATAAGGAAAATCTCCGTTTCGGACTGGGTAATATCGGGGCACTGGTTATGAATGTACCTGCAGGCAAGATAACCAGCTGGAAAATAGTGATCTGCTTTTTCAGAGATGGTATTGTCACCAATGGTCTGGAAGGTAAATATCTTTACACTGATTATTTCAGGTCAATTGAAGAAGTCGCCGCCTTCGGCCTGGAAAATTTTGATGAATATCGCGATCTGGCATTAAAAGCAAACTCTCTCATCGATAATGCTTCCATTTCCGGGGAACGAAAATTCATGATTGCCCATGCCATCAGAAGCTATTATGGCAGTACCCAGCTTCTCTCGGTAAATGAAAAACCGGTCTGGGTGGTTAATGAAGGCGAATATCGCATGATCAATACACTTGACTTGACAGTAGATCATCTATTTTTTGAAATGATGCTTAATCCATGGACTGTCAGAAATGTACTGGACCTTTATTGCGAAAGATACAGCTATCTGGACACAGTGAAAGTTCATGGTAACTCAAATGAATACAAGGGAGGTATTAGCTTCACTCATGATATGGGGGTGGGAAACTGTTTCTCTTTAGCTGGACATTCTGCCTATGAGCTACCAAACCTGGATGGTTGTTTTTCCTTTATGACTCAGGAAGAACTGGTGAACTGGATTTTATGTGCAGGTGTATATTTCCGCGGAACCGATGATTATGATTGGTTAGATAATAAAAAAGAAATTCTGGAATCATGCCTTTTAAGTATGATGCACCGGGATCACTACGATCCGCAGAAACGGGATGGAATTATGGATCTGGACAGCAGCCGTGTTAAAGACGGGGCAGAAATAAATACTTATGACAATGTAGACAAATCTGCCGGTATTGCCAGGCGCAACAGTTATCTCTCGTTAAAATGCTGGGCAGCTTATACAGTTTTAGAAGTTCTTTTTACCCGGTTGGGTAAATCTGAGCCTGCATCCAGCGCTGCTTCACAAGCTATTCTCTGTGCTGATACCATATGTGCATTTAAAAAAGCGGATGGTAGCATTCCTGCTGTGCTGGAAAAAGGCAATGAGTCGGTTCTGATTTCCATAATCGAAGGACTGGTATTTCCATGGTTTTGTAAAAGAGAACTGCTTGATCACAATGGCCCTTATGCAGAGCTGATAAGGGTCCTGAAAACACACTGTGAAACAATTTTTAACAATGGGACATGTCTGTTCGGGGACCGGGGATGGCGTTTATCATCAACCAGTGACAACTCCTGGCTCAGTAAAATTTACCTTTGTCAGTTTGTTGCCGAAAAGATACTGAATCTGGAGAAAGACAGTTATGCAGATAAGGCACATATGACATGGCTAACCGATCCGCGCAACAGTTATTACGCCTGGAGTGATCAGATGAAAGCTGGGGTGGTATGCGGTAGCAGGTATTATCCAAGGGGGGTAACTTCAGTTTTATGGCTGAAATAAATACCTGATCAAAATATTTCAGGTGTGAAGATAGTGGGTGGAAGTGCAGGACGGTTCAGCCGTACCTGCCCTCGATATATTCTGCAGTTTTGGGATTTTTGGGGTTGAGAAACAGCTCTTCAGTGCGGGTATGCTCCATTACCTCTCCTAAAAGCATGAAGATGCATTCATCACTGGCGCGTCTGGCTTGAGCCATACTGTGGGTAACGATTATAATAGTGTATTTGCCGCGCAGATCGAACATAAGCTCTTCAATTGCTCTGGTACCTTCCACATCCAATGCAGAACAGGGTTCATCCATCAGGATAATTTCCGGTTTGAGAGGTAATACTCTGGCTATACAGAGTTTCTGCTGTTGTTCCAGCTGCAGTGATGTTGCTTTGGTTTTCAATTGGTCTTTTAGATCTTTCCACAAACCAACTTCTCTTAATGCTTTTTCTACAGTTTCGTCGAGAAACTGCTTTTTTAATCTGGAGGAAGGTGTATGGGTCCGGATTCCGAACACAATATTCTCATAAACAGAAATTGGAAGAGGATTAGGTCGCTGAAAAACCATACCTACAGATTTTCGCAGCTCAATTAAGGATACGTCCTGATCGTAGATGTTTTTGCCCAGAATAGTAATTTGTCCATCAGTTCTCACATAGCTGAAACGTTCATTGATTCGGTTGAAACATCTCAGAAGAGTCGTTTTGCCACAACCACTGGGACCGATCAATGCGGTAATCAATCCCTGTTTAATCTGAACATTGATATTTTTAAGGGCATGAAAATTCCCATACCAGAGATTGAGATTTCTAGTCTGTATTGCGTTTTGAGGGTATTGATCCATGAAATTTTCTCGCTCTCTGTTATCCAAAAATTCCATTTATATATTCGTAAGTTTCTCTTTTGGCCGGGTGATCGGAGAAGACAATATCCGTGCTGTCAATTTCGACTATTTCGCCTTTCCAGAGGAACATGGTACGGTCTGCCAGGCGTCTGGCCTGGTGGGTAAGATTGGTGACCAGAATGATGGTAATTTCCTTCTGCAGTTGCTTAAGTACTTCTTCTATACGCATAGTGGTAACCGGGTCGATGGCAATTGAAAACTCATCGAGGCAAAGGATTTCTGGCTGGTGGGAAAGTGCTCTGGCTATAGTCAGTCGTTGTTGCTGGCCACCGGAAAGTGCAGTGCCTAGATTGTTAAGCCGGTCTTTAACCTCATCCCACAATGCAGCCTGTTTCAGACATCGTTCTACGATTTCATCAAGAACCTTTTTTTGTGTCAGCCCTGCGCAGCGGGGTGCAAATGCCACGTTATCATAGATACTGAGAGGCAGGCCCACAGGAAGAGGAGCCACCATACCGATTTTGCGACGAAGAGAGAATACATCTTTGATTTTCCGGATATCTTCTCCGTCAATAGTTATCTTACCCTGGAATGAAGCTCCCCTAACAAAATCAATGGTACGGTTGAGGCATCGTAAAAGAGATGTTTTCCCTGATTGTGCAGGCCCTATGATAGCAAGGATTTCGTTTTTAAAGACTGAAAAAGAGATTCCATGCAGAACTTCACGGGACTGGTAGTTAAGTCTCAGATCTTCGACTTCAATGGTTTTTACTTTTGAGTCCATTTTCACCATTTTTTCCTGTTTCTCAGCCATACTCTCAAACCGATAGCACTTGCGTTGACCATCAGAACAGAACCTAAAAGCATCACTGCAGTTGCGTAGGGAATGGATTCTTTTACATTTGGAACCTGAGTGGTGACTGTATAAAGATGCATTGAGAGAGCCATACACTGGTCGGTAAGGTTGTAGGGGAAGAGCTCTCCCCGCTGTACTGCCTTGAAGAAAACTGCTCCTGTAAACATGACCGGAGCTGTTTCCCCGGCTGCACGGCTTACCTGAAGAATAATGCCGGTCAGAATACCGCTTATGGAATTTGGAAGTACCACTGCTTTTATGGTTTGCCATCTGGTAGCACCTACATTCCAGCAGGCTTCCCGAAACGGCATGGGTACCGATGATAATGCTTCACGGGTGGAAGCGATAATAACCGGCAGTGTCATTATAGAGAGAGTAAGGGAGGCGGCCAGAACTGAATATCCCAGTTTAGCAGCATAAACGAAAGCTCCCAGCCCAAAGAGCGCATGGACAATACTTGGAACTCCGGCAAGGTTAATCACTGCTAGATTGATAATTCGGTTGAACCAGTTGTCTTTTGCATATTCGTTCAGATAAATGGCAGCCAGAACACCAATGGGAGTGGAAATGGTCAGTGAGATTACCACCAGGTAAAGGGTTCCGACGAATGCCGGCCATACACCACCATCACGCATACCATTTTTAGGTACTTCCAGAAGAAATTCCCAGCTAAGCGAAGGTGCAGCCTTTATCAGCAGATGAGCAATAATAGCTAAAAGCGGGATAATCATAGCGACAGCCATGAAGAAAAATAACCATTTCACAACTGTCTGGGTTCTCTCTTTACGTATTGTAAAGTTGCTTCTGGTGAAATTCGAGGCTGCCTGTGTAGTATTTGTCATATTATTTCCTGCGGACTCCGCGGATTATGAAGTCCGCAGCCAGATTGACAGTAAAGGTAATACAGAACAGAAGTATGCCAGTTAAAAAAAGCACCCGGTAATGCTCTGAACCTGATGGTGCCTCACCTAATTCTGCAGCAATATTTGCCGTAAGAGTTCTTATCGAGTCCAGTAAGCCATGAGGAATATGTACCGCATGGCCCGTGGCCATTAGTACAGCCATCGTTTCACCCACAGCTCTACCTATGCCCAGCAGGACCGCTGCCAGCAGACCATTTTTTGCCGCAGGCAGAAGTACCCGGTAAATTGTCTGCCACTTGGTGGTTCCCATGGAAAGAGCTGCTTCCCGATAAGAATCTGGTACTGCTTTCAGTGCATCTTCTCCTATGGAAACGATTATCGGAACACTCATCAGTGCCAGAATTATTCCTCCATTGAGAAGGTTAACTCCGATTGGTGCACCTGTATAGGTAACAATGATTTTACTCATTACAGTCAGACCGATAAAACCCCATACAACACTGGGAATTGCAGCCAGCAACTCAATTATAATTTTAAGGGTTTCCTTCAACCGCGGACTGCAGAATTCAGAAATGTAAATTGCAGCTCCAAGTCCGAACGGTACAGATATAGCCATAGCCAGCAGAGTAACCGAGAAACTTCCGATTATCAGAGACAGCGTTCCATACCTGACATTTGCAATAGAGGTAGGATACCATTTGGTGCTTCCAAGGAATTCAGTGATACTGAATTCACCGCTGAAAAGTACCGGAACTGCTTCACGGAAAACAAAAAAGAAAATAGCCAGCACAAAGATAATTGCACTGATACCGCAAAGACGGATAACCGCCTCAAAGATTTTCTCCAGAATGACAATCCAGTCCTTGCGTTTAGGCCTGGTCTGCGCTTTTGCGGGAGTCTCAGCCCTGGCTGTTGCTTCCAATTCAATATTTGTCTGCATTGATCCCCGGATTTTTAAAGTATTTGTTGTACAGTGGAGTCTGGCAGAGGTACATAACCGTTGTCCATCAGAATCTGTTGTCCTGCTGCAGACATCATCCAATCGATGTATTTTTTGACAGCTCCTTCAGGCTCTCCAAGAGTGTAAACCAGAAGAGAACGGGCTAAGGGGTAGATCCTGTTTTGTGAATTGTAAATGGTCGGGGCTACAGGAGTTTCGTTGTTTGCAGAGATGTTAAGCATTTTTACCTCTTTAGTAACATAGCCCATTCCACTATAACCGATTGCCGTTTTTGTGTGTCCCACCAGTTCGACCACCTCCTTTGATCCGTTCATGTCAAGGGAGCCGAGTTTAAAGTCCTGATTGCCCAGGACCTGTTCTCTGAAAAATTCGTATGTACCCGAACTGGATTGACGGCTGATTCGAATTATCCGGTCATTTTTCACCCCTGGGATGGTAATCCCAATTTGTGACCATCTGGTGATATCGCTGTTTTCTATGAAAATCTTAGCCAACTGTTCTATGGAGATCTGGTTTATGGGGTTATCTTTGTGTACATAAACCACCAAAGCATCGTACCCTATAATAAATTCAACAGGTTCTTTCCCTGTGTTCTGCCTGGCTAATTGAATTTCCTGGGCTTTCATGTTTCGACTGGCATTTGCTATGTCTATAGCTCCCTTGGTAAGAGCTGCTATACCCACTCCTGAACCACCACCTGATACTTCGATCTCCACAGATGGTTCCACATTTTTATACTCCTCTGCCCAGGCCTGAGCAATATTGACCATTGTATCGGAACCTTTAACCTGAATAGTGGTGATCTCTTCTTTATTCTTTTCTGCTTTTGTACAGCTGAGCATTAACAGCAGAAAAGAAGACCACAGTAATGTGCCTTTTTTGACAAGGAAGAGTGCCCTGGTTTGGATCATTAACTCACCTTCTCTGAAGCGGAGTCTGCATCTATTATAATCGCGTTTATCAGATCACTTATCTGTGATTTGAGGAAATTGTAGGTTTCCTCATAGGCTTGGGTATTTTCATGTGCTGATTCCACCGGCCACTCCAGAAATACTACTTTGCAGGGTGGCTTTGGGAGACCCTGAGAAGCATTTCTGGTCAAAGCGATTATTATCTGATAATGATCAAGATTAGGAATCTGATGAATTCCTTTTGGGGCAACACGGGAAAGATCGATTCCTTTGGTTTTCATGAATTCTATAGTAGGACGGTCTATGGGTTTTGGCTCTATCCCGGCGCTGCTGAAGATGAATTTTTTTTCTTTGAATGAGAGTGCGATTGCTTCTGCAATCTGGCTCTGGCAGGAGTTGCTGTCATCCACAAAAAGTACTCTGAATGCTTCGGTTCCTGGATGCTTGGCCATTTCACCAGTGCACATGTATAAAACTTCGTTGCAGATATTTCTTGCCTGATCAGAGACCCTTTCGAATTTACGAATCATAGTCATCAAAGGCGCAGCCGAATCAAAGCTGCAATCCTGTTCCTTAAGCATTTTTATGAGTTGATTATTAAGTTCGGTTCTGAGTGCATCTACTGTGCTTTCAACTTCTATGGTTTTTCGTGCATGTTGCTCATCCTGTTTTAAAAAAGCCTGGATAGAATCATGGAACATGTCGATGGAAAGGTTGGCCAGTTCGGTAATCTGTTTCTTAAGCTGGTAGTTGGGAGAGTTGTGGAGTTTTAATATTTGACGGGCAATACTTTCTGCATAATCACCCACCCGTTCAATTTCAAGGTTTATGCGGATAGTGCTGTAGGCAAAGCGCAGGGGGCCTGCCACCGGTTGCTGCCGCACCAGAAATTCCAGACACAGTCTGTCAATTTCTTTCTCTTTCTCATCGATGTGCTGGTCACGAAGAATAATGGCGTAGGCTAATTGCCGGTTATTTTCGAGGTAAGCCTTTATGCAATCCTGGAGTGCTCTTTGGGCCTGTTGAGACATCTTAAGAACATATTCACGGATCCGGTCGATGTCCCGTTGAAGAGATTCTTGTCTATATAATAACATATCGGCCTGATACCTCCTTGGTAAAAACCGGGTTGATTCTTCATGCAGTTTTAAAGTGCTAAAATAATAATGGGAATGTCACAATGAAAAAAAAGAAATGGAAAATAACAATATCTTTATTATGCTTTAAAATAAGGCGTTTTTTTAAAAATCTGACTCCGTCATTATAGCAATTTGCTAACAATTTCCTAACATTTTGCTAACAATCAGATATTACTGTTTTTTTTGTTTTTTATTATCAAATTAATGTGTAATGAAACACTTAAATCCACTTAAAAATATAATCCGACACTTCATTGGAAGCTACCGTTCCCTGAGTGGTTTTTTACCAGATCTGGAGATGATCGAATTTTCATCATTCCCATTCTGTAATCTCAGCTTTTTATTCAGAAATCGATCTCCCAATTTTCTTTTCAAAATCTACAACCTCTGGTTCCTAATTTTTTTCTTTAAAATCGACAATTTCTCGCTATTTTTCTAAAATCTGAAATTACCTATTCTTATTCTTAAAAATTACCAATTTCCCATTCCTTCTCTACAATCTAAAATCACCTATTCTTATTCTTAAAAATTACCAATTTCCCATTCCTTCTCTACAATCTAAAATCACCGATTCTTATTCTTAAAAATCTTCAATTTCTCATTCCTTCTCTACAATCTAAAATCACCGATTCTTAGTCTTAAAAATCTTCAGTTTCTCATTTCTTTTCTACAATCTAAAATCACCGATTCTTATTCTTTAAAATCTTCAATTTCTCATTTCTTCTCTACAATCTAAAATCACCGATTCTTATTCTTAAAAATCTTCAATTTCTCATTTCTTTTCTACAATCTAAAATCTCCGATTCTTATTCTTTAAAATCTAAAATCTAGAATCTGAAACCTGAAATCCCTGATGCCATCCGGCATCGCTTTTTAACTCTGGAAGTTGCTGTCTTGCTGTAGTAACTGTATATTAAATGCAGAATGGGGGAGGCAACTGATGGATACAGAGCAAAGCATTTTTGATTATATGGATTACCGCTCTTTTCTCAATGATTTTATAGTAAACAAGAAAAAGCTGAATCCATCCTATTCCATGCGGGCGCTGGCTTCCCGAATTCAGTGTAACCCCGGTTTTTTTAACCGCATTCTCAGAGGTGAGCGCAACCTGATGCCTTCTCACATTGTGGAACTGGGTAAGGTAATCAGGTTCACCAGAAAAGAACAGCAGTACTTTGAGTTGCTGGTGGCTTATAATCAGGCAAAAAAACAGTTGGAACGGGATCATTATTTTGAGCAGTTACAGCAGTTTAAAAAGACTGCTGTAAAATTGCTTGACAACAGTCAATATGGATTGTATTCACATTGGTATTTTCTGGTATTACGGGAGTTACTTTCTATAATGTGTTGTAAAAATGGCTCCGATTTATCATACCGGGAGATTGGAAAAATGCTTAATCCTCCGATTAGCTCTTCTGAAGTGAAGGAGGCGTTGGAAATGCTGGTGAACCTGGGGGTACTCAGAGAGGATCAGGAGGGTAACTTAAAACCTGCAGATTCTTTCACAGCAAGTGGTACTGATGTCCCTTTGGTGATTGTAAACCGGTTTCTACTGGAATTTGCAGATCTGGCTAAAAGGGCTGTGGATGTGTTTCCGAGGGATAAACGTCGCTTTTCCACTTTGACTTTCAGTGTCTCACAGGGCGGTTTTTTAAAAATTGCAGAAAGAATTGACGAATTCAGAAGAGATCTGCTTAAAATTGTGGAAGATGATGAAGCTAAACCGGATAGGGTGTATCATCTGAATTTTCATCTGTTTCCGGTTAGCGCAATACACAAGGATTAATTTACCATGAAAAAAATAATCACTTTCTTAATGTTTCTGACACTCATTGCAGGTGTCTTTTTATTAAGTTCCTGTTTCAGTTCAGCTCCATCGCAGAGTTCTTCCGTCGGTGGAAGCGGTTCTGAGGTGGTGGGAGTGGTGAACTATCCGGACAGCAGTAATGATTCCTCCGGTGCTTTGAAAAGGAGACTCCTTACTCTTCCTCTTGCAAACTGCAACGTTTTTATCCATCCGGCAAACTTTTTAGCGGAATATGGAAGCAAAGATACACCTGAGACCATGACAGAAAGAGATGGTTTCTTCAGAATATCTAATGTCAGACCTGGAAAGCACTACGTTTATATAAAGGATGCCCGGGGGAATGGTATTCTGCGTGAAATCAATGTTCCTGCTGATTCTATAAGGATTGATTTGGGACAGCTTCTGGTTCAGCAAACAGCTGGAGCCAGGATTCAGTATAACGGTGGAGCTGCATCAGATAATGTGCTTTTTTATGTGTCTGTCAGAGGAACCGGGTTGACGGTGGCTTGCACCGGCAAAGGAATTTATGCCAGTATAGCCGGAATTCCGGTTGATACAGAGGTGGATTATATGTTTACTATCCGTATGAAAAAACCATTCGAAGCCGGATATGATATCAAGGAAATAAGGTTATTGCCAGGATTAACTGTTACTCTGGATGATATCACCGATAATTTGCTGAACCATTAACCATAAACAAGTTCCGATCTGTAAATAGAGCCCAAATGCAGGGGATAGCCCCTGCTTTGTCTGAAAAAAAATACATATGTAAACAAGGAGGGGTTATGAAAAAAGTTTTTTACCTTTTAGTCTCCACAATGTTATTACTAGTCAGTTCCTGTGCGGTGTTTATCGATACCCCGGAAGTGAAATGTTATGATGATGATTACGATACCATAACCATAATAACCAGAACCAGGTGAAATTGCCATGCTCATGAGCCGTGCGCCATGGCGGAGTGGTATTGTTATGAAAGGACATTCTATGATTAGCAAACTGAAGGCTGTGTTTACAGTTATGGCTGTAAGCTGCATTTCATGTGCAGTATTGGTTGATGGTCCGCAAGATACAGAGAATACGGATGGGGATACATATATCCCCCTGCAGCGGACCATATATACCGGAGGATATTTTCCTTTTGAAAATAATATGAACTGGTGGATGTATACTGAAGATGGCGGGAATCTGTTGAGTGTGAGAGTGACCGATACCATCTCTGATGACCACATAACCTATTACCGGGTCTCTTTTCAGGAGAATCGTGTGGATACTACTGATGACTGGTTTAAAAGATCGGGTGGGGATATTCTTTTCGGATCATCTTTAACAGGCGTATACAGGCGGTTTCTCCCGGCGCGGCTGAATCTGGTCAATGGTCATATAGAATCTCCAGACAGTAACCTGTGCTTTGGCTTCTATGATTCAATGGTGGTAAAGGGGAGAGTGTACCGTGAAATATTACATGTGATATTCAGAACTCCTCTGATTCATGGATTTAAGGAGGTCTGGATGGCAGACAATGTGGGAATAATAATGATGGAAGATAATAATGGACGGTGGCCGGTAATTTATAGCCTTGACAGTTGTAGCATAAATCCATAGTTTTTTTAAGCGTATCTGAAATTTTGCTCCGATAAGGGTGTGGCCCTAAATAATAAGAAAAGGAAGAGGATGAAAGGCTGAATGTTTATTAATTTACCTGCTTAAATAAACATATGTTGATATCAGCCTTGCTGTCATATAGTAAATTGTTGAAATATATTGGGTTATCGGCTGGCACACCAATTGCTCTGGTCTGGGTTTTATTTTTATCGGATTGGAGGAAAATCATGGAAAAGGGGATAATTGAAAAAAAATTAGTGCTTCTGGATACTGATGTATCACGGCTGAGGCAACTCTGTAATGCTTACCAGAATCACCAGTATAGCAGGGCTTTGATCGAAGAAATTGACAAAGCGAAAATTGTGGGCCGGCTGGAGCTTCCTGATGATGTAGTGATTATGCATTCAGAGGTAGAAATATATGATATCGAGGATGAAGAGACTTCCAGATATGTCCTGGTATATCCCTGGGAATCGGATGCTGACAGTTGTAAAATTTCCATTCTTGCACCGATTGGGACGGCTATAATCGGTTACAGAAAAGGAGATGAGATTATGTGGAAAGTTCCTGGAGGGACGCGAAATTTGAAGATCGCTTCGGTTACTCAACCTTTGGAGAAAGATCAAAGATGATGATAAACAAATGTTGATTGCTCAGAGCTCAAGAATGAGCAGGATAACAATATTTTGCCTGAAAGGTCGAATATTATTTTACCCATTCATTCATATTATCTGTTGTTTTGGTGAGAAATCAAAAAGGGAAACTGAAATAGTTCTATGATTGACAAACAAATTGTCAGGGAAATCAGCAATTTTATTGCTGCCTTTCTGGGGATATTTGAAACATTCATATGTACTGAAAAAAGATGGATTCCGGATGGATCATTTGCAACCAGTCCTCTCAATATAGCATTCAAGGTATCTGGTGCAATAGAAGGATATCTTATTGTGTCTTCTAAAGACCAACCTGGTGTGGAGCAAAGCGGATTTCTTTTGAAGTCTGGCTTCTCTGCGGGATTAATCGAGTGCTATAATCGTAAAGCAGCTGCATCGGCAAAGTTATCTGCATTCCGGATAGATGTGTTGAATGAAAATTTTGCAGATGATATCATTTATACAGCACGGAAAGCAGAACCGCAGATATCCATGCGGATTCAGGTGAAGAACTATACTATCGAACTGTATGCATTTACACATCAGGTAAACTAAGCCTGGGAAAAAGAATCCAAAAAAATGGAAAAAAGCAGATCAGGAAACGGAAGCAGGCTGTTTTCATCAGTATCTGCTTCTGATATTGAGATATCTTCTATAGCAGACGCAGCGCTCACTTCATCAATTTCTCCGATCGCTTTTGTTGATTGTGAAACAGAGAAAGTAATTTACGTCAATAAAGCGTTTTTAAGCATTTGGGGATATAAAAGCAGTGATGAAGTTATCGGCCGGAGTGCATCCGGATTCTGGCAGACCATAAGCATGAGAGGACAGGTCAGGAGAAAACTGTATGATAAAGGCGGCTGGATAGGAGAATTACTGGCATATCGCAGTGACGGAAGAGAGTTTCCGGCACAGGTGTCTACTACAATGCTTGTTGATACAGACTCTATACCGGTATTGCAAATGCTATCATTTGTAGATATTTCAGAGCGTATCAGTGCACAGAACGAACAGCAGCGTCTTATGCAGAATCTGCAGGAAAGACTGAAGGAGCTCAATTGTCTTTATAAAATTCTCAGTTTTCCACATAATAAAGATATGACTCTGGAGGGGATTTTGCAGCATATAGTCAGTGCATTGACTTCTTCTCTGAGATGGCCTGAGTTTTCTTATGCCAGAATAGTTATTGGGGAGTTTGATGTTTATACTCCAAACTTTACAAGATCTTCCAGCATGTTTTCTACACAGCTGAAAATCGGTCAAGAGACAGGTGTACTGGAAGTGGGCTACTATCCTGATGATTCGATTAAGGAAGAAATGGTTTTATTGAGTGAGGAGAAGGAACTTTTAAAGGCTGCTTCAAAAGAGATAGAGCGATTAATTGAACAGAAGCGTGATGAAGCGGAGCTGCATTATAATCGTGAGCGCCTGCTACACGCTGATAAACTTCTGTCTATCGGGGTTTTAAGTTCCGAAATAATGCATGAGATTGGCAATCCCAACAATTTTATCGCTCTCAACGCAAAAATGCTTGCCAGATTTTGGAAAGATGTATTGCCTGTTCTGGATGTTTACTATAAAGAAAACGGTGATTTTTCCGTGGCAGGTTTGCATTACACAGAAGCCCGGCATGAAGTAACCAAACTTCTGGACGGGATAGCCGAAGGGAGCGAGCGTATACGGAAAATCAGTTCCAATCTGCGCAGTTTTATTGCAAAGGGCCGCTCGTCATCTGACGAGGTTTTCGATGTAAATGATGCGGTGAATAAAGCGATTGCCTTCTGCAGAAACTTTATTGATTCCAGTACAAATAATTTCGCTGTCCAGCTCTCGTCATCTGGTACTCTTATAAGAGGTGATTCAAATCAGATACAGCAGGTTGTTATAAATCTAATAACCAATGCCTGTCAGGCTTTGACCTCCAATAGCGACCTGATCAGAATTTCCACTTTACTGGACCAGCAAAACAATCTGGTAAAGGTAGTCGTGGAAGATGAAGGGATGGGGATTCATCCTAAGGATATTCCCCATCTGACAGATCCTTTCTTTACTACCAAAAATGATAATTGCAGCACCGGGTTAGGGTTATCCATATCAAATGACATTGCTTTAAAGCATGGAGGTAAGATTCTGATACATTCAGTTTTGAATCAGGGTACAAAAGCAGAGTTAATTCTACCCGCTAATAATGTAAAGGGATGCGGTGATAATGCGCAATAAATTTCCTTCCAGACCGGTTTGTATAATCGATGATGAAGAACAGTTTCTTTATTCTATCAGCTTGTCTTTAAGATCAAATGGAATTACTAATGTGGTAACCTGTATGAACGGGGTGAAAGCCAGAGAGTACATTTCAAGTATGGCTTTTTCAGTTATCGTATTAGATGTTAACCTTCCGGATATACATGGACCCCGGTTGCTTGAAGAAATTATGGAAACTTGTCCTGAAACACCGGTGGTGATGGTTACTGCAGTGGATAAAGCCGAGATTGCAGTTGATTGCATGAAGAAAGGTGCAATCGATTATCTGGTTAAGCCTTTTGAAAATGACAAGATGCTTACAGTTCTTCGTAACGCCATTTCCAACAGGGAGTTACGAGGAGAGAATGAGGCTCTCAAAGGGTACCTGCTGGGAAATGATCTCCAGAAGCCTGAAGTGTTCAGTAAAATTGTAACAGAAGACAGTAAGATGCATTCTTTGTTTTTGTATGCTGAAGCTATTTCTTCGACACCTTTTCCGGTGTTGATCACTGGTGAAACAGGTGTAGGCAAGGAGCTTTTTGCACAGGCTATTCATGATCTCAGTGGCAGAAAGGGACCTTTTATTCCGGTTAATGTTGGAGGGATTGACGAAAACGCTTTTTCTGATACCTTGTTTGGTCATGTCAAGGGGGCATTCACAGGTGCAGATTCATCACGTCCGGGGCTCATTGAAAGGGCAGCCGGCGGTACCTTATTTCTAGACGAAATCGGTGAAATACGAAAAGAATCACAGATAAAGCTTCTCAGGGTCCTTCAGAACCGTGACTATCTGCCTTTGGGTTCAGATGTGGCAAAGCTTGCAGATGTCAGACTGATAGTAGCCACAAATAAGACTGTGGAGCAGTTAAAAACGGCATCTGAATTCCGTAGTGATTTGTTTCACAGATTGAGAACACATCATATTGCTTTACCGCCATTGAGGGAGCGTATGGGTGATATACCGGTTCTGGTGGAATTTTTCCTTGATGAAGCATCAAAGATTCTGGGCAAGGAGAAAATGTTGATGCCAAAAGAGATATTTTCCTTATTTAGAAATTACAGTTTTCCTGGAAATATCCGTGAGTTGAGGGCTATCATTTTCGATGCTGTAAGTATGCAGAAAACCAGACAGTTATCAATTCAATTGATCAGAGAGCGGCTTGGAATTGATGAAAGCACTATTATTAATCAGGATGATTTATCTGATTCATCTGGCAAAAATTTGCATTTTGGTCCTTGTTTGCCTACAATTCAAGAAGCTGTACAAACTTTGATAAATGAGGCATTAGCCAGGTCCAGTGGTAATCAGAATGCTGCAGCTAAACTTCTGGGAATTTCGCCTCAGGCGCTCAGCAGACGTTTGAAATACCTCTCAAACAAGAAAATTGCTGAATAATTTCTTCTAATATGTTTATCAACAAAATTTAACACCTTCCCATATTTTCTTTAAACAATTGTTTATACATTAAGCCGGAATACCTTTCTTTTAGATCAATTTCAGGGAAAAACGAATAGCTCTGAATGGCATAGTAATTGCACATGTATCCGCTAAAGTAAAATTACCTGAAAAAAGCAAGAAGGAAAAAGAGATGTACTCACTTCATACTACGAAAGCGCTGTGGTTGACCAGTGATGGATTGCGCCAATATATCAGAGTAAATATTTCTCAATTTACTCGGAATTCATGTGATATGCGCTTAAAACCTCCGGGATACCCTGAAATGAACTGTAATTTGTATTCAGAAGACGGGTTCAACTACAGGAATATTACAAATAATGCTGAAGCAGGATTATCGATCTGTCTGAGATGCTTTTTAAACGGTTTAAATGTGCTCTTTTATGGCAATTGGAAAGAAGGCACTCATGAAGGCGAAATCTGCATTCATGCGACATCAAAAATACTGAACCGTAATCATCAGCCGGATTTTCCGGGTCTGCCTCCAGCTGCATAATAAATAAATGAAGGGGATAGTTTTCGTGGTAAAAAAGGAAATGTGGACTTCTGAAGAAAAAGTTTTTCTGGATACTGCATGCCATAGACTCGCTCAATCGGGGTTCAATGATTTACATAAGATGCTCTGTGAAAATCTGGCTGCTCTCGAGTACCAGGCAATTGCCCTTTCCCTGTATCCTTCAATTCTCAATTCGAACCGGCTGGGAGGTACAGAGAGAAATCTGGAAACACTGGTATCTGCATTGAGTGACAGATACAGAGAGGAGGATGTCTTTGTATTACCTACAAAAGCGATTCTGGGCAGAAGCTATGAAATAGGCAAGATCAATATTTTTTACATGTTGAAGCGGATTTCAGTGCTTATGCCTGCGGATACTGATATTCTCCAGGGAAAGAACCCTTTGACATTTGTGATGAACAGAATGCTCTCGATCATGACCGAAGACGTACTGCTTGATTTACTAAGCGATACTGTATTTAAAGCTGCTAAACCTGTAGCTGCAACTGCGCTGGCTGAAATATGGGAAGGACGCATTTCTGCGGAGTCAATATCATTCAATCCCGAACTCAGAAAGATGTGGTTAATAAGACAATCTTCAGTTCCAATTTTCGGTACACTTATGGGAACTCATGAATATATATCGCTATGTAAGCAGGCAGATGATATTTGTCTTAAGTATATCATGCACTCATCTGATAATCCGGATGAAGCTGCGGCACTGGAGGAGTTTCTCTTTGGACTGAATTTCGAAGAGCTTTGCACTATAAAACAGGCCCTGGCAAGTTCTGGCAAATCCTGTATTGATCGAAATGAAGTCATAAAGATCCTGGGAACAGAAAAGCTTTTCTTTTTTGATTCCTCGGGGGATCCCCTTGAGTTGTACCGGTTTTTCAATCATCGCAGGAAACAGGCTTTATCCAGGCGTCATGCGGGAATCCGGGGACCAATCAGAACTTTTGAGGAAAACTTCATGGCATTTCTCCTTTTAGGTAAAGATTTACATAATAACAGAAAATCATCAATGAAGTCAAACGGGAATCGGGGATCACAAGTAAAAAAGGATCGGGTCTGATATAAGTTAATGCTTGCGTTATTTATACATGGAGTTATGAGTATGACAGCACAATACCAGTATTATGGATGGATTGAGGTTAGTAAATCTTTCTACACCACCTTCAATGGAAGACGTTTTTATTGCAGTATACCGGAATTGTATCTGGGTAACCTGAAAGCACAAATGCGAGTCAGATACAAAGTTGGTGATGAAGAAAAATACAATCTTACTTCGCCGGATGGTGTTTGGTTTTCAGGAACTATGGGCACAGATGATGATAACAGAGTGGATTTTGAACTATGGACACATGAAAAATCCATTATCCTTGCTGGATGTTGGAAATGTGGTGGTCGTGAAGGCGAGTGGTATATAGAAGGGACTCCCAAAGTGTTTATCTGATTTATTAAACTTAGCAATACTGGAAAAGGCCATGAATAAAAACGGGTACTGTAGCAGAATCCAGGTAGCTCCGGTAAACTCCTGTTTCTCCAATAAAAAATCAACTCCCAGATGCAACACTGGGGTCGATGGGTCAGGTGAGGCATTCATGAAAATACCGGAAAATATACTTCAGTTTGACTGTAATGTAAAACAGATTGCCGCAGTGACTAATGAGAGAGCCAACTGGTTGGGAAAAATAACCCCCTATACAACTGAAACGTACATCAGAGAAATATCGTCTGTATATAAATCAGCAGCAGATCTGGAAATCTTCAATATTGAATTGAACACAGGAAATCTTCAGGAAATAAAAAAGACTATAGTCTGTCTTCAATCATCTTTTTCCGGAGTCCTGCTTACCGGTATCAATAACCCTGCTTGTTACCAGCTTCAGAATTTACTGAGAGGGGAGATGACTATTCCGGTCATTTCTGAAGTTACGGGTATTGCTGTAGCTCTGGGAGCGGCAGTTTTAAATGTAACTAAAATCAAAAAGAAATCACTTAACGAAATGAGATTTTTGAGCTTAGGCAATAATGTGTTGAAAATTGCCGCATTGCAACAGTTATTCTTACTGGGCGCTGATCCATCGATGATGTTTTCCTCTAAAAATGGAGGCTTTGAATATGCATCATATGCATCAATGTTTACTGATCTGTTAATCGTTTTCGACTTTCAAATTGATTATATCAGAAGAATTGTCATGGAATTACCTGCCAAACCGATCCTGTTTTTTTTAAATAGGAATTTAAACCACTATATACCCAGCATCGTCAAATTCAGACCTGATGCACTCATTATTACTTTGGACTCAAAAAGAAAAAACAGCCTGAATGCTGCCTTGTCCTGTCCATATCTGCTGCGGGCTGCTATGGATCAAAAGTCAAAGCATATTACCTCAGCCATGCTTAAATCTGCATCGGTTTCCTTAGCTGGTTTATTGAGTTCTAAATCTGTAACAGAGACAAACCGTTTGTTACCCGATGTCGAGGACAAAAGATTAAAACTGATACTGGATCGGTTGAATATCATTTACGATTGACAAAAAGAAAAAACAATGCTCTCTTCTTTGCAAAAAAAACCAATTCATGAAAAACTCTGGTATGATAGTTGATAGTCCCATATTTACAACTCTTTAGAACACCAGATCATCCGTTTAATAGCTTAGCTGGTCTTTAGGGTTGAGATCCTGAGTTGAAATAAAAATGGGGTGCACTTATGATTGAAGCAGATAAACCGGTAAAAATTGGTATCACGGGCTCATATGGCGGAATGAACATGGGTGATGAAGCGATACTGCAATCTATAATTGCACAGATTCGAAACTCTATTAAAGCGGAGATTGTAGTGTTCAGTCGTGATGCGGAGGATACCCAAAAGCGGCATGCTGTGGAAAAGTGTGTACCAGTGAGGTTATTGAGTCGCAGGGAATCTGAGCTGGAGGTTAAAGATCTTGATGTGCTTATCGTGGGAGGTGGCGGTATTCTTTATGATTTTGATGCCAAAGACTATCTGCGGGAAGCTCAGATTGCCAATGAAAAGGGTGTTCCTATTATGGTGTATGCAGTTGGAGCCGGTCCGCTCAAAGATCCCGAATCCCAGAAGATAGTTCGGGAGGTGCTTAATTATTCTTCAATTGTCACTGTCAGAGATAAACCATCGTTTCGTTTGCTTGAGGATATTGGAGTCCATAGAGAAATCGTGGTGACTGCAGATCCTGTTTTTAATTTGGAACCTGATGCGGCTCCAACCGATACTTTAGCTAAAGCAGGTATTGGCAGAGGCAGAAATCTTATAGGAATGTCGGTGCGGGAACCGGGTAGGGCTGCTCCGGATTTGAAGGTTGAGCATTATCATCAGTTTATTGCTGATGCTGCCGACTATCTTATTGAGCGATATAATGCTCAAATCGTTTTTGTTCCCATGGAAAGGAAAACATTGTTTGACTTGCACCACTCATACGCAGTGATTGCAAAGATGGTTTGGCCTCAGTTTGTGAGTGTGCTTGATGCTGAATATACGCCTCATCAGCTGATGGGAATAATGAAAGAGCTTCATTTTGCGGTAGGTATGAGACTTCATTTTCTCATTTTCGCCGCCTTGCAGCAGATCCCTTTTGTCCCTCTTCCTTATTCCGGCAAAATCACTGGTTTTCTGGAGGAGATGGGCCTAGACATGCCTCCTTTTGAGAATATCACTTCCGGAAGAATAATCACTTTTATCGATAAGGCCTGGGATCAGCGTCAGAAAATACTTAATAGCATTAAAGATTTTCTTCCAGCTCTACAGAAACGTGCCCGTCAGAATAACACTTTACTTATCGAACAACTTCGTATGCTAGCAGCTCGCAAAGGCCATGATCCCAATATTCTTCCAGGCATTTCCACCAGGTGCCCTTAAATGCTACCAGTCATTGGCGTTAGCTGCGCCGGGTTGCATATCAATAAACGAGGACTCAAGAATCCTGATTGCTTCCACTGGTGCAGTTGTCTGAAGAAATTTTTTATTAGTGGTGAATAACCGGTACGCATCCGCTTTTTTGTCTTCTCCCAGTAAGGTGTAGATATGCTCGATTATCTTTTGGGACATTACCTGATGCTCATTGCTTTGTGGTGATGGTTGTACCCTTTTTACGGCAGCTGGAGCAGCAGCTGGAGTGGCGGCTGAAGTGGCGGCTGAAGTGGCGGCTGAAGCGGTGGTTGGAGCGGCGGTTGGAGCAGCGGTTGAAGTGGCAGTTGAAGTGGCAGTTGAAGTGGCAGTTGAAGCAGCGGTTGCTGGAGGTGTGGGTGGTGTTGACGTGGTTGTATGTTGCTTTTTTTGCAGAACCTGATTCTCCTGTAACGTTTTTTCCCGCTGTGCACGTAAATTTAACAGTTCCTGCTCTCGCACCTTTATCAGGCTATCATACTGTTGTAGCGATTTGGAATAAGCTGGAGTGACTGTCTGGGATTGCTGAACCTGTACTGGCTGTGGTTTGACAGGGGATATTGTTTGGACTGGTGGTTTGGATTGCTGATAATCAGTAGATGTATTCTGAGAGTTATAGGAGATAGCCGCCTTTTTCTGACGTTCTTTTTCTGCTTCAAGAGATTGGGCTAATTGTGTTCTTCTGGTGTTAAGCTGCTGTAATTCTGATTGAAGAGTCAGAAGTTCCTGCTTTGTTTTGATTTTTGCAGTATTGATTTCTGATATCTTTTTGGATAGATCCTGCTCAGTTGTGTGAAGCTTCAGATTCAGGCTGCTTTGCTGTTTTTGTAAATTCTGCTGCTGGGCAGAAAGAGTAAAAAGCTGACTGTTCAGTGATTGCAAGGTGTTTCTTAAGGTGTTAAGTCTGGTTTGCAGTTCCTGAACTGTTATGCCATGCTGTTGTGTTAATTGCTGTAGTTGTGCGGAATGGGAAGCTGATTCCTGTTCTTTACTGGCAATGAGTCCTATAAGATTCTGGGCTGCTGCACCAGCCTGGGTTTTCTGTTGTTCAAATGCCTGTGTTAAATTAACTGTCTCTGCTTTTATCTGTTCCTTGCGGTTATTGGAAAGGATTATGTCCCGGTTGAGTGCAGCTATCCGGTTGTCTATATTTTTAAGTTCAATGACTATTTTATTTAAGGAATCCTGGCTGGTTTTCTGTGAAAGGGTATGTTTCTGAAGTACCTGGGTTCGCTGTGAGGAAAGAGAGATGCTTTTTCTGGAGTGCAGCGAAAGTGAGCTGTCCAGTGTACCAATCTCTTTCTGAAATCCGGCATCTGCTTTACTGATTTGCTGAGTTTGCGAACCGATCAGGGCGTCAAGAGAGTCCTTCTGCCTGCTGAGATCCTCTTTCTGTTTTTGAAGAGAAGAAATAGTCTTTTCGAGCTGCTGTAACTTCTGTACCGAGGGGTTATTTGTTGCCGGGTTGTTTTTTTCGTATGCAGCCAATGCTTTGGAAGCTTCTTCTTTCCGGGCTGTCTGGGTGATAATGTCTTTGTCAATATTTGAGCGTACTTCCTGGATACGTGCTTTCCTCTGGGCTGCTGTCAAGCTATTGAGCTGAGATGCGGCTTGCTTTACTCCTGGTTTTTCCAGATATTGATCCAACTTACCAAGAAGCGCATTAAGTTCGGCTTCCTTCTGTTCGGTAAGTTTCATGGCATTTTTTCTTTTCACTGCAGCCTGCTGAATTATCTCGTCAAGTTCATTTCTTTTAGCACTGACCGCACTGTCTACAGACCATTTCTCGTCCATTAGTTTCCACAGAGTTTTCTGCATCTGACGGGTATGGAGTGTTGAATCAATCTCCCTGATCCTTTTTACCAGAGGTGCTTTTCCGCTTTCGTATTTGGAAATTATCGCATTGAGACTGGTGCGGATCCGGTTGTACTCGTTTTGGGAATTGGTCAGATTCGCGGAGATTAACCCGGTGTTTGAAACGGTTTTAGCCCGCTGTGCAGTGTAGTTTTGAAGAATCTGATTGTTGGTGGTCAAAAACGCGTTTCTTTTGGTTTTTGCCTGAGAAACCAGGTTGGATGCCAGCTGAACCTGATGGTTAACAGTGGCAATAAGGCTGTCGTATTTTCTCTGATCACTTGATGCAAGTGTCTGGATGTTGTACAGCTGGGTGGTGAGTAGAATGGAATCCTGTTTCAGTTTTTCTCTTCTGGCATTAAGGTTAGTCAACTCATTATGATGGTTGGATAAAAGCAGATCGATCCTGGCGTTTTCTGCATTGATTGTTACCAGAGCGTTGTTACTGGTAAGGGATGCAGTCTTAATGTGCTGATCGCGCTGCTCGGTCATGGATTTAATGCTACTGGAAGCGGCGGAGATGAGTTGCTGGAGTCTGGTGGATTCTCTGCTAAAAGAGATTTTTTGGGAGTCCAGTTTATGAACTGTTAGGGAACTGTCCTGTTTTACTTCAAAGATCTGTTTATTGAGCAAGGTCACTTTCTGGCTCAAACTGGCGATCTCTTTATCAATATCAGAAAGAGGAGATTTATTCTGGGATGTGTTAGCCTGGTAGCTGGTGATTGCAGCGACGCTGTCTGCGGCTAATTTATTAAGAGTGTTGTTACAGGCAGAGATGGCCGATTGGGTATATTGGATTTTTTGATCGGTATCCTGAATCTGGGATTGTAACTGTTCACTTAAAGAGGTACTCAGAACCGGAGTCTGAAGGAAAAAGAGATGACACAACGAGTTCAAAGCTAATATTTTAAGAACTGATTTATATGAAAACAGAACTGGTAACTGCATGATTTATTCCTACATACCCCGTTTTCAGAACTGAAAAAGAGGTTAAGCGCCTAAATATTTTATTGTAACGGTTATAGGTACAAATATAATAAAGAATAGGGAAAATAAAAGGATTATTGGAGCAAGAGGGGGGAGGTTGGGATTACTTTTAGGCTTAGCTATCTAGTCTGAATTTGAAACGTAAAAAACATATAAGCGATTGAAATTTATTGTAATACTACCATGATTATTGTATAATTCTTGAAATCTCTGTAACAGCTTAGTCTATGAAATAAATAAGCTGGAAAGAGTGTCTTGATCACCCTTGGATCTTAATGTATGCATAACCAGTTTGGTAATATATTGCTGTCGGTTAAAATTCCTGTAAAGAGAATGCTGATAAAGTTCTGGATATTCCAGAAATATTTGGAACTTCACCATATCTCTATAATTCTGGATCAGATAGGTTGGATGAAAAGCCTTAAAAAAGGACTTCCACTCGACAAAAATGGAGACCCTTTACCGTGGTTTACTTACCCGGCGAATTCATTTCTCAAAAGCAGGCTTAAAACTGATATGAAAGTATTTGAATATGGCAGCGGTTTTTCCACCTTGTGGTGGAGTAAAAATGTGGGAAACGTTGTGGCATGTGAACACGACCAGAATTGGTTTTTGAAAATGAAGGAGCTAATGCCTGAAAATGTGCAATATTATTATAAGGAATTGGTATACAACGGAGAATATTCAAAACTGATAACCAACTATCACCGATATTTTGATATCGTTTGTATTGATGGCCGGGATCGGGTTAACTGTGTAAGAAATTCAATTGATGCTTTAAAGGAAGATGGGGTAATTGTTTGGGATAACAGTGATAGAGAGAAATATTTGGATGGTTTTATGTTCCTTTATGAAAAAGGTTTCCGGCAGATTGAATTTGAAGGCATTGGACCGATCAGCGCTAAGATTTGGAAAACTTCTATTTTTTACCGTAGCCGGAATTGTTTTAATATATAGTTCGTGTTCATAACGTCAGAAATCTTGAGTCAATATCATAGATAAACAATAATTAAGCACTTAACTTCCACCAAATCAGAGCATGGACATAATAAAATATGAGACTTATCCAGAAGTTATTAAGGTATTCTGCATTATTTGGTATAGATATTAAAAAGCTGTTTTTTTCTCTGAATAACTTTTTTTGGTTTATTAATAATTTAAATGAATATAATAAAAAGAACACAACTGCTTCGTTAAAGGCAAAGTTAGCAAACCTGTATCCGCTGCTAAATGAGAGATCGTCTGTTGCAGGCGATTCTAAAAGTCACTATTTTTATCAGGATTTGTGGGCAGCCAGAAAAATCTATAAAAGGGATCCTGAAACACATATTGATATAGGTTCAAAAATAAATAGTTTTATCTCACATTTATTGGTATTCAGAAATGTTACTGTTATTGACATAAGACCGCTGGAAAATAATATTCCAGGGCTGAATTTCATACAATCGGATGCAACAACATTAAATAATTTTCCGGACAACTCAATTGATTCGCTCTCGAGTTTGCATGCAGTAGAACACTTTGGTTTGGGGAGATATGGAGACATAATAGATCCTGATGCCTGTTTTAAAGTAATGAAATCAATGACTCGTGTACTCAAAGCCGGTGGAATTTTATACTTCTCAGTTCCAATTGGTAAAGAAAGGGTCGAGTTTAATGCGCATAGAATTTTTAATCCTCAAACTATAATTGATCAGTTCAGCAGTTTGAAGCTGTTGAGTTTCTCTGTTGTAGATGATAATGGTAACTTGATCGAAAATACGGACTGGAAGCTCTATACTGATAGCATCTATTCCTGTGGTTTGTTTGAATTCACCAAATAGCTTTACATTAACTATTGAGATGGTTATCGGAGCATGATAAATATGACAGATTTAAGAGAATATAAAAAAGATGTATATTCACAATGTGGAGAAGATGGTATTCTGGAAAGAGTGTTAAATATTATTGGTGACAATAACCAGTGGTGTGTCGAATTCGGCGCCTGGGACGCTCAATATATGAGCAATACATTCAATTTAATTAAAAATAAAGGGTATTCGGCAATATTAATAGAAGCAGATAAGCATAAGTTCAAGGATTTGGTAAAAAACACCAGGAGTTATCCTAATGTAACTCCGATAAATGCTTATGTCGGGTGGGATGGTGAGCAGAAATTAGATGAGATGTTAAAAAGAACAAGTATTCCAATCGATTTCGATCTCTTATCGATAGATGTAGATGGAAATGATTACCATATTTGGAATGCTGTAAAAGAGTATAGGCCAAAGGTAGTTGTGATCGAATTTAATCAGACTATTCCCAGCCATCTGGAATTTGTCCAAAAGGCTCACAAATCTGTCAATATCGGAAGCAGTATTCGGTCAATTTATAATTTAGGTAAACAAAAAAATTATGAACTCGTTTGCACAACAGACTTCAATGCCATATTCGTGGAGCAGAGATATTACAAGCTTTTTCAAATAGAAGATAATGATCCGGAGACGTTAATTAAAAACAGTAGATATCACACTTATTTATTTCAAGGTTTAAATGGGCAGATTTTTTTAGCTGGTTGTAAAACGCTGTTGTGGCATAATATTCCGTTTGCTGAATCTAAAATTCAGCAAATACCAAAATGTTTCCGATATCATCCAAAAAACTTCAGTTTTATAAAAAAGGTTTTATTCAAACTATATTCTGAATTAAGAAAAAATGTCTTCAAGCAATAAAAAAAGGATTAGATCCTCCTTTATTTATTTGTGTCATTCATATATAGCTGTTTTATTTGCGATAATTCAGGGAATAGTTCTGGTCCCTTTTTACCTGAAACAAATTCCAGCAGATGTCTATGGTTACTGGCTTGCCAGTGGTAATATAATCGCATACTTTGCATTATTAGATTTAGGTTTACCGTCTATTTTTATTCAAAAAACTGCCAGTCAGTTTAACAGAAATGAATCTGGAAAACTGGGCATAACCTGCGGCACATGTTTAATTTACGGCCTTGCAGTGGCATTCGCAATACTGGTGGCAGGCACTGTATTTGTTGTGACAATTGACAATTGGATCAAGATTGATCATAATCAGATTGTACTATTTAAAAAATCAGTAATGATGGCAGTCATTTCATCGGCAATAACTATTTTTTCACAATTTGTTGGCAGTTTGCTTTTGGGTCTTCAGGAATCGCTGAGTCTGACTGTGACCAGCATGCTTTCATTTGTGGTATCCATATCAGCTACTCTTCTTGCTTTGTCTTTAAAGTTGGGAGTTATGGCTATTGCAATTGGATTTGCAGCAAAATCCATAGTGGTTCTGATAGGAACCGGAGGCAGTTTTTTACATATCTGGAGAAAGATTTCGGGTGAAAGTATTTCGTTTTCCCTTTCTGATATTAAAAAGATGTTTCGATTATCTGCGATTTCAATTATTGGCAAGGCAAGTACTGTAATAAGCAGTCATTCGGATGCTTTGTTGAATTCTTCAGTTCTTAACCCTGTTGTTGCAGCTGTATATTCATTTAATGCTAAAGTTAAAGACGTTCTTTTTTCGATTCCTGACAGAATATCTGTTGCTGCAATACCTACCATTGCAAACATGCAATCAGATGATGATGTCAAGGACAAAAAAAAACACCCTATTATTATACTTGTCCTGTCCATGGAAATTTCTCTGATTTGTGCTTTTGGACTTTTTCTGTTTAACGGAAAATTCATTGAATTATGGATTGGTAAAGAAATGTTCGGAGGGCAATTATTAACCGGCATAATCTGCATCCTATTTTTAGTGAATGTTTTCCGTAATGCGCTCTCAAATCTGATATTTTCAACAGGTGAAATAAAGGTAGTTAATTACTGTTTGTTGTGGGAAGCATGTTTAAAAGTACCTGTGACCATAATTTTAATGAAATGTATGGGAGTTATTGGATTGCCAGTAGCTTCAATTATTGTAACACTATTAATATGTGGAATATCTTTAATCAAAAAATTCAAAGAAATTTTTAAAATTACAGAATCCGATGTTTTAAAAATCATTAAGGAAGTTGCTATATACATTTGCGTGCTGGTATTGCTTTCATCTGTATTTTTCAAGGTAAATATTGTAAACTCATTTTTTACACTTATAATTACTGCACTAGTATTTTTGATCTGCTGTATTATTTCAACTCTGGTTCTAAACAGAACAATCAGAAAAATACTACTGGGATGGATAATAAATTACAAATGGATGCCAGGCAAGCAATAAGAAAAAACTGTCTTTACCGTTACTGGTTAATGTTCAGAAAATGGCAACAGTTGCGGATGTATAGAAAAACTGTTCACAAAAAATTATTCACAGTTTCGTCTGAGAGAGTATATAATCCTGAGCTGATATCCCGATTATTGAGTGAAAAATCACTAAAACGGAACAAAATTAATGGCAAGTGCAAAGTTGTAGGTTTTGGAACATGCAGTTGGGAACGCTATGGTCTCTGGGATGCGTTCTCGAAAAATTGTGAATTCAGTTTGTTTGACTATGGAAAATATGAAGCCGCTAACAAATTGAGGCCTGGAGAAGCATCAAGAAGGGAAATCGCAAATGCATTTCTGAAGTTTGTTGAAGAGCAGGAGAAACGCGAACCTGTATCCCTGTGTTTTTTTTATGCTGACACCATATACATATCTGCTGATTTATTAAAGAGCCTTTCACAAAAAGGGATTTGGACAGTGATTATGGGTTTGGATGACAAGCACAGGTATTATAATCGTATACAATATAAAATGGAAATAGGGCAGGAAAGTGTAGTTAAACATGCTGATTTGATGTGGACGACCTGGAAATCAGGTGCACAGATTATTCTTAATGATGGTGGAATTTCCTGGTATGCTCCTGAAGCTGCAGATCCTGATTATTATTTTCCAATAAAAACCGAAAAAGATCTGGATGTCGTTTTTGTCGGGCAGGCTTACGGAAAAAGAGCGGATCTGGTTGCTTTTTTAAAAAAATGTAATATTAAAGTAGATTGCTGGGGAAGAGGATGGCCTAATGGATTCCTTTCTCAAAAAGATATGGTTAAAATTTTTAACCGGGCAAAAATTGTGATAGGCAATGGTGGTGTTCAGAGCATGGATAACATAATGCATCTGAAAGGAAGGGATTTTGAAGTCCCGATGTGCGGCAGTGTTTATCTTACTTCGTTTAATTCGGAATTAGCAGAAATGTTTTCTATTGGTAATGATATCCTTTGTTATGGATCATTCGAAGAGGCCGGTGAAATATGCAAATGGCTGCTGCAAAGACCTGAAATGATCAGACAAATAGGGGAGTCAGCGCGTGATACCTGCTTAAGAAAGCATACATGGGAGATAAGAATAAGGCAACTTTTAAATTTGTTTGATTTCGAAAAAATTAGGAAGCAATCATGTTCGGAATAAAAATACCTTTTCTTATCAGCGGTTATGAGAAACAGTGTGAGGGTATGTATACATATGCACCTGCAGAAATAGAATGCGATAAATGGTTTCTCAGCTTCAGAAGGAAAATAATAGATTCAATAGGAAAAGTTTATCTCCCTGTTTGTCGTATCAGTGATGGGGAGTTTTTGACCTTGCTTGGTTACCAGTGGATGAATTTTAAATACCCGTTTAAAAAAATGTTGAAAAATAATGTAAATTATATTCTGCAACTTTTTTTCCCATATCAGCGTATAAGCGCTCATACTCTACCTTTTGTATCCAGTGGAAAATATGATATTTCTGAAGTAAGGTATATTAGAAAAGTATATGGCGATATGCTGGCTAAACTCTCAGAAACAGGAATTCTGGCAATACATTTATCAAGTGGCAGGAAACCCTTTCAACAGCATTATTACAGATTGTTTGGAAAATTTTTAAAGGAATTCAGTATAGACTTGACATTTCAAAATTATGTTCCTTTTTATTTTATCTACCCCATGCTGACCGGTTCAGGCAAGCATGAACTATTTGCGGGAAAGCGGATATTGCTGATTAATGGCGCTGAAAAAAATAAAAAAGAAAAAATAATCAGCTCACTATTCGATTTGGGAGCTAAAGAAATCCACTGGTTGGCAATATCAAATAGTAAATCTATGTTTGATCAAATTAATGTCGATGAATTTATTGGTAAAATTGATATTGCCTTTTTAGGGGCTGGTATAGGAAAACCAAACATTCTATTACAATTAGCAAAACTGAATATACCCTGTATCGACGCAGGTTATGTATTTGAAATTTGGGCAGACAGTTCGCTTGGGTTAAAACGGAGGTTCTGCTCCTACAATTATCATCAATAAAATTAAAGATAGATTGATGATCAAATGCTGAGAAATAAACACATACTTTTTGTTCAACATGCCGGGGTCGGTGGTGCCTTTATTAGTTTAAGGCAGATAATAGAGACTGTTATTGAGCAAGGAATGAAGGTTACAGTTCTGTTACTCCGTAATGATAAGTTAGTCAAACAGGAATTTCAGAAAATGGGTGTTGATGTTATAGTGCAACCAGATTTATCTCAGGTAAGATCTGTGGTTGGAGGGTGGATTAACTTTTTCAATCCGATACATTTATTTTTTGCTCTTAAAAACTACTCGAAAATTCCCTTTTCAATATGGCAATTTATCAAGCTGATCTACAAAATAAAACCCGATATCGTTTATCTGAATTCTCTATGCGTTTTTTTATATGCTAAAACCGCTAAAAAATCGGGCGCAAGAGTCATAATTCATATAAGAGAAATGTATTTAAAAAACATCATACTGGACAAATGGCATCGCAAAGTATTAGAAATGTATGCCGACACAATTTTCGGAATTGGTAGAGATGAACTAGCCCGATTAAAAATTGAACATAAAAACTGTTGCATTGTGAAAAACTATGTTGATGTAGAAAAATGGAATTATGTAGAACGAAAGGGGTTGCACAACCCGGCCAGGATTTTATATACCGGTGGTTTAAATAGTATAAAAGGATATCAAGTTCTTCTGGATGCTTTATTTAAGCTTAAGGAAAGTGGGACTGATTTTAAGTGTGTCTTTCTGGGAGTTGACACTCAACCTGCAAAACATGGCAGGATTTTTAGTAGACTGAACCATAGTGTGATGGTTGATTTTACGAAAAAAATATGCGGCTTTGGTATTGCTCATAAAATCGAATTACTTCCATTCACATCAAATCCTGTTGAAACATTCAAAAATTCTGATATGCTTGTCTTCCCATCTACAGCCCCTCACTTTCCCAGACCAATCATTGAGGCTGGTGCTGTAGGAATCCCTGTAATTGCATCCAATCTTCCTGGACCACTAGATGCTGTTGAGAATGGTAATACAGGACTGCTTATTGATCCAAACGACTCTTTTAAATTAGCCGAGGCTATCAAGTTTCTTGCAGATAACCCGGAAATATCTTTAAAAATGGGTAAAGCCGGTAGAGAGAAAGTGGAGAAAGAATATAATAAAAGTAAAAATATCAAATTGATTCTTTCAGAATTGCAGCGCTATTGAGAGTATATGTCTTTTTTAATATGTAAAATTCTTCTATACGGCATAGTAATGCAGTCCTTCCTGGACATGATTATCGGACATACAGTAGAAATTAAGACGTTTATATTTTATTGGCAACCGGTTCAGATAATCATGAACATCGTTAATTATTTATGGTTAATATTCTATGTTTTTGATAAGAATTCCTATTTTTACCAACTAGATAAATTAAGTAAAAAATGGCATTTCATTTTCATGATTTCTATACTATTCATTATCAGCGGGATTCAAAATGGCTTCAGAAAACAATATATAGGATATTGGGGAGACACAGAAACTTTATTCTGGATATTTAATCTCATTATCATCGGTCGTACCGTCAATACTAATGAAGCTAAAGTCTACGCATTACTACAATCTTTAAAAAAGATAATTATCATCTTTGCAATTTTGGGTATATCTATAGGTATCCAAAAAATATTCTTCCCATCATCCTTTTCAGGGAGAATTCACTATAATGAATTTTTCTTAATATCATTTTACTTCTTCATTTTTTCAAATGATGTTATTATTTCGGGATCCAGGCGCAAAATAGATATTGTGGGATTTTACAGTATTATTTTTTTTCTACTGATTAATTTCAACAAGTCCGTAATTCTTCTTTCTGTATGTTCTGTTATTATGGTATTATACTTTTCCCTGAGCAGAAAAACCTCAAAATACAAAAAACAATCTTTCTACAAAAAGCTCTTGATCCCACTATTGACATTTATAACATTGTCTGTTTTGATTGTAGATGCTTTTGAAATAAAACCTATCCGTAAATTTGCAGAATATCAATGGTCAGAGAGAATACTTCATAAATCTCAGGGTGATATTTCTGCCGGTAGATTTGACTTATGGAACACTACATTAAAAATCGTTAAAGAAAAACCTTATAGAGGGATCGGAATAGGATTTAGAATCGATGAAAGAACTGATAGGAGCGGAAATAAGGAATTGTTTCCTAATAAGAACGGGATTCATGTACATAATCACTGGTTGTATTTCATTGGTGCAATCGGTTTACCTGGAGGAATATTTCTGATAACTGCTTACCTTATTTATCTGGTTACAACAGCCAGAATAATCAAGTCCGGATTAATAACATCAGACAATCCTGCATTCTACATACCATGGTGGTGTTTCAGTTTTTCTATGGGTATATTTGCTCTTTATGGATTGTGGAATATATCCCCTGTTGGTTACATGCTGTTTGGATTCAGCATTGGTTATAATATGAAAATGACAATAACCGGTTGGGGAAAAAGACAACGCTTTAACCATTTGTTAACGAAAACAGAAAGTTGAGTGCCGGTGGTTTATCCGATCATGCCATTTTTAACAGGATTAATGCTTCTATTTCTTAAGAAATTCATTCCGTAGTAACACACTTCACCAACAAAAGCTAATGGATCCTTTATATTAAAGTCATCATAGGTATCAGTCTCACCTGGTAACAAGTAACGAATGCCATCACGAAAATTAAAATTTAACAAATTTTGGAAAGCTAAAATGCAATCTCCCAAATACCATCGGGAGCGCCAGGGATATTTGATTTTACAATTTGAAAAATAGGATAGAGTTGAATTTTTTCCTTTGGTAGCGCAGAGATATAAAAGATAAGGAAATTCAACTCCTGCAGATATTGCCAGGTGTATAGAACCCCACAGGCGAGGATTGATTTCTATAAAATATCCCTTTTCGGTTAATGGATCATATTTGAATTCGACCATTGCCAGCCCGTGCCACTGTAACTTGTCTAAAAGTGAAAATGCGAATGCTTCTAACTGTTCATTAGGTTGGTGCTCACGGAGAGTACTTGTTCCACCAGTCACTGTTTTTTCACGTATTCTTCTATGGGTGAAATGAGCAATACGCTCTCCCTCCCAGTACAAACAAGATACCCCCCATCCCTCACCTGATACATATTGCTGAACAACAGGGTATCTGTCTTCATCGCATTTATATTTCTCTATAATCTGACATAATAAATCATATGTTTTTTGTGTACCACAAGCGTAGAAAACACCCTTTGCACTATTACCTTTTCTTAGCCGAATAACTGACTTACATTCATTTGGTATGAGCCCTAGAATATCCTTAGGTTGAGAGTAATAGAAACGGCGAGGGGTTCTTACACCTATTTTCTGGGCAAATTCCTGTGTCTCTGATTTATTGTTTGCCAATCGGAGCTGGTCTATAGATGGTATGGGAAGCAAGGTATATTTGGAAATGAACTCACTTTCAGATGCAATAATTTCAGTCTCATCGTGAGAGGGTAAAAGCATTACAGGCTTTTCTTTTTTTATCAGATAATTTAATTCATTCAAAAATGCATCTTTATTTTGTATCGGATCAGTATAGAAAAAATTATTAGTTCTGAAACGGGACCATTGTGACATACCTATTTTAGAACAATCACCGATAGAGACATTTATTTGATGATTCTTAAAATTCATTAATGCTGCGTAAGTTGAGCGTACCCAGCCGTATGTAAGCATAACATCTGTTTTCATGGTTTATCTGATTGTAACCAAAAATGTTTAAAACAATGTGATATGATGATAGAAAAAAAATACTAACTCGTAATGTACCTGATAATCTCTTCTGTGATGGAATTAATATCTTTTGTACAATCAATGGTTTTCCATCTTTTACCGATTTTTTTATAATATCTGAAACGTAAAATGCGCATTTCGTTGCTATCTGGATAAGGTTCTTTTTTGGTTTCAGACCGCTTTTGTGCTATGTTTAGGGGTATTGATAAAAATATGGATTTGTCAGGAGTAGGGGTTACGGATATTAATAATTTCCAGATATACCAATTGTAAAAAGGTATCCTGTTGAAATTGAGACGGAAATCAATATAGGTATCTATTAAATATCGGTCTGCTAATATAATTCGCCTGAAGAGATATTTCTGCATTCGTATATAGATACCATAATACAGGATTAAATCAGATATTGCCAGGAATAGCCAGATCTTACTAATATTACCAGTTTGTAACAGTTTTTCTCTTTGGAGGCTTTTTCCAGGTTCGGGCAATTTACCTCTCAGTACGCGCCGTAACATTGTTTTGAGAAAGTTATATATTGGTGTGTAGCCACCTCTGCTCCAGACTCTGACAGCTTTGGCATTTTTTTCTTTGAAATAGGCTAAAAGGTTCTCAATCTGAGTAGTTTTTCCAGCGTTATCAATGCCAGAAATAGAAATGAGCATGTTTTTCATATGATAATCAATTTTTAAAGTGTACCAGATAACTTTTTAACTCATTAATGAATATGTGAAAACCTTTATCGATAGTTGTATGATAAGGAAAAATATTTTCATGTAGCCTGATTAACAATTCTTCCAATAAAAAAAGCTGTATTCTTTTTTCATACAGTTCTTCAGATAACTGCTTTCCGAAAATGTCTTCGGATCTATGTGACTGTAAGCGACTTAGTGGTTTAATTAAACGTTTCGATAGGTTGTGGGGCGCTCTGGATTGTAAATGGTAAACAAGATGATCGAAACCGTATTGTCTTTCAGCAGAATATTCCCAATCGATCAGCCAGATTCTGTCGTTTTGACATAATATATTAGCTGGTTGGAAATCACCATGTGACTGAGCAAACATGATTGAATAATCTGTTTCAGGATTAACCAATTCAAATAAAAAACCAGCCAAATACTTAACATCTTGAATAACGCTACTATCATTCCAGGTGCTTGAAGAAAGAGCTGTTTGTATTTGCCCTCTCAACTGTTTTAAATATTTTTTTATGGAAATTTCTTTTTTTGTCGCTTGCAGCATTAAGGTTATCATTTCGAGTGATTGTAATAAACAGGCATGCTGTTTTTTTGCTGGCAACCTGTTCAGTGGTGTACCTATTATGATTTCTTCGGTGATAATCATTTTATTCAAATCAGTTTTTAATATTGCTGGTATTGATAACCCATGCTGTTCCATTTTCTTTCTGATCTGAATTTCTTCTGAGAATTTATCTGTGGAGTATCCTTTTTTCATTACAGAATGGCATAGGTTACTATTAAAATCCAGAACCCGCACTTTATGGTTTCCTGGTATAATGAGTATATGTTGCCAATCTTTAAGTTGGGGACGGATGGCGATAACAGCATGTTTCAGGGTTCCAGAGAATGTTTTTGAAAAAGAGGCGAATACATACAACTTTTGGAAAATTGATTTCCACCATTTTGTACTTTTGGAAAATTCGTTAATTAAGGGTTTTAAAATATGCTTCTTGCAACAGGCGGTAAAAATAGCATTTGTATAATAATTCACATACCAGATCTGGTATCCTGAAGACTTAAATTCTGATATATTACCATTGTTTTCGTCCCAGAGTATCTCGGAACACAGGTATTCCTTATCCAAAAATCTTTTTAAGGATTCTACCAGTAATTCACCAAATGGTTCCCTTTGGATTAATTCAGTCATTCTCATAGTGTATTCAGAATTTGAGAAATGGTAAAAACTGAGCTGTATTTTTTCTGGAAAAAAAATTAACCGATGCTTGTCTGGCGTTCTGTTTGTAAGTATCAAGTAAATGAGAGTTGTCAATTACTTGGTAAATATTATCCACCAAATCACTTACATTTTCTGACCTGATACTTCTCCCACATTCATATTTCTCCACTGTTTCAGCAAGTTCATTGGGCTTTTTTCCTATTACAAAAAGGCATAGTCCACCAGCGAGGTAATAATATGCTTTGCTTGGTACCATGCATCCTTCTGTCCCAGCCTGATACGCAACAAAACCAATGTCGCCTGCAGACATTATATAAGGGAGCATATGTTCGGGTTGAAAGGGAAGTAGTGTGACATGTTTTTTATTTGACATTGCAAGATTCTCTACTGCATTACGTTTAGCTCCATCTCCAATAAAAAGAAAATGTATGTCATCTCTGTTTATTAATTTAGCTGCTTCGATCAGAAGTTCTATATTATGGGAAAAACCCATATTTCCTGAATAGAGCAATATCTTTTTGCCTGATAAGCCATACTTTTTCACCAAAACATTATCAGATTTCTCTCTGGGAAAAATAATGTCTGTATCGGCCCAGCATCTAATCACTTCAAGTTGATTAGTTTTGAATTTATTTAATTTTTCAGCCATATCATAACCAATTGTTATAACGGTAGATGCACGTGAATAAACCAACTCGTTTAATTTATTCCACAAGTTTAAAACAAAAGGTCTTTTATACTTTCCTAATGCATATAAAATATCTGGATAAATGTCGTATACCAGCATTATATATTTTTGTTTCCGTATAAGATTATTAATATAGCCTATCAGGCCAAGAAATGGTGGATTTGATACAATAAAAAGAACTGGTTTGTTATTATAAGAAAATGTTAGGAATAAAGCTTTAAGAAAATAACGCAGCCATGAGATTAATCTGTTATGTACTGACCTTCTATTATAACAAGGAGCCTTTTTAATAATCAGGTTTGCGGAGCTGAGTTTATTGTTTAAGCAGTCGTATCTTGTAAACAAAACACAATCAGCAATGGCATCAGAAATATCTTCAGTCATCTCAAGAAACATGGGGCCGGCCATTTGATTTAAAAAAATTATTTTAACCATAAAAACCTATATGTTATGTCTTCTAAATAATAAATCTAAAATTCTTTTAAAATAATAAATCCAGACTGAATGTGAATCGCATCCATATTGTTCAATCAAACGATTTCTGCCTGGAAAAACATTAAGAAAAATTTGCCTGTAAGAATCATAGAGAAGAATATTAAATAGAAGGTAAGTTATTTTGTTGAATTTCTTTTTATCAGGATTAAAAAGTCCTGCCCTGTTTAAGATTCCGGTGATAATCATTTCTTTGAAATTTCCTGGTGCTAATTTGTTAATAACAAATTGGGGTACAGGAGTATTTAATAAAACTCTGGGAATAAGCAGTGAAAAATAAACAGCTGTCTTGACCTTTAAACTAATGACCTTTGATAGAAAAATGTTCCAATCAATATTTTGGAATCTTACAATCCTATCAACATCTGTGTGTAATCTAAAACCCGGAGCTCTTATATAAGAGTGCTTGGCTGTGTGAAGAGAAACCTGTAAAAGATTGTCTTCTGGTGATAAAAGCCTTAAAGATGATCCTGAAATGGCAATAGACCGTTCAAATAACTCTCCAACATCGGGTTCCTGGTCATGGCTGATCCATCGGCCGGCAACTGGTCTGAATTGTAATTCCAACCACAGTTTTTCACCTGTTTTCAGTATTTTCCAGTATTCAGAACCTCCATTTCTCAGTGCACATTGTATATCATCAGTTTCCAGATCACTTCTGAATTTGAAAGTATATCCTTCAGTGACAAGTAACTTGTGGGCATTTAGAAAGTTTTCTTTTTCAACAAGAATATCCATATCTCCCATCGGGCAACACCCTGCACAATCAAATATTGCCCTTGCAATTCCTGTATTTTTCAATAAAATCACCTTTATACCATTTTTACTGAAAATATTCCCGATATGATCCAGTTCTGTAAAATAATGCTCAAGCATGGTTTGAACCCTGTTGTGCTCTTCAATAAATCTTTGCTCGACCTGATTCAATTCCGTTGATTTTAGGCTAAGTATATGTCCAGCGGCAGCTGCTATCTGATTATTTATGGCAAAAGATAGAAAATCATCTGTAGCAGGGATATCAGTGATTGTCCTGCGGAGGATGTTACATGCACAGTATTCATTCGTATTTAATTTGAATTTAGTGGTTGTCATTTTAAAAGTCCGCAAAACCTTTTATGATCGAAGCATAAGCTGTGGCGCAATTGCTCCATGTGAATCGCTTGATTTGAGATTTTCCAATCCTTATTAATTCATTTCTTAATTGAACATTTAAACAAACATCGCACAGAGTTTTACATATATCCTCCGGATCCAGAGGATTAAAATAAGCGGCAGCAGATCCTGCAATTTCAGGGAGAACACCCCAACTTGAGCATGCAACAGGGATTTCACTGGCCATAGCTTCCAGTAGTGTTAACCCGAAAGTTTCCTCAAGTGATGGAAAAACATATGCCTGGGCTCCCTTGTAAAAGTTATGAAGTTCAGAATGGTCAACAAATGACAATAGTTTAACAAAATCTGCGATACCATTATTTTTAATATAATCGTTAATTCGTTGTTCCTCATCGTGATTTTTACTTTCACCAACCAGGATCAGGTCATAATCTCTCAATTCCTGATATTTGTGAAAGAGAAGAAACGCCTGTACCAGTCTATAATAGTTTTTCCAAACGAATCGGTTTGAAATAGATAATAAGTACTTTTTTCTAATCCCATATTTAGAAATAATGGCAGTATCGGGTTGGCCTGGTTTAAACAGAGAATCATTTACACCGTGGTATATAACAGTTGTACGGTTAATAATCGATGGGTAAATCCCTGTCAATTCGGCCTTTGCATGAAAGGATACACAAACTGCGATATCTGCAATATGACTTGTAATAAGTCTCATCACTTTCATATACAATACACTGACCAAACCATCATTAGTCAGATTTTTCAAGAATACCATCGGGGTTGTATGAAAAGTTGCAATCATTTTTGCTCTGAAAAACAGCAAGAATGGTGACAGGATTTCATCCATTTGCCAGTGTATTGTTGTGTGGAATTTAAGGTGATAAGAAGGGATTATCACATGTTCAAAGTAGAGTCGTTTTATTGGTGATCCGACTTTGCTTTCATTAACTTCAATTATTTTGACATTTTTACCCAGATTCTGATAATATGCATCTTTTGGGGACCTTATTATAAGAAAAAAAGAAAAATCTGGCAGTAGATTCGTAACCAGCGGGATGATATTTCTGAGAAATGTTTCACTGCCGCCTGTCCGGATGCTAATTGCATTTATAAGTACTTTATTGTTAGTTTTCATAATAATAGAAAGTTGATCATAGATTATTTATTTCTTTTGATAATCCAGGAATACCAGAATCTAAAAGTATTCAAAGCTATACAGAATAAAAAGGAAAAAATTGAAGCAGGAAAATGCAAGTGTTTCATAGTGATGAGCCACCAGACCCTGATAGCTTCACCATTTTTCCTCTTAAACAAATAATGATAATAGTTAATAAACGGATTAGTAAACGACCTGTCCTTTTTGTGAAGACCAGTATTTTTTACATTAAGATAAACCACAGAATTTGGCTGAACAATTATCTTATATCCAGCCTTGTTTACGCGGAAAGAGAAATCTGTATCTGCACCATAATGAGGAAAAGCCTTTTGGTTAAAAAAACCGACATGTTCAAAAATTATTTTGGGAATGAGAACCCCTCTGCCATGGGCTTCCGATGTTTCGTAGGGTTGGCAGGGCAGTTTATTTACACTCATGCCTCTTTTGTATATGTATTTATTAGTCCAAACCGGGATTTTTTTTAAAATAGGTCCCCATTTACTGCCCGCCCACCAGACAAAGTCGGGATTGGAATAGTTGACAACAACTGATGCTACAATGGCAGGGAAAAAATCATTCGCAGTCGATAATAGACAATCGAGAGCTTTTTCAGATATAATAACATCTGAATTAACTAACAAAACAAAATCACATCCAGCATTCAAACATTGAACAATGGCAGTATTGGTTCCTCCTGCCCACCATAATTGGCCACTACCTCTGGTTGTGTTAATCCGGGTCTTATAAAACTCAGTTAATTCAATTGTTCCATCTGTGCTTCCATCATCAACAACTTCAATATGTAATAATGGATTTCTAATCCTTAGCAATGATTTGATACAATTTTTTAACTGATAAAATTCATTATGAGTAGTAATTGCAACACCTATCTTCAACGACATCTGTTCCGTCCGTTTATGAAATTTCTCCTTTTAATCTTTACCATTTAGAGCCGTTTAGCCAAACTGAATTAATATTTTGTTCTTCATGTTACTGATTTATCCAGAAATTCTCAATCGCTTCATATTCCTTACCGTTTTCAAGCAGGTTCAGAATTTTACAATTTCGGCAACAGAAATACAATGTAAGAGCCATATTTTGAATCTTAAGATGTCGATAGAAATATAAAGAGCAGAAATCGCGTCACAAATCATGCTTACGACGGTCTTTCCTACTTTCCAGCCGAAGTACTTCAAGAACACTTATCCTATAAATAAATCAATCGGTTATGAGAATACAAGAGAAAACTGTCATAAATGTTAAATTATAACCTATACAATAAACTAATAATAGCAGAGGAGATTCTTGCTCTTGCTTCCACTCCTTTTACTAAGGTATTTTAATTCATTTAACAGAATCAACACCAGCCACCCGGTAGAATTCAGGAAAAATTTTTATGGAAAAAGTACCCCCAACCCGTTTTCCGGATCAGCCCATCGAACAGGCCAATGAGCGTTGGTGGATTGCCAAGGTTAAGCCCAGGCAGGAAAAACAGCTTGCTTTCGACTTTTTGGAGTATGGGGTTGAATATTATCTGCCGTTATACGAGAAATTGAGTATTCGTCCGGGTACCAATAAAAAACGCTACTTTTCTGTACCTCTTTTTCCTGGTTATATCTGTTTTGCTCAAGATGTGCCCAAAGACATTTTCAGAACTGGCAGGGTGGTCAATCTAATAGAAATTAAAAACCAGAACCGTTTCATAAAGGAAATTTCTGCAATTTATATGGCTTTTGAGCATGGTCTGGTGGTCCAACCAGTGACTCAACCGATTGTCGTGCAATCGCAAGTAGAGGTCATCTCCGGAATATTAAAAGGAATTCAGGGTGTGGTCTCTTCCTTAAAGGATCAGCTTTCCTTAATTTTAGAAGTCAATGGACTGGGTTCTGCTGCGGTGCATATCGATATGTCTCAGGTAAGGGTTTTAGCCTGAATTAGTAAGCATCAATTATTTACTGGCCAGTTTCTTTAACTTATCTCCAAGAAGCGGTATCTTTAAAATTATATTTCCTGCCATTTTTTTTATCTCATCTGTTACAACCCGTTTGGTACAAGTGTCTTTCCACCAGACCCGTAGCTTTTCTTTGGAAAAGCTGGTCTTCTCTATAGGTACTGGAAGAAAGAAGCCATTTTTAAAGAATTTGTTTCTGGAGAGAGCAAATAAAACTGAGATTCTGCGCATATGATAAGGACTGCTGACAAATCCTATAATGGGTGAACTTCTCAGACCGTTACTCTTTTCTCTGCGGGTAATTATCTCTTTGAAACTGTTGATCTCTTCCAGGGTGGAATTGCATATAGGAGTAATTAAAATTCTGTTGGAGTCTATCCCATTTTGAGTTGCCCATTTTTTAAACCGTCTGCTATTGTTGTTTACGATCCAGGTGGCATCCTTAAATTTTTTTAGAAGTTCAATTGAATATGGTTCTCTATCGGAGGAACCTGCGAAGGTGCAGATATAATCAAG